>JAZQQA010000001.1:0-11010 GCA_045628825.1 Agathobacter sp.
ATAATGATCATTATTTTTTAAGGAGGAATTCAAAATGGCATACGTTATTTCTGATGCATGTGTTAGCTGTGGAACTTGCGCTGGCGAGTGTCCAGTAGGTGCTATCTCACAGGGTGCTTCTCAGTACGAGATCGACGCAGACGCTTGTGTAAGCTGCGGTACCTGTGCAGGTGTTTGCCCAACAGGAGCTATCTCTGAGTAATTCAGAGCATAAATGCGAAACAAAGAAAAGCAGGTTGAGTAACCCACCTGCTTTTTTTCACGCACAAGGGACGGTCCTATTGCCACGCACATGTGTACTTTGGCCTGACAACAAGGAAGCCCCGCTCTCGCTACGCTCGCTGTGGCGACTGAGCCCGTAGGGCTCGTTCCTTGCCAACGGGCTCATGTCAATGTTCCAAATTGGCGAACTTGGTGTACTGTGCCAACCAAGCCAGCTTAATGGTTCCGATTGGACCACGTCTTTGCTTTGCAATAATCACTTCTGAAATGCCCTTGTCTGGTGAATCATGATTGTAGTAATCATCACGGTAAAGGAACATAACAACGTCGGCATCCTGCTCGATGGCTCCTGACTCTCGAAGGTCAGAAAGCATTGGTCTATGATCTGGACGCTGCTCAACAGCACGGCTAAGCTGTGACAGTGCAATCACTGGCACATTGAGCTCTCTTGCCAAAGCCTTAAGCGATCTTGAAATCTCTGAAATCTCCTGCTGACGAGACTCGCTTGCCTTACCAGCGCTACCACTCATTAACTGTAAGTAGTCGATGATGATAATCTTAAGATCATGTTCAAGCTTATACTTACGACACTTACTACGAAGCTCTGTAATACTAATACCTGGAGTATCATCGATAATGAGTTCACTTCGACCAATGATACCTGCAGCCTCAACCAGCTTCTCCCAATCGGAGTCAGCCATGTTACCTGTACGAAGTGCCTGAGAGTCTACATTGGACTCCAGAGAAAACATACGGTGTACCAACTGCTCCTTACTCATTTCCAGAGAGAATACGGCTGCGCACATATTCTCATGGAATGCAATGTGCTGTGCTAAGTTCAATACGAACGCCGTTTTTCCCATAGAAGGACGGGCTGCAATTAGGATCAAGTCGGAAGGCTGAAGACCTGCCAGCTGATAATCCAAATCAATGAAACCGGTCGGAATACCGGTAACACTTCCCTTTTGCTTAGAAGCATTTTCAATCTGCTCCAATGCATTCATAACAACGCGGTCAATTGGCACATAATCGCCAGTCGTTCTGGAATTGACCAGCTTGAATACGTCTCTTTCGGTACGATCCAGGATTGCTTCTAGTCCCTCTTTTCCACCATAGCAATCACTTTCAATGCCTTCCATGGTACGAATAAGAGAACGCTTTACCGACAATTCCTTTACGATATTGGCGTAATATTTTACATTGGCTGATGTCGGAACAGACGTCATAATCTGCGCAACGAAGCTCACATCCGTAAGCTCCTTTGGCACATCCTTTTCCTTGAGCTTTGCCTGCAAGGTAATTGGATCTACGGGCTGTCCTGCATTATTCATCTCCACCATGGTCTCAAACAGTACGCCGTACTGCTGCTGGTAGAAATCATCTTTAATTAATATCTCTGCCGCTGTCACGATGGCTTCTCGGTCAATCATCATGGAACCGACAACCGATTCCTCTGCCTCGTGGCTATATGGCATTACCCTCTTTAATACTGCATCATCCAAGAGGATATCCTCCTAATCTATCTACTCTTCTACAACCTGCACGTTAAGCTTTGCAGTTACCTGTGGGTGAAGCTTTACAACCACCTCATAGGTTCCAAGTGCCTTTACTGGAACATCCAGACTCATCTTCTTTTTGTCCAAATCAAGACCGGTCTGCGCCTTGGTTGCCTCTGCGATTTCCTTGGTAGATACAGAACCAAACAATCTTCCGTCTGCACCAACCTTGGTCTTAATGACAACCTTCTGCTTTTCTACCACAACAGCAAGCTCTTTTGCCGCCTCCAGGTTCTCAGCTGCAACCTTGTCTGCATGCTGATTCTGAAGCTTTAAGTCGTTCAAATTCTTTGGAGTTGCCTCTACACCAAGCTTCTTTGGAAGAATGGCGTTTCTTGCATATCCGTCGCTAACCTCTACAACCTGTCCCTTTTTTCCAAGGGTCTTAACATCCTGTAATAAAATGATCTTCATTATTCTTCAATTGCTCCTTCCTTAAGCATCTCGTCCAAGGTATCCTGGATCAAATGCTTTACCTGAGTCACTGACATATCCTTAATCTGTGCTCCGGCTACATTCAGGTGGCCACCGCCACCAAGACGCTCCATGATAATCTGTACATTAATCTCATCAATAGAACGTGAACTTACATAAATCTTGTCCTGATATTCTGTCAGTACAAAGCTTGCCTTGATTCCCACAATGTTGAGAAGCTCATCCGCTGCCTGGGCACCAACGATGGTTGGGCTTTCGATATTCTCGCCTGGGCAAATAGAGATTGCAAAGCAGCCACGATATACTTCCGCATGACGAACTGCCTCTGCTCTTGCCTTATAGACGTCCATATCGTTACGAAGTAACTTACGTACACGGGTTACATCTGCACCACAACGCTTTAGATAAGCTGCTGCCTCAAAGGTACGCACACCGGTCTTGGCCATGAAGTTGTTGGTATCGATTAAGATACCTGCATAAATACAATCTGCCTCTGTATCCTCAAGCTTAAGGTTATCAGAGAAGTACTGAAGCATCTCTGCAACCATCTCACATGCGGAAGACGCATATGGCTCGATATAAGAAAGCAGTGGATTCTCAATGACTTCATTGCCCTGTCTATGATGGTCGAATACGTCGATACAATCGGTCTTGGTAAGAATGCCTGGACACTCGGTATAGCTTGGACGGTTGGTATCTACAACGATGACTGCAGAATTACGTCCTACCACTTCCATGGCAATCTCACTGGTAATAAACATATCCTCTGGATAGCCCTTCTCTGTGGTGAAGGTCTCCATAATTGGTCTTACAGAAGAAGTCGGATTGTTGATGACAATCTGGGCCTTTTTGCCAAGGTTCTTAGCAGAACAGTAAATACCAACCGCTGCACCCAGTGCATCAATATCGGATAAGCTATGTCCCATGATCAGGATATTGTCACGGTTCTCCATGATTTCACGAAGAGCCTGTGCCTTAACACGCGCTTTTACTCGGGTGTTACGCTCAACCTGCTTTGCACCACCACCATAGTAGGTAACCTCTTCGCCGTTCTTAACAACGACCTGGTCGCCGCCTCGTCCGAGCGCGATATCGATGGCTGCGCGAGCATGCTCGGAGCTTTGGATATAGCTGTCGCCATAAATACCAACACCCATACTGAGGGTTACGGCCATCTCGTTACCAACCTTAACGCCCTTGACATCCTCAAGAAGCTTGAACTTATCCTCCTCCATCTGTCTTAGGTACTTATACTTAAAACTGATAGAATACTTATCCTTCTCGGTCTTACGAACCAGGGCATCATACTGTGAGAAATACTGGTGCACACGACGGTCGATCAAGGCTACCAAAAGGGAACGCTTTACATCCTCAATGGAATTGAGCGCTTCCTCAAAATTATCGATATAAACAAGGGCACACACCTGCTTCTGCTCCTCGTTCTCCACCATATAGCGGTTGAGTTCGGTCTCATCAAAGAGATAAAGTGCCGTCAAAAATTCCTCAGAACCCTCTGTCTCCACCAATTCCCCAACGGATGTAATGGTGTCAAAAAAGATGCGATTAAGCGACACGCGGAAAAGCTTCTCATCCTTTTCTACATAAAGCGTATCTGCGGACTCGCCCTTCTCGATAAGTTCACGGGTAAGACTAGGGAAAATGGTAGAAACCGACTTGTGGTAGTTGCGATCCACGCCTGTCAACTGTCCAAACTGCTCGTTCACCCAAAGAATCTTTCCTGCATTATCCAAAAGTGCATAAGGAATCTCAAACTCGCTTAAAAGCTTTCTTTGCACGGTCGCATACTGTGTAGCAAAATTCACGATTTCAGAGGCCAGAACCGGACGATTCTGGAAATAGAAAATCGCCTCTACCACAAAATAAACCACCGTAAACCCAGATACCAGGTATCCGCATTTCACATCATACATATATGCTGGAATACACATAAGCACCAGCAAAATCGTCAAATACAAAGGGCTACAGAGATAGCCTTTCAGTTTGCCCTTATATTTCACCTGATTTTTCTTCGTCATATTTTCTCCGTTTCCTATGAAAAAGCATAAAAATACAGATAAAATTATACCATTTCGGTAGAAAAAAGGCTACCCACAATACCTTGGGTAGCCCTCATGCAATGCACACTATATCTATACGACTTAGCTCTCTTTTGCAGTCTCTACAACAGCCTTTGTAAGGCCTGCAATGCCCTGAATCTCAGAAGGAATGATGATCTTGGTAGCCTTTCCATCTGCAGCCTTTGCAAATGCCTCTAAGCTCTTAAGAGTAAGTACTGCTTCGTCTGGAGCAGCCTCACGGAGCATACGAAGACCATCTGCATTTGCCTTCTGGATAGCGAGGATAGCTTCTGCCTGTCCTTCTGCTTCCTTAATGGTAGCTTCACGCTTAGCCTCTGCACGAAGGATTGCTGCCTGCTTCTCAGCCTCAGCATCCAAAATAGCAGATTCCTTATTACCTTCTGCAACAAGAATGGTAGATTTCTTCTCACCTTCTGCACGAAGAATCGCCTCACGTCTTTCACGCTCTGCCTTCATCTGCTTCTCCATGGCATCCTGAATTGCCTTAGGAGGCATAATGTTCTTAAGCTCAACACGGTTTACCTTGATTCCCCAAGGGTCAGTTGCTACATCAAGAGTAGAACGCATTCTAGCATTGATGGTCTCACGAGAAGTAAGTGTCTCATCAAGCTCGAGGTCACCGATAACGTTACGAAGTGTAGTTGCTGCAAGATTCTCGATTGCCATGATTGGATTCTCAACACCGTAGGTGTAAAGCTTTGGATCGGTAATCTGGAAATATACAACAGTATCGATCTGCATGGTTACGTTATCCTTGGTAATTACTGGCTGAGGTGGGAAATCTGCCACCTGCTCCTTTAAGGATACACGCTTTGCAACACGATCAATAAATGGCATCTTGAAATGAACACCAACCTCCCAAGTGGTAAGGTAAGCGCCAAGACGCTCAACAACAACGGAATGTGCCTGTGGCACGATCTTGATGCTGCTAATGATAATTAAAGCAACAACAATGAGCACGATAATAAGTGCAATAACTGGACCCATAGTATTAATCCTCCTTCTTCTTTACAATCAGTTTTACTCCCTGAATGCCTACTACGATCGCCATGTCCCCGACTGCAAGGACGGTATCATCATCGGCCGCACGTACTGTCCACTCTTGCCCGTTGACAACGGCGGTACCGGTCTGATCAATGTTATTTACTGTCTCAGAGATGCGAATCTCTTTTCCAACAATGCCATCTGCATTGGTCTTCTGTGACTTGCTGTTGATGTACTTGCTAACTAACGGCTTGGTGGCATACAAAGCGCCAAAGGAAACCACAAGAAAAGCGATAATCTGAATCGCAAATGGCACATGGCAAATCGCCAAGATCATAGCCACTAACGCTCCTGCTGCAAACCAGATGGATGTAAGTCCAACGGTGCAAAGCTCAATCACAACAAATACAATGGTAAAAAGAAGCCATACATAGATGACTGGATCGATGGATGCGAAAAAACTCATAGGAAAACCTCCTTCTATTTTTACACCTACTTCATTGTAGTACTTTCTAGAAAAAATGACAATGTGCTAGACCTCCTGATTCTGGAGTTCAAAGGTGAAGGCTTTGGTGTAGCCAGTCACATGCTCCTCCAGCACAAGCTTACTTCCATGCATTTCCACAATGGTGGATGCAATGGAAAGGCCAAGTCCACTTCCGCCCTTGGTACTTCTGGATGCATCTCCCACTGCGAAAGGTTCAAACAAATGCGCTGCGACCTCTGGTGGAATCACATCCCCCGTATCCGCTACGCGAATGGCATAATTCTCGTCAAAATGGTTCCATTTGAGAGAAAGGCATATCTTGGTGCCACTTGGATTATGCTTAATGGCGTTGGTGATAAGATTGGTAATCACTCGCCCCAGCTGCAGGGAGTCAA
This sequence comes from Agathobacter sp., assembly GCA_045628825.1. GTDB lineage: Bacteria > Bacillota > Clostridia > Lachnospirales > Lachnospiraceae > Roseburia. The sequence goes on from JAZQQA010000001.1 coordinate 6,179, forward strand.
AGCTTGCCATGCAGACGTCTTCCGGCACATCCATCTCAAGCTCCATGCCTGCACTCTCCACATTGTCGTAGACAAGAGCTGCATTCTCTCGTAAAAATTCTGCCAAATCCCCCCGCTCCATATGTAGGGTAAATCCCGCACTGTTGAGCTTGGAATACTCAAACAGCAACTGAATCAGCTCCTCCATACGGCCGGATTTATTCATAATGGCCTCTAAATATTCCTGCTTTTTGTCTTCTTCCTCTACCATGCCATCATGAAGGGCCTTTGCATAGCCTGAGATGGTGGTAATTGGGGTACGAAGATCATGGGCAATATCTGAAAGCATGAGATTACGCCGTCTGTCATGTTCGATGTATTCTTCCTCACGAACGGCCTCGATGCGGGTCATCTGTTTGGCAACCATGGTGGCGTAAACGCCCGATGCGATCACAAGCGGCAGGCAAAGTAGCACCATTACGAGAAGCAGCATGCAAAAAAGCAAAAGCTCCTTGCCAAAATTCATACGAGGCACTGCCGCGTGCTGTAATTCTGGCATCTGCTTGTAGATAAATTCCTCGATATCAAAGGAAACCGAGTTCACAAGGGGCTGCCAACTGCCTGGCAAAAAGCTTCCAATCAAAAGAATGCAAAGCTCCACCAGAATCATGGCCAAAACTCCAAGAACCACGCCACTGGAAATATCACGGTCCATCGGAACGTCACCCCAGAAGATGCTACGGAAAAGTGGATAGATGTGCACGCTGATCACTTTTACCACCAAAAGCTCTACGGTTCCTGTTGCTATAAGCACCCAAATGAAACGCCATACCAAAAATGTTCTTAAATTGTGTAGAGATTGTCTTGCGTCAACTGGTTTCATTCTTTCTCCATGCGATATCCAAGCCCACGAATGGTGGTAATATAGCGGTTTGGATCCTCGTCCAGCTTGGCACGAAGCTTACTGATGCAGACCATAATGTTGTTGTCTGCAATGATGAAGTCCTCGCCCCAGCCATACTCGTAAATCTGCTGCTTGGTATATACTTTCCCCGGATGCTCCATAAGAAGCTCCATAATCTTATATTCTACAGAGGTAAGGGCAATGGTCTCATCCCCCTTACGCAGGATGCAGGCATCCTTGTCAAGCACCAGGTCTGCCACCTGCACCACGCTTGGCGCAGTCTCAAGTCCTGTGCCAAGGGCATAGTAGCGACGGATGCCAGAATTCACTCTCGCCACCGCTTCTAGTGGGTTGAAAGGCTTTGCCAGATAATCATCAGCTCCAAGATTGAGCCCTAGAATCTTCTCAGAATCTGCGGTTTTTGCAGAAAGAATCATAACCGGAAGATTGCTCTCCTTGCGAAGCTCCTGCAACACATGGTAGCCGTCCTTCACTGGCATCATAATGTCAAGAAGGAGCATATCCACATGGTTGCGGTGCAGCATGTTCATGGCCTCGTCGCCGTTGGCTGCCTCGAGAACCTCATAACCCTCGTTCTCTAAGTATAATTTCAATAAATCACGAATCTCTTTTTCGTCGTCTGCGACTAAAATGGTATATCCCATCACTTTTTCCTCTTCTAATAAGGTCTATGGTCTACTCTGCCTGGTCTGCAAGCTTTAATGTCTCATAAAGAGCTGCCTTGGTACTTGACTTGTATGGCGCTACGAAAAGAATGTTCAAAACGCCAAGACTGAATAATGCAAGGAAATGCCAGCCGATGAAGGACAGATCCAACACGAAAGCATTCCACTTCTGTCCCTGCATCATGCGCTTACTGGTGGCAAAAGCCTCTTCCTTGCTCATGGCTGGGTTCTCTGCCAAAAGGTATGGAATCATCATGTACTCATAGCTTTTTACGATACCAGGAATGATGAATAAAAAGCCCCAAAGGGTTGCAAACAAATCACGGAAGAACATGGTCTTTACCACATTCTTATATTCATGGTCAAATGCGAAAAGAACTTCTCTTACCTCAGCATTTTTCTGCAGGTTCTTCGTAAAGAATCGCATCGAACCGACCTGCGCTGGGTTCACAAGGAAAATATCCAGTACACAGGCAATGGCCCAAATCACAAGAAAGGTTGTAAGAAATGCGACCACTAGGATAATGATCGCAGCCACTTCTGCTCCACTGGAAAATCCAGGATCCACATCGTCGCTGTCGATGACGAACTCCCCTTCGTTCACATCCACATCCATATCAAAGGTGTAGGTTGTATCCTGTGCATCATCTATCGCTCCATCCACCTCGCGCTGGATGCTATTACTAAATCCATTGCTAAAGCCGTTACTAAAACCAGAAATGGATCCGCCATATGCAAGACAGGATACAATCACTCCCACCAACACGCTTCTCCAATAGTTGCGCTTCATTGCCGCATTACCGCGCGCCTTTAAATCTTTTCTTGTCCACATAATGTATTCCTCCTAGAATCTCTCCCGAGAATATTGTACATCTTATGCATGTACTATAACACCCGTTTCTTTCTAGCAAACATGCTTTATCTTAAAATAACCTTAACGTGGGGACGGTCCTATTGCCACGCACATGTGTACTATCCACAGGAACGGTCCTTTTGCCACGCACATGTGTACTTTGGCCTGCGCGTAGCAAAAAAAGACGGTCCTTGTAACACAAGAACCGTCCCCCTGCTATATATATGCTACTTCAAGCACTTCTTACACTTCTCGTAGCCGTTAGAAACAATGGAATCCAAAGAATCTGTAGTCTTCTTGAAGTTCTCGCCATCTCCCGCATACTGACAGGTAGTAAGATGTACCTTCTTGGTGTTGGTGTTAAGCACATAGGTAACACCATCTGTGTTCACCGAAACACTTCCGGTATCTGCAGTATTGCCTGCTGGCGCCTGGGTCTCTACCGCTGGCTGCTTGTTAAGCCCCAAGGTCTCAGAGATCTTATCCCAGTTCTTATATGCCACAAAAAGGATTGCAGCAACAACGATGACAACCGTAAGCACATTGGACATAAGCTTTCCGCCTTCTGTCTTCTTGCTCTTTTTTCCACCAATCTTCTTAGAATAAGAAAGTCCAGTTCCTGGTGCAGATGCGTGGACATTGGTGCCGCTCTTGGTGTTGAAGCTTACGCCACCGTACTTTCCACCAACAGAAACACCAGCGCTTTTTGTTCCGATGTTCACCTTTACACCATCTGCTACCTTAATTGATTTACGAAATCGAAGTCCCATTTTCTTCCTCCTTGAAATTCCCTTTCTTCCACTTATTTTCTTACGCCACCGTAGCGCGCCTCTTCGTATCTGTCATGCAGCTCCTCTATGTCTTCTCCAAAGAGTCCTGCCTTTTCCTCCAGCTCCTGCGGGCTTCCCCAGGCAACCGGTATACCTTTGGTGGCCTTTTTGATTCTCTTTTTGTAAAGTCTTCGAATGCTTAACGCTTCCCTGGTTCTCTGGCTCCGCGCAGCAGCAAGACGCTTTCTTATCGCATCCGCTTCCTCGTCCTCCAGAAGTTCCACCTGATCCTCGCCTTCCATGGCAAAATTGCGACTCGTCTCTCGGATCCGTTGCACAATGGCAATCATCATTCCTACCACAAAAAGCACAACAATGAGATATCCCACCAACATAAACAGGGCATTCACCCAAGCTGGCGGCTCCTTCGCCTCCTCAAATTCGCCCATCCAGGCTTCCATCTCTGGATCCATGCCCTGTCCAGATGGCGCAAAATTCGCTTCTGGCTGCACATACGCAATTGGCTCTGGCTCATGGAAGGTCGGGAACAACTCTCTTCCAAACAAAATCGAAGGCACCATACCAAGTATAAGAAAGGCACCCGCAAACAGTCCCATTACTGCATGGGTCTTACGCATGGCCTTAAATGGCATATGGCGCACCTGCCTGTTGTCATGCCAGAATTCCTCCATACTCTGGAAGTACCTGTAGACACTCACGACGATAATATCGGCAACAAGGAGCCAAAACTGTATCCTAAGATAGGTCTCATAGTGCAAAAAGATTCCAATGATATAGAAGAAGCCCATAAATACCCAGTGTGTCCACCTTGGGTCATTGAAAGGCGTCTCCATCTCCCACGGGGTCAAGTCGAATCGCGCAATTCCATCCCCCGGATGGGTGGCTTCGTAGGATCTTCTTGCCTCTCCATAAGCATTTTTTGCCGAAACACCCGCTAGGAAAAATGCAAAGCATGCAATCGCAAGGAGGGCCAGTATCAGCCAGCTCCTTTTCCCGGTGGCACTTAACATTCTACCAAACCAGAGGGTAAAAATGCTTGTGACCGCGCCCGCCGCCACGTATCCCCCAAGGGTTTTCATCAGGCGAAGCCAAGCATAGCTGTTCACGATTGGAAGGATCAGAAGAAAGCTTCCCGCGCAAAGCATCATGTAATCCGCTTCCGACGCCTTCGTCAGGCTTGCGAAAAACGGAAAGAGCCCTGCCAAAAAGAGATAGTCGTGCAAATAGATAAAGCCAACTCTTCGTCTCATGCTTCCACCTCCCAATCCAAGGCCTTAACAAAGGGAAGTGTGATCGCAACAGGCTCCTGATAGGTCATTCTTGGAATCACCCAAAGAAGCGGCGTTTCCTGGCTGGCAAAATCCTTCACCTGCTCGCAAATGGCAGGGTCTGTATTCTTCGATACCAAGATATAGATGTGGCTCATGCGCTCCATTTGGTCCGTTGCCCCAAGGCGCTCGGCCACATCCTTCAGAAAATCGACGCATGGCATATCCCAGCCATCGATGACAGCCAACTGCCGGTTAATGGTACCCATAGAGCCAGCACCCGCCGGAATATCCAGATTCATGCCAGCATTACTATATAGATGCAGTGGCATGCGGCCCTCCAAAAGTCTT
>JAZQQA010000002.1:0-17211 GCA_045628825.1 Agathobacter sp.
GTATCGCCCGCATCTATATCAAGCTTCCTGCAGAGCAGCTTGCTCGCGAAGAGTAAGGTGTTAAGTATACTAACCTTCGCTTACCACTGCTTCTAGCAGACTTCTATAATCATCACGTAATCTCCACACGGAGTGACTCTCCAGACCGCCGCTATTGGCATCTCGAAGTCCTGCTCCGTCGTGGAGATATTTTTTATTGATAAAACGCACACGGCCATAGGCATCCATACCAAGATGTACTGTGGTATCCACTAGATGCACCTGAATGTCTCTTACTGTCTCATTGCCTGCATGATCATGGGCTACCAGGTGTAACGCCACCTCGGCTTCATCGAGGCCCTCACGCTGCGCCTCTTCTATGACGCGTTCCCATGCTCCACTGTCGTATTCCTTGAAATACCAGTAGCCATAAGTAAGTCCCGCTTCATCTCTTCCAAGTTCCTGCTCCATAGATAATGGAAGTACACCATCTTCACGATCAGGACACCTTACGTAAGACTTCATCTCCTCTGGTGTAATCACACCACCAAGTCCATCTTTATAGGAATAGTAGAGGTCTCCTGTTAAGATTTCGGGTGCAAAATCCCAAATAGCATACAGGGTAATGGTGCCATTTTCATACAAGAGATTGGTGCGCTCTGCCAGGCTTTCCATAGGCAGTTCTTCCCCCACCTTGTACTCCTCTCGTAGGCTTTCTGGAGAAAGACTCCAGCCCACGAAGGTACATGGCGCATCGGTTTTTTCATATCCATTTTCCGGCAGAGTAAGGACATCTGTAAAAATGCAAGCGACATCCTCCATCTGTCCTCCAGTAGCTCCATTCCCATCAAATACGATGCGATAATGGTTGATATCCCATAGTGTATAAAGAGTGGTGCTTGGATAATAATCCAAAATAAAGCGATTGCTCACGCCTTGTCCCAAGGCATACTGCTTGCTTCCTCCACGTTCGCGAGAGAAGCCCTCGATATGATGCCCTCTCCATTTCCAGTTCAGGCCCTGGCCAAAGGTCTGGCCACTGCGGTCATAGACATAGCTGACATTCTGTCTTACGTCGTCGGTCGCCTCTTGGTTCCGCCAATAAGATACAACCGTCTCCTTGGGACGACTCACTGCATACAAGGATTGATCCCCTGTTACATAAAAGCCATAACGAGCGCTTCCCGCTCCACTTCCCGACCAATAGGAAAAGAGATAGCCCTCTCTTGGTACAGCAGATACCTCGATGTAGGTGCCATAGCAATAGGTTCCACCACCATAGGTAGCCGCAATGCCATAGTCTCCTCCCACAGAAATGCGGCAGAATAGCCCCCGCACGGATTTGTCAAAATAGGTATGCAATTCTTCCTTAGAAGCTCCCGTCCATCCTGCTGCAGAAGCGATTCCATTGTAGTCTGTATATACAGCGCCAGAAAATCCACCGCCATCATTCATGGAGCCATTAATATGGCTCCCACTTTTGGTCGTCATACATGCGTCCAGCACAATCCGACAATTGCCACTGGAAAGAGCCGACCTGGCAGTTCCATTCATACACCCCTTCACATCCCCAAGGCGAATGCCATAGAGATTGTATTCATAGGGTCCATCCGTTACAGTAGACACTTTACTAATATAGCTTCCGCCTAAAGCGTAGTAGATGGTCTGCAGATAATTACCACTGCCATCGAGAACTGTCATACGCCATCCCAGCGTATAATAACGGATGCCAGAGCTTGCAATCACACCCTTGGTGCCACAATAAATAGTTCCATCAGTCTGACTGTTTGCAAGAAAAACTGCCTCGTTGCCGTAGTTGGAATAGAAGTCGTATGCGTTGTCACGCACACTTGCCTGTACTTCCACTGTCTGATGGGGAAGCGCAAGAAGTGCAACTGCAAGAAGAAAGCTCATACCAATCCGCCAAAGGATTTCTTTGATTTTGTAATGCATTACTTGGCATAGCCTCCTTCCCTTCGCTCCATAATCACGGTTCTTTCATAGGTTCTTGTCATGGTTTTCCCTGTTGGAATCCCATAGGTTTCCTCCACCGACAAATGGATGAGACCGCGCTTCAAATCCACCAGAATTTCCCTTGGAAGAATGCTCGATTTCAAAGTTGAACATCGCTCAAGTTCTTGATTTATCTGGGTTTTCACTTTTTCTTCCTCTTTCGGAAGCTTTTCTTCAAATCCTTCCTCCCGCAAGAATTCTGGCACATAATATGCCTCCAAATTGGCGGCTGCAATCTGCGAGATTCTGCTTTCCATCTCGTGTTCTCTTAGCTGTATTCCATAGATGCTTAAGCAAATTAAGGTACTGTATCCAATCATGATGGCGCCAATCATTCCAAATATGATATTTCGCATACTAGGTTGTCCCCTTCTTTCTCTGTACGGGGAACTTGACGCTTCCATAATCGGTTCTATGGTTTGGCTTTTCATAGGAAAAGAACAATTCGTAGATGCCTGGTTCTTCATAATTCACAGGATCTCTTGGAATTCCAGTTACAGCTATCTCATTTTGATTGGAATCCCATACTGTTATCTGCGAATTTGCGTCAACTACTTCCAATTGATTGACACTTGCAAGGTATTCTGCATGAAGCGCATTTTCTGCTAACACTTCCGTCAACCTGTCACTGTCTAGCATCACTTCCTTGGCCACGCCACCCTGCACCCAGATGTCTAGCATCTGCTTCCATGCATCTCCATGTAGGATTACTAGACTGCATAGACCAATCATTGCAAGGGCAGTGACCGCAGCGATGACTGCTTTTCCATATTCCGAAAATATTTCTTTCATTTTTCCTCCCGATTAGGCCCCCTGACCAGTGATGGCATCCAAAAGACTTCTAAGGATTGCAATCATCGGTGTTGCCACCACAACAAGGGCAATGGCAATTCCATATTCTTCAATTAAATTCTTCATCTTCTACCTCGCATATCCGAACACGGACTGCTCCTTTCTCAAATCAAACAAGGATAGCGTAAGCGGATAGGTCAGTTCCACTCTTGCCAGATATACCTTATGCAAATCGCTAGGAAGCTGTCCCCCATCCTCGATTGACATACTACTGCCATCGGTTTGATAGAGCTCCATGGCAAGGGTATAATCCAGTTCACTGGCCCTCGAAAAGCTATCCCGTACAATGGCTGTATCAAAGTCACTGCACTCCATTTCATGAATCAAATTGCTGGTAAAATCCTGTGCATTCGCTACATCTACATAGAGCTTAAAAATCCCTCCCGCAGAAAAGAGAAGCAAGAGCAACAGAAAAATTGCCAGGTATACTTTCATAATCTGTTCCATAGGTCCTCCTTACACACTTGCCGTTGCAAGAAACACAAGCATAAAGACTGCCATATCCGTTACCAGATGTAAGGAAGCCGTAAGTAGCGGTGCCAAAAACAGGGCATATAAACCGCTGTTCTTGTCCTTCATCCACTCCCGCTCCGCCTGGTCTTGCATAGCATCATTGCTTGCAACCAATTCCTCGATTCCACCATCCGACATATCCTGGTTGCCCAAGGACATCCCATACAAAAGACGCATGGTGCTATGAATTTCTGGAATCTGAAAGCCCTCCAAAAAGGCCTCATAAGGCTCATAGGATTCTGGTGAAATCGCAAGTCTTGCCAGAAGCTGCTGCAATTCAAAGCGCAAGCTACTAGGAGAAGCCTCTACACTTTTTTCAATAGAGGTCTGCACATTGTCTCCTTGCAGTAAAAGGGATAGATCTAGTAACCAAACAGGAAAATCTCTTCGTAGCTGCTTTTCCAGGCGCTTCTTAAGCAAGTTGTGCCCGATACGGTGCTGGTTGAGAAATACAAGAAACAATGTAGCCACCACAAAAGACATCCAGTATCTTTGAAGCACAAAGAGTGCCACTGCAGCTACCAAAGCAGGCGCTGCAAGAAGGAAAGAGAGCTTTCGCTCCTTCTTCGCATGATAGGTACGAAAACGCTCCATCTCTTTTGCATAATCTCGCTCCTTCTCCGGTTCCCCAAGTCTGGTCCAATCCACCACCAGATAGCGCTTTGCACCAAGTAAAATCAAGGCATCCAGTAGCACCACTACAATGGATACAATCTGAACTGCCAGGTTGTGACTCAAATCCAGCTGGACAAAAGGCATATTCACAATCATGCCGCAAATGAGTAGCGAGCTTACAATGGATAAGACAACATTGCGGTATTCTGCTTTTCGCTCCTTCATAGCAAGCTCCATGCGGTTCTTCCACTGTCTGCAGGCATGCAGCAAGAGCTTGACCTGCCCCTTTCGGTCGCCACCATACTGCTCTGCATGTAGCATGAACTGATGCACACGGCGCACATAGGCACAATCGTATGCCCCCTCAATGACCTTAAGGCAGTCCGCATAGCCATTCATACTATTGAGTAGCGCTGTGTTCAGTCGATGCTTCATTTCCCCTTCTGGGAATGCGCTCTGCACGGCTTCAATCGCCAAATCAATTTTTCCTTCTCTTGCAAAAGCAGGAAGCACATTGAGGAGATAATTCACCACCTCATAGAAGTGCTTTTCGGACTCTAACTGTGCCTTCTTCTTTTTTCCAAGCAGAAAGGCACTGCCAAGAAGAATCAAAGCAATGCTAAGAATGCTCCACCACTTTAGTTTTAGAATTAAGGCCAACCCAAACAGGGTTAGACCCAGTAATAATATTTCGTTCACGCAATCTTCCTCCTATCGCACAAAAGGCTCGTAGATCCCAGCCCGCATGAAGCGACTGGCCACAGAGGCTGGAAGCTTCTCTAAGACGAATTCGCCATCCTTTACCACCATAACAATCTTGTTCTCATTCTGCTCGCGCAGGAAAAAGCACATCTGATCGATGTAACGCACGGTACGCTCGCCCTCTGCATCTGTCACACGCTTCTTACGCAGTAACACTCCCACATCCAAGGCCTGGTAGATATCGTTCTCCAGGCGGTCTGCATCCTGTCTACTTTCCAGCATGCTAAGAATACGGTCAGGAATGTTGCGCACATCGTCCGTATGCAAGGTGGTCATACCTCTTACTCCTGTACTCCAGCACTCAAGCAGGTAACGCACCTCGACACTCCGTGCCTCGCTTAACATAATCCACTTGGGATTCAATCGAAGACTGGATTTGATGGCCTGAGAATAGCTAAACACATCCTCGGCTACACGCATTTCCACGCAGTCTTTTCCTGGGTTTGTTTTGCCATAGCGCATCTCCATAGTGTCTTCAATGGTAATCACGCGCTCATTGGCAGGAATAAACTGGGAAAAGAATTTGGCCGCCTCCGTCTTTCCGATGCCTGGCATTCCGCCAAAGACCAGATTCATTTTGGCATCCACACAATGGATCAAAAGCGCAAGTACTTCCTTGCTGCAAAACTGATTGCGTAGTGCGCTTTCTTCTGTCATTCGAATAATAGGTGGGGTTTTGCGGATACTAATGGTTCGACCATTTCTGGCAACAGACTCGTGAAGAATGGTCACGCGAAGGTCTTTGGTTTCCGCTTCAAGAACTGGATTTCTCCGATTGAATTGCTTGCTCACCGCATTGGATACGCGAGCAGAAAATTGTTCTACAAAACTGGCTGTTATATGTTCTTCTACAAAGGCATCATCTATTTTATAACGCTCATTGTCTGTTGTGGTCAGCCAGATTTCTGTCCCGTTATAGTCAATGTCCGTCACTTTTTCTTCCGTAACGAATTGCCATAAGGGGCCAAAATACTCCTGTCCGAATTCCATGGTTACGATGCGCCTCCTGCCTGACGCACAAAGTTGTTGATAAGATTCACAAAGGCTTGTCCAATCACACCATTGGCGTCGGTTCCGATGACTGCAGTAATCACTGCAAGCACAGATAAAATAGCGACGATCGTAATCAGAATGCCGCCGTACTCTTGAAATATTTCTTTCATATTTTCAAAAACTCCTTTTCTCATGGCAGACCAAAACACATGGCATGTCATTCCCATAGGTGCTTTTGTCCGCTTTTATTAATTTCATATCAAATGGGAAATATGCAACGACTGTTGCGAAGAATTTTCCGAATTGAATGTTGCCCTACCTATAATACACGGATTTGATGGTTTGTAAAGCACTTTTTCAAAAATCAATTTGCGTTTCCATTGCGGTTTCGCTTTCAGTTTCCATAAAAAGACCGGCCACACAGAGCGACCGGTCTATAAAAATTTTTTTTAGTTTCTTCTAGCGTTTCCAAATCAGTTTCCTAGCCATCCATACGAGCAAGGTCTTCTTCCAGACTCGCAACCATGTCGCGGTTGGTCTCAAACTGGCTATGAATGTCTGCCATATTATCGGTAATCATGCCAAGATTTTCTGTGATAGCACGAACTGATTCGGTTGCTTCCTCTGCTGCAGATTTGATCTGCTCGATGGAACGCGTTGTCTCAGACACCTGGTCTGTGAAGGACTTTGCAATATATGCGAAATCCTGCATCTTATCAAACATAATCTTGGAATCGCCCTGATACTTACGACCAACATCTACAAGCTCAGTATAGCTTCCAATGGTCTTGTCCTTCATAAATTCCACAACATTCTGTGCTTCCTCAGCAAGTCCACTTACTGCGGAAAGAACAATACCAGAAATCTCCTGAATCTGGCTTGCGGTTTCGGAAGAATCCGTTGCAAGCTTCTTAATTTCTTCTGCAACGACTGCAAATCCCTTACCAGCTTCTCCCGCATGGGCAGCCTCGATACTTGCATTCAGTGCAAGCAGGTTGGTCTGGTCTGCAATCTCCATAATGTCAGCAGTCAAATCGCGAATACGCTCTGCCTGACGAGATTTCTCAATCTGATCACGAAGACCGATTTCCACCTCTTCCGCACGCTTCTCCACTTCCTTGCGCTCGCGCTCCGAATTGTTCATAATCTCATATGCATCTGCATTACTATTCTGGGCATAATCAGAGCCTTCCTGTGATTCATCACGCATCACCTGGAAGGATGACTCCATTTCCTCCATGAACTCAGAAATCTGTGTGATGCTAGAAGTCATAAGCGCAAGGCTGTCATTGAATTCCATCATCATAGCAGTTAATCCGCCGATTTCAAATGCAACATCGGATACTCTACCCTGAAGTTCGGTTACCGTATCAGAAAGGTCGCTAGCATCACGCTTAATCGCTTCCATCTCCTGCTTTGCTTTCATCATCTGCGCTTCATTTACATCCGACACATTCTTTTTAAATAATGCTGCCATCTTTTATCCCCCAACTTTAGAGTCCCCATACTTATACTTGGTAATATTATACGTTCTTTTGCCATTTTTTGTAAAGAAAAAAGTGCTAATCGCACGAAAATTTCCACACAATTAGCACTTTTACTATCAGTTTTCACAAAAATGATAAGTTCTCTTACTTGCTCGCAAGGATTTTGTTTACACTTACAAGCTTTACAACGGTTACAAACACCTCAGCTGCCTTGGTAAGTTCCTCCAAAGAAGGATAGGTTGGAGCAATACGAATGACTGCATCAAATGGATCATTTTTATAAGGGAATGGAGCACCAGCGCCTGTCATAACAACGCCTGCTTCCTTACACTTTGCAATGATTTCCTTAGCACATCCGCCAAGTGCAGTAAAGGAAATGAAGTAACCACCCTTTGGATTGATCCACTCACCGATTCCAAGTGGAGCAATTTCCTTATTGAATAACTCGTCAAGCATTGCAAACTTCGGACGAATGAGCGCTGCCTGCTTCATCATATGCGCCTTAACGCCGTCCATATCCTTGAAGTATGCAACGTGACGAAGCTGATTGATCTTATCATAACCAATGGTCTGAATGGTAAGCTGCGCAAGAATGTCCTTGCGATTAGCTTCTGAAGTAGCAAGGGCTGCAATACCAGCACCAGGGAAGGTTACCTTAGAGGTTGAGCAGAACTCAAATACCATGTCAGGGTTGCCAGCCTTCTCACACTCTGAAAGAATGTCAAGAATCTCTGCCTGATCGTCCTCATAGAGATGATGAATTGCATAAGCATTATCCCAGAAAGTACGGAAGTCCTTTGCTGCAGGCTTAAGCGCTGCAAAACGTTTTACAACTTCGTCAGAATATACCACACCAGAAGGGTTTGCGTACTTAGGAACACACCAGATACCCTTTACGGTTGGGTCGTTGTTTACCCACTTCTCAACGGTATCCATGTCAGGACCATCCTCTTCGAGATCAACAGGAATCATCTCGATGTCGAAGTGCTCTGTAATAGCGAAGTGACGATCATATCCTGGAACTGGGCAAAGGAACTTGATCTGTCCCTGCTCACACCATGGCTTGCCACCGCATATTCCATCATACATAGCACGTGCTACCTGATCATACATAATATTAAGGCTTGAATTACCATAGATCATAACCTGCTCTGGCTTACAACCAATCATATCAGCTACAAGTGCCTTCGCCTCTGGAATACCATCTAAGCAGCCGTAGTTACGAAGATCAAGACCTGACTCACTCTTTAAGATATCCTTGGATGTCAAGGCATCCATCATACCCATAGACAAATCCAGCTGATCGGCACCTGGCTTTCCTCTTGACATATCAAGGGCAAGGCCCATATCCACGATCTGCTTGAACTGTGCCTCAAGCTTCTCCTGCTCTACAAGTAATTCCTCTCTGGTCATTTCCTGGTACTTCATTTTCCTGTTTCCTCCTAAGTATCTTCTATCTTTATGCAAAAATGATTGTTCACAAATTATCGCCACTAGCTCTCGCTATCAATTTTACGAAGCATCTCTAAGTATTCCTTAATCTGAACCTCATAGCCGTTGTCATGTGGCTCATAGAATACACAGTCCGTCAGGCCATCTGGCAGGTACTGCTGCTTCACATAATCATGCGGAAATACATGTGGATATACATAACCAACTCCGTGTCCCAGCTTCCCAGATGACTTATAATGCGCATCCTGAAGATGTGGCGGAACTGGTGGTGTCTTCTGTGACTTTACTACGTCCATTGCAGCAAAAACTGCTTCGCATGCGGCGTTACTCTTTGGTGCAGTCGCCATATAGGTCACTGCCTGAGACAGGATAATCTGCGCTTCTGGCATACCAACGCGCTCCACTGCCTGGGCCGCGGAGGTCGCAACCACAAGGGCCATTGGATCTGCATTTCCGATGTCCTCGGAAGCCAGAATCATAATACGTCTTGCAATAAACTTAATATCCTCACCGGCATAAAGCATTTTTGCCAGATAATAAACTGCTGCGTTAGGATCGGAACCACGCATACTCTTGATGAAGGCGGAAATCGTGTCATAGTGGTTATCCCCTGTCTTATCATAGGAAATCACACGCTTTTGGATACACTCACTCGCCACATCCAAAGTAATATGAATAAGTCCGTCCTCAGAACGATCAGTCGTTAATACACCAAGCTCGATCGCTGTAAGGGCTGCTCTTGCATCTCCATTTGCCATGTCAGCAAGAAACTCGAGGGCATCGTCATCCAAAACTGCTTTGTAGGTACCCATGCCTTTTTCCACATCCGTAACCGCACGGGTCAAAAGCACCTTAATGTCATCCTTGGAAAGCTTTTTAAGTTCGAAGATGACTGATCTTGATAAAAGCGCTCCGTTCACCTCGAAATAAGGATTCTCTGTGGTCGCACCAATGAGAACGATGGTGCCATCCTCTACGAATGGAAGCAGGTAATCCTGCTGTCCCTTGTTGAATCTATGAATCTCGTCAATGAAAAGAATAGTCTTCTTTCCATACATTCCCTGATTGTCTTTGGCCTTTGCAATGACATCTTCCATGTCCTTCTTGCCAGCGCTGGTTGCATTGATCTGCATGAACTCTGCACTGGTGGTGTTGGCAATCACTTTTGCCAGGGTGGTCTTACCCGTTCCTGGTGGGCCATAAAATATAATAGAAGAAAGCTTATCTGCCTTGATGGCACGATATAACAGCTTATCCTTTCCAACAATGTGCTGCTGGCCTACTACTTCCTCCAAAGTCGTAGGGCGAAGACGTGAAGCAAGTGGTGATTCACTGTCTTTATTTTGCTCTCGCATATACTCAAATAAATCCATGATAATCCTTGCCTCCTTTCCTCTTCACAGGCAAATGCACTCCTTTGTGCCAGGTTGCATCATTTTGCATAATCGCTCCTGCAATCTTGCAAAATTCCACATATTTTTGGATATAAAAAGGAACTCTTCCTGTTTTATGACAGAAAAAGTGCCGCAAAATTCATTTCCTATACTAGAATAACGAAATTTGCGGCACTTTACAAGGGTGCAAAACTTTTTCTACATTGGGGGCACTTTTGTGCGTTGAAGTGCGATTGTTATGTTACTTTTATACAGAAAATGGGCATATAATTCCTGCAAGACTACACCACAAGTTCCCCTTCAACTGCATCAATGCATATCATATCCCCGGTATGCACTTCGTCTGCAAGAATCTTCTTCGCAACCAGGGTCTCCACATGCTTCTGCAGGAATCGCTTAAGAGGTCTTGCACCATAGATTGGATCATAGCCTTCCTCTATGATAAGCGCGCGAGCTGCGTCCGTAAGTGTAACGGTAAGCTCACGATCTGCGATACGACTGTTCAGTTCTGCCATCATAAGCATAATAATGTTTCCAATGTTATCCTTGGTCAAAGGCTTAAACATGATGATTTCATCCAGACGGTTTAAGAATTCTGGACGGAAATGGCCACGCACTTCTTCCATTACAAGGGCTTCATTCTCAGGACGAAGGTTACCTGCCTCATCTATTCCTGCCAGAAGTTCCTGTGAACCAAGGTTGGAAGTCATAATGATGATGGTATTCTTAAAGTCAACCGTTCTACCCTGGGAATCTGTAATACGGCCATCATCCAATACCTGAAGCAATACATTAAATACATCTGGATGAGCCTTTTCCACTTCATCAAAGAGGACAACAGAATATGGCTTTCTACGAACGGCCTCTGTGAGCTGACCGCCTTCGTCGTATCCCACATATCCTGGAGGCGCTCCGATGAGTCTAGACACACTGTACTTCTCCATGTACTCACTCATATCAAGACGCACCATATTGTTCTCGTCATCGAAAAGGCTTGCAGCCAATGCCTTGGCAAGCTCTGTCTTACCTACACCTGTTGGTCCAAGGAAAAGGAAGGAACCAATTGGCTTGCTTGGATCCTTAATGCCTGCTTTCGAACGAATAATGGCTTCTGTCACCTTGGTGACGCCATCATCCTGACCGATGACACGCTTATGAAGCTCATCGTCCAGATGCAAGGTCTTATTACGTTCTGACTCGGTTAATTTGGCTACTGGAATGCCTGTCCAGCGCGAAATAATCTTTGCGATTTCTTCTTCGCTTACGCTCTCACGAAGCAAAGTTAAATCACGATTTTTAATTCTTCCTCTGCGTCTGCCAGTTCCTTCTCCATTTTTGGCAATACACCATACTGTAATTCCGCTGCCTTTTCCAAGTCATACTTCTGCTGGGCAATCTTAATAGAATCCCTGGTTTTCTCAATATCTTCGCGCAATTTTGTCACGCGCTCCACCGCGCCTTTTTCATTTTCCCACTGGGCCTTACGACTGTTTAACTCGTCACGAAGCTCTGCCAATTCCTTCTGAAGTGCCGCAAGACGTTCCTGGCTTAAGTGGTCCGTTTCCTTCTTAAGCGCTGTCTCTTCGATCTCCAATTGCATCACGCGACGGTTAAGTTCATCTAATTCTGCAGGCATAGAATTAAGTTCTGTTTTAATTAATGCGCATGCTTCATCCACCAAATCAATGGCTTTATCCGGCAAAAACCGATCGGAAATGTATCTACTAGACAAAACAGCTGCGGATACCAAGGCGCTATCTGCAATTTTGACTCCATGGTACACTTCATAGCGTTCCTTCAGTCCACGAAGAATAGAAATGGTATCTTCCACCGTTGGTTCATCCACAAGAACAGGCTGGAAACGGCGTTCCAAAGCTGCATCCTTTTCGATGTACTCACGGTACTCATCCAAGGTAGTAGCACCGATACAATGAAGCTCACCTCTTGCAAGCATTGGCTTTAGGAGCTGTCCGGCATCCATAGCACCATCTGTTTTTCCAGCGCCTACAATGGTATGAAGTTCATCGATGAAAAGGATAATCTTTCCATCCGAGTTCTTTACTTCATCAAGTACTGCTTTCAATCGCTCTTCAAACTCACCACGATACTTTGCGCCTGCAATCAAGGCACCCATATCAAGCGCAAAAAGCTTCTTGTCCTTGAGTCCCTCTGGTACATCACCCTTTACAATACGCTGTGCCAAGCCCTCTACCACTGCCGTCTTACCAACACCTGGCTCACCAATGAGGACTGGATTGTTCTTGGTCTTACGAGACAAAATACGTACCACATTTCGAATCTCCTCATCACGTCCAATGACAGGATCAAGCTTCTGCTCTCTTGCGCGCTCCACCATATCATAGCCGTACTTTTCCAAGGTGTCATAGCAAGCCTCAGGATTGTCACTTGTCACGCGGGCACTACCACGGACGGTGGCAAGAGCCTTTAGAAAGCGCTCACGGTCAATGCCATACTCCTGCATCAAGGACTTCATAGCTGCATTTGGATACTTAAGAAGACTTAAGAAGAGATGCTCCACAGAGACATACTCGTCTCCCATGGCCTTAGCCTCATCCTCTGCATGAATCAGTGCATTGTTAAGCGCCTGTCCCATGCGAAGCTCCCCGCCACTGACCTTGACTCTGGCAGAGAGTTTACTTAGGGCATTGTTTGTAAAATGCTCTAGGTTGATCTCCATTTTTTCTATTAACTTTGGAATCAGCCCATCCTCCTGCTGCAGCAATGCAACCAAGAGATGCTCCTGCTCCAATTCCTGATTTCCGTAATCATAGGCAAGCTTTTCACAGTCATTGATTGCCTCTACGGACTTCTGCGTAAACTTTTGAATGTTCATAGTCTTACCCCTTTCTCATCGGGGACGGTCCTTGTCACCGGGGACGGTCCTTTTGTCATGCCTTGATTCCGTTATAGAACAAAAATTAGCACTCGTCAATGCCGAGTGCTAACGATTTATAAATTCTTCATTTTTCCGCGCAAAAATCTATGCACCACAGTAAGACTTGAACTAACAAATCTTGGTAAAATAGAATACCACCAGCTGGGTGCGGTCTCGCAAGGACAGCTTATCCAGGATGGTGCTGATGTAGTTGCGTACGGTGCCTTCTGATAGGAAAAGTGCATCTGCAATCTCCTTATTGGACTTGCCCATGGCTACCTGAGCAATCACCTCACGCTCCTTCTCACTGATGTCATAATCCTCGTAGGAAAAGCTATTCTTCGCCGCAGAAAGAACCGGAATCTTTGATACAATCTCTCCACCAAAGACACTTTGGCCGCCATACACTGCCTTAAGAGAAGGCACAATGGCTTCAAAATCCTGTTTTAAGATATAGCCCTTCACGCCAAGATCCAGGGCCTTTACGATATAATCCTCATCGGAAAAAGTCGTAAGGAGCAAAATCTTCGCTTCCGGATCCATGGCAAAGATTTCCTTTGCCGCATCCAGCCCACTCATCTCCTTCATCTGGATATCCATAAGCACCACGTCTGGCTTATGCTCCTTGTAAAGCGCCACTGCCTCAGTACCATCATGACCAGAGGCAACCACCGTAATCTCTGGATCAGCTCCAAGTATGGTGGTAAGTGACATTTCTACCAATTTATCATCATCGACTACAATGACCTTCATTATCTTTCTCCCTTCGGAATTGACACCAGAATCGAAAAACCATGTTCCCTGCGGAAATTGATGGTTCCATCCAAGGCCTTCACACGTTCTTCCATATTAATAAGACCAATGCCTGGCTCGCTCTTCTCATTTTGCCCAGTGCCATTGTCCTCTACCATCAGCTGGTAGAAGCCCGGATGCTCGCGCAACATCACGCTGACCTTGTTGGCGTCCGAATGCTTGACCACATTGGCAAGCGCCTCTCTCACAATGGCAATCATGCAGTACTTCACATTGCGCGGCACTTCAGGCGTCATGTCATAATCCACATGCACCTCATAGCTCTCACCCATACCAGAAACCGCCTCATAGATGGCATGGCGAAGATCCACCGCTTCATCATGCAAATCGTGCACACTTTCTCTGATATTGTTCATAGCTTCATTTAAGGAAGCGTTCACGCTTTCTAACTGCTCATAAATGAGCGCATCCTTTTTGTATACTGTCATAAGGGCGCCTAGCTGCAAAATAGATCGTGACAGCATATGTCCCACATTGTCGTGAATCTCCCTGGCAATACGGTTACGCTCAGAAAGGGTCGCCAGGTGCACCTCATAATCTTGCTTTTCCAATAGTTCTTGATTCCTGCGCTTCATACTTCGCTCAAACTCCACGCTATCATCTCGAAGTTCGCGCAATCTCGCCTCCTCTTCCAGCTGAGCCGTGGTTCGAACTCCCAGCAAAAAGGCAAAG
Organism: Agathobacter sp.; assembly: GCA_045628825.1. Classification (GTDB taxonomy): domain Bacteria; phylum Bacillota; class Clostridia; order Lachnospirales; family Lachnospiraceae; genus Roseburia. The sequence continues at coordinate 14,442 of JAZQQA010000002.1, forward strand.
GCTATCAGAACCCACCAAAGCCCCATCTGCCAATATTCTGGGAAGTCGCGTATTCCCACAAAGAAAAGAACAAGTGCAATGCTCCCTGGCCAAGCCTTTTTCGCAGCCACCACATAGATAAGGGCAGGAAGCACATAAGTGAGCTGTGGAAAAAAGAAACATGCCACAGCAAAAATAGATAGAAGCGCATAAAGCTCCCAAGGCTTACTACACAGCACAAGAGCTTCCAGCGCGCTAAGACCCACAAGCGCCACAATGACAGGCAAAAACAGCCCCTCCTGCCCCAAAAGCAGCAACAGGCTGGCGATATAGATAAGATGACAATCCAATAATCTCTGTTTCACAACCATTCCTCCACGGACTTCATTATAATCATTTCCCTGCGTCATGACAAATGTCATATCAAACTCGTGACATTCTGTACTACAGACGCACCATCACTTTTCCTATACTAGCATTAGAACGAATGAAATGTGCCGCCGGCACCTGTAATAAAAAGGAGAGAAGAATGAGTTCAGCAGTAAAAATCACCAACCTAGTAAAACGCTACAAAGAGCTTGTAGCTGTGGATCACTTAAATCTTGATATCAAAGAGGGCGAGGTCTTCGGTCTTCTTGGACCAAACGGTTCTGGAAAAACCACCACCATCAACTGCCTTTTGTCCCTGCTTACCTATGATAAGGGAGAGGTCCTTGTCTTTGGCGAGCAGATGCAGCCTGACCGCTACGATTTAAAGAAGCAAATCGGCGTGGTAATGCAAAATGTGGCTGTTTTTGAAGCCCTTACCGTATACGAAAATGTGGATTACTTCTGTGGCCTCTACATCAAGGATAAGGCCACCAGAAAGCAGTACGTAGAGGAAGCAATCCAGTTTGTTGGCCTTGAGGACTTTAAGAAGTTCTATCCTAAGAAGCTTTCAGGCGGACTCTTAAGACGACTTAACATCGCCTGCGGCATCGCTCACAAGCCAAAGCTCATTATTCTTGACGAGCCAACCGTCGCTGTCGACCCACAAAGCCGCAACAAGATTCTAGAAGGCATCACAGAGCTCAACCGCCAGGGAGCTACCATTATCTACACCTCCCACTACATGGAGGAGGTCGAGCAGATCTGTACCCGCATCGCCATTATGGATAAGGGCAAGAATCTGGCGCTTGGAACCCAGGAAGAGCTGAAAAAAATGATCAAAAAGAGTGAGATTATTAGCATCGACATCATGACGCTTACAGACGAGGATCTGGCTGCACTGCGCGCCCTTCCTCATGTATACGAGGTCCAGTTCGAGAATCACAAGCTCACCGTCCTTTGCAGCGGCGGCAAGCACAATCTTGTGCGTGTACTGGATTACTTACAATCAAAGGAATATTCATTTGGCCACGTTCACGCAGAGCAGCCATCCTTAAACGATGTGTTCCTTGAGATTACTGGAAAAGAATTAAGAGATTAGGAGACTGCCATGTTACGACTATTTACAACCACCTGGAAGGTGCTTTCCAGAAGCAAAACCAACATGTTCTGGATTCTGGCCTTTCCAATTATATTATGTACCTTTTTCCACATTGCATTCTCAAATCTTGGAGAATCGGAAATCCGAAAGACCATCCCAGTCGCTGTAGTTCTTTACGACGACACCTATGGTACCATCTTAAAGACCACCACCGACATTCTTTCTGAAGGGGATGACCCATTCCTTCAGGTGACCTACTGCACCAAGGATGAAGCTCTTGCCCTTCTTAAGGCCAAGGAAGTATCGGGCATGATTGAAAGTGGCAAGCAGGCAAAACTGACAGTTTCTGCCAATATGTCCACCGACACCCTAAACCAGAGTATTCTTGAGACCTTCGTCGATGCCTTCAACATGCAAAGCGGTGTGATGATTCAGGTTGCCAAGGATCATCCAGAAAAAATGATGGACCTTGTAAAGGCCATGGAAAATGAAGTGAATTACAATCACCAGATCATCGTAGCCAAGAATCCAAACGTAGATACCTACACCCAGTACTTCTACAACCAGATTGCAATGGCTTGCCTCTATGCCGCAATGGCTGGAATCATCATCGCCTGCGACAACCAGGCCAACCTGACCACTCTGGCAGCTAGAAAGAGCGTATCCTCTACTCCAAAGTACAAGTTCATTCTTGCAGAGCTCATAAGCGCTACTATTTTTGAATTTGTAATGAACCTGGTGGGCTTCCTCTTTAGCGCATACGTCCTTAAGACTGGCGTAGACGCGGAGCTTCCACTTGCGCTTTTGACCCTCTTTGTAGGCGTACTTACTGGTGTAACCTTCGGCTACTTCATTGGCTGCTTTGGCAAAATGGATAAGGAAGCAAAGACCGGACTTTCCTTTGCCTTCACCATGCCAATGTGCTTCTTAAGCGGACTGATGGTTGGCAATATGCGTTCTATTATTGACGCCTTCTGCCCAATCATCAACCACATTAACCCAGCAGCTCTCATTACAGACTGCTTCTACTGCTTAAGCATTTTTGACAACTATAAGAGATTTACGACCGATCTCGTCACACTACTCATTCTGTCATGCATCTTCACATGCATCGGAATCCTCGCTACAAGGAGAACTCGCTATGCAAGTATTTAACATATTTTTCAAAATCGCAAACCGCAACAAGAGATCCGCAATCATTTACCTTGTTGTCTTTATCATCCTCATCACACTGATGAGCTTATCAGGAAGCAAGGCGCAAAAGGCACAGTTCCAGGCGGATTCCTACGATGTCTTTGTGGAGGACAATGACAACAGTGTGCT
>JAZQQA010000003.1:0-2333 GCA_045628825.1 Agathobacter sp.
ATACTTCGTTACCAGCTTCATCAGAGATGAATCCATAACCCTTCTTTGCATTAAACCACTTAACTGTTCCCTGCATAACTGTAAAAATCCTCCTAAAACATTAAAAAAAGTACTCTGTGAGAACACCTCACTAATCTGAAGCTACCACACCTATACCCCTTTGTCAAATGGCCAACAATACCCATTTTTACTACTTATCCGTGTGAATATCCAGCTGTGGGAATGGAATAGAAATCTGGTTTGCATCAAAGGCATTTTTGATATCTTCGGTAAGAGCCCACTTGGTTGCAAAATAGTCTGCTGCCTTTACCCAAACTCGTACACCCATGTTGACAGAAGAATCCGCAAGTTCATCTACAAAAATGTCCACTGGCTTATCAGCAAGAACGGTTTTCTGCGCCTTCACTACATCAGAAAGCACTGCCTTCACCTTAGACAAATCGGAATCATAAGCAACACCAACTACGATGTCCACACGACGCTCTGGCATCTTGGATACGTTGGTCACAGTAGAATTCGAAAGCGCACCATTTGGAATCATGATGGTCTTATTGTCTACGGTAAGAAGCTTGGTGTAGAAAATCGAAATCTCTGATACCGTTCCCTCTTTTCCACTTCCACCATCAACGATGTAATCTCCAACACGGAATGGCTTAAGAATTAAGATAAGAACGCCACCTGCAAAGTTCGCAAGACTTCCCTGTAAAGCAAGACCAATGGTAAGACCTGCAGAACCAAGCACTGCAACAACAGATCCAGTTGTAACACCAAAGGTTCCAAGAATAATCATAACAAGCAGGAAGTACAACGCATAACGAATCAAAGAGGTTAAGAAGGTCCGAACACCTGGGTCCACCTTACCAGCCTTCTCCATGCCCTTATTGATGCCCTTCACAACTGCATTGATAATCTTCTTACCAATCAAAAGAACGATAATTGCAATGATAAGCTTGATTATCCAACTAATCACAGCTGGCATCGCATTCTGAAAATAGGTCACAAGAATGCTTGGGTTCGCTGCCGCCTGTGTCAAAATCTCTTCTACCGTTTCGGTACTTGGTTCCATAACATATTCCTCCAATCAAATTCCTTTTTTATCTCTCAATCTCATGAATAAACAATCCACTTCGAAGCTTTGGCTCAAACCAGGTAGACTTTGGTGGCATCAAAAGACCTGCATCTGCCACTGCAAAAAGCTCTGCAATAGAGGTTGGATACATGGCAAAGGCCACCTTACAATCTGTTTTGCAACGGCGCTCAAGCTCTGTAAGACCACGAATTCCACCGACGAAATCAATGCGCTTGTCTGTCTTTGGATCTGCAATGCCAAGAACTGGCGCAAGCAGGATGTTTTGAAGAACAGATACATCAAGGCCTTCCACCGGATCATTTGGAACATCTTCTGGCTTCATCTGGCACATATACCACTTGTCATCCAGATACATGGAGAAGCATCCCTTTTCCTCTGGCTTGGTAGCCCCTGCTACTTCGCTCACTTGGAAAATTGATTGCATCTTGGCAAGGAACTCAGCTTCTGTCATGCCGTTCAAATCCTTCACCACACGATTGTAATCCATAATCATAAGTTCTTCATCTGGGAAGGAAACCGATAAGAAGTAGTTAAACTCCTCTATTCCATTGTAGTCTGGATGCTCCGCTCTTCGCTTAAGGCCTACCTTAACAGCACTTGCTGCACGATGATGGCCATCTGCGATATAGATTTGGTTGGTTGTTGCAAATGCTACTTCGATTGCTGCAATCTGATCTGCATCTGCAATGCACCATACTCTGTGTCCAATGCCATCATCGGAAACGAAGTCATAAAGCGCTGCCTCTTTCTTCACAGCTGCAACCACATCACGAATCACTGCATTGGCACGATATGCAAGGAAAATTGGTCCTGTCTGCGCACTACAGATATCTACATGATTGATACGATCCTGCTCCTTGTCTGCACGAGTATTCTCATGCTTTTTGATCACACCATTCATATAGTCATCAATGGAAGCCATGGCAACAATACCGGTCTGCACTCTACCATCCATGGTAAGCTCATAGATGTAATAGCACTTACGCTCATCTGTGATGAAGGTTCCCTCTGCCTTCCACTCTGCGATCATGGTTGCTGCCTTGTCATAGACTCTGGCATCGTAGGTATCTACATCGTCCGGAAACTGGGTCTCCGCACGGTCAATATTTAAGAAGGAGCGTGGGTTGGTTGCAACCACTGCCTTTGCCTCTTCTCTGTTATATACGTCATATGGTAAGGCCGCTACAATGCTTGCCTTTTCTACTGCTGGTCGCACGCATGCGAAGGGTTTGATACTTGCCAT
>JAZQQA010000004.1:0-2714 GCA_045628825.1 Agathobacter sp.
ACCATCAATTTTAGCTGCCTCAACAAACTCATAAGGAATGCTTGTAAGATTCTGCCTCAAGAAGAAAATCATGCTTACATTTCCAAACAAGCCCGGCAAAATCAAAGGAAGTAAACTATCTGTCATTCCAAGTCTTGTAAAGAGTACATACTGTGGAATCATAACTACTGCAAATGGGATCATCATTGTTGCCAAAAATCCCATAAAAATCTGATCCTTACCCTTAAACTTCAGCTTACTGAATGAAAATGCTGCCAGCGAAGATGTGAATGCGCCAACTGTTAATACAGGAATTTCTACCAAAAGTGTATTTCTAACACCTCTTAAAAATTCAGGCTTTGCCAGAACCTCAGCATAAGTTCCAAGCTTAACTGGGTTTGGAATAAGGCTGAAGGACGCTGAAAGGATCTGACCCTTTGTCATAAATGATGCACATATCATGTACACCAGTGGGAACACCATAGTTACCGCTCCCAGCGAAAGTAAAATGAAGACGATAACGTCGATTCGCTTTTCTTTTGCACTTTTAACGCTCCTGGTTTCGAGCTCATTGTTCTTTGCCACGGTTATCGCCTCCTTAATCTATAGTCTTCACCCATTTATCCTGTCCCTTGAAATTAATCGCGGTAATGATAAAGATGATAATAGCCAATACAAATGCCATAGCAGATGCATATCCTAACTGATGATGAGCAAAAGCCTTGTCATACAAGTAGTAAACAACGGTTGCTGCACTGTAGTTAAGTCCACCATTTGGAACCATTACTACTACTTCTACAAATACCTGGAAGCCACCAATCATACCTGTTATTAACAAATAGAATGTAACTGGAGAAACCAGTGGCCAAGTGATGTTCTTAAATAAAGCCCATCCGCTGGCACCATCGATCTTTGCAGCCTCATAATAATCTCTAGGAATACTCTGCAGGCCTGATAAATAAAGGATTATCGAAGTTCCAAGTCCCTTCCATGTCATGAAGATAATCATTGAAACCTTAACCCAGAACTCATCTCCTAACCAGTTTGGTCCATGGATGCCTGTAAGAGTCTTAATAATAGTGTTTAACACACCGTAATCATAGTTGAATACCCACATCCAAAGGATTGCCACTGCTACTAATGAAGAAATAACTGGGATATAGTACATAGTTCTAAGAACCTTAATACCACGAATCTTTCTATTCATACCCATGGCAATAACAATTCCAAGAATCATACCGATTGGAATACCAATCATATAAGAAATTGTGTTGAACAATACTTTCCAGAATTTAGCATCTGAAAAAAGCTTAATATAATTATCAAACCAGATAATGTGGTCTAACATATTGTTCATGCCATTCCATTTTGTCAAACTTGCAATAAATGCAAAAGCAATTGGGAATGCCATAAAAATACAAAAGCCAATGAATGGAGGCGCAACGAACGCCAACCCATAGCAGTGCTCTCTGAAAGCAACCCTATTCATTTTCTGCTTTTTAGGCTTTTCCTTCCTACTCATTTTCTTCCTCCAAACATTTTGCTAGCTTATATTTTATCTCTTCTAAAACATTGGGAATGGCCCATAAGGACCATTCCCTTAATAATATTTCTACTTATTTATTACTCTACTGACTCCCAAGCATCATCAAGTAATTCCTGCATCTCTGGCTGGATTCTAGCGCAGTACTCTGCAGCTGTCTCTGAGCCGTTCTTTACGTTGTCAACGCCCTGGAAGAATACGTCTAACCACTCACCGTTTGGTGTGTATGTTGACTCCATGAACTTAACAGATGTGCTACCCTGACCATTAAGGTAGTTGAAAAGTACTTCGTAGTTTGAAGGGTACTTAAGTGTTCCAGCCTTAACAGCCTCTGTGAACTCACCATCAACCATTGATACAAGGTTAGGGATCTGAACAGACTCACCTGTCTCGATACCTGAAAGAAGATTCATAGCATCCTTGCTAGCTGACATGTAGTATGCAAGCTTTGTAGCAAGCTCCTGATTCTTTGTGTTAGCGCTTACACAGTAACCAACTGTTCCGCACCATGTCATTGACTTACCTGTAGAAAGTGTTGGGTATGTGCAAAGATCCCAGTTGAATGGGAATGTTTCCTTATCCATGAATGCAGCGATATCCCATGTACCACAAGCATAGAAAGCTTCCTGACCATCTAACCATCTGTTGTATACACCAAGTGCTGCATCCTGCTCAACTGTAGGAGTTACACCATACTTTGTTGTAAGATCAGCATACTTCTCAAGTGCCTCAACAAACTCTGGTGTGTCAACTGTAACTGTCTTATAGTCATCTGCACAGAAGCTTGCACCATTGCTCCATGCGAACTGATAGAACATGAAAGGATTTGCAAAACCGCATCCCCACTGATCAATCTCGCCGTCACCATCTGTGTCCTTTGTGAGCTTCTGGCAAACATCTAAGAACTCATCATATGTATAAGGCTTATCAGGATTTGGATACTCAAGACCTGCCTCATCGAAAAGGTCCTTGTTGTATGCATATGCAAATACTGAAGAGTCATGTGGAAGTCCGTAAAGACCACCATTGTACTCGTACATTCCAAGAATGTCCTGAAGAATATCTGCTGTGTCAAGACCTGCATTTGCAAGTACTGGTTTAATATCTAATACGTAACCATTCTCTACATACTGGCTAACATTCTCTGGTCCCATGTAGAATACATCTGGAAGACTCTTAGCTGTCATCATAC
>JAZQQA010000005.1:0-9305 GCA_045628825.1 Agathobacter sp.
ATGCAGGGCATAAGGCAGCTTTGCATTTCGCACGACTGTCACACCCTCTGCCGCTAAAATCTGCATAAGTTCCTCTGTGGTATTAAGGTCTGGATTGGTGCGAATGGTAATTGGTCGCTCCTTACGAAAGCCTTCCAAAATCTCCTTCGTCTTCTCCATTCCATAATCGGAAAGCCACTGCTCTACAATCCATCCTGGCATAGAATCATGGGCTTCAAAATAAGCCACTGGATCCTTTTTCTCATCTGGATAAAGAATCTTATCCTGCTCTCTGGCCACGGTGCGAAGTACGCCATTCACAAAACCAGACAGCTGGGAAAAGCCGCGCTTTTTTGCCAGCTTCACAGCCTCATTGCACACGGCAGAATCTGGCACCGCATCCATGTAAAGAATCTGGTACACACTCATACGAAGCAAATTGCGGATGAGCGGCTTCATCTTATTTACTTTTGTCTTGGAAAACTGATTGATTACATAATCCAGCTCCAATTTGCGCTCAATGGTTCCCTCTGTAAGGCGTGTCAAAAAGGCACGCTCCTTTTTGTCCAGATACTGATACTTATCCAACACGTCGCGAAGCATCAAATGGCTGTAAGCATCATGCTCCAGGACTTCTACCAGAATCTCAAGAACCAAACCGCGAATATTTACAGAATCAGTCACGACTTCTGCCTCCACGTAAAAGAACGAGACGTAAGAGCTGAAGGATTGCTGCTGCCGCAGAAGCTACATAGGTAAGCGCCGCAGCCTTAAGCACCTTTCTCGCCTTGCGAAGTTCCTCATCATCCAAAAAACCAAACTGCTCAATGTGCTGCAGGGCACGATGAGAAGCATTAAACTCGACTGGAAGTGTTACAAGCTGGAAAAGAACGGCTCCAGCATATAATAAAATACCAATCTCAATGAGAAGTAATGACATACTGCCATTGAATAAAAGTCCAATCAGAACCACTGGCCAAGCAAGCTGAGAACCAATGTTGGCTACTGGCACAAGGGCAGAACGCACATCTACAGGCTTGTATCCAGTCGCATGCTGAATGGCATGTCCACACTCATGGCAAGCAACACCAACTGCCGCAACAGAGGTTGATCCATAGACTGAATCGGAAAGATATACCGCATTGGTACGAGGATCATAATGGTCGGTTAAGCTTCCTGACACATGAAATACCTGCACCTCAGGAATTCCTGCCTCAAGTAACATTTTTTGTGCAGCCTGAGCCCCAGTAAGTCCAGTTTTACTTCTTACCTTTGAATACTTGTTAAATGTCATTTTAACTTTTGCAGATGCAATCAAGCATAATACAAAGCCAATGAGTACTAAAATATAAGTTGCATCGTAATACATTAGAGTCTTACTCCTTCCTTCACTGTGTATCCATTCAGGAATGCTCCGCAATCCATACGTTTCTTACCCTGAAGCTGCACTTCCTTAAGACAAAGGATTCCATCTCCCGTCTGTACAAAAAGGCCTTCCTTATTGGCAAGCAGTACACTTCCTGGTACCACAAGGTCTGCATCTAAGCCAGCATTCTTGCTTGCTGCATAGATACTGTCTACATCTTCAACCACCTTTGCTGCCCATATCTTAAGCATTTTTCCATCCAGGAAGCTGTAGGCACTTGGCCATGGGTTCAGTCCACGGATCAAGCACTCAATGGATCTCGCTGACTTGGTCCAGTCAATGTCTCCCAGTTCCTTGCTAATCATGGTTGTATGAGTAGATGCCTCATGATTCTGTGGAATGTAGGTTGCAGTTCCCTGCTCAATCATATCCATGGTCTCTACACAAAGCTCTGCGCCAAGCACTGCAAGCTTGTCAAACAAGCTGCCACCAGTCTCATCCTCAGCAAGACGAATCTGCTTCTTGGCAATCATATCGCCAGTGTCTAGTCCGATATCCATACGCATGGTGGTGACACCTGTAATCTCGTCTCCATTGATTACCGCCCACTGAATTGGCGCTGCGCCACGATATTTTGGAAGCAGAGAGGCATGCACATTCACGCATCCATACTTTGGCATTTCAAGAATTGCCTGTGGCAATAATTGGCCGAATGCTGCTACAATAATTATATCAGGATTGTATTTTCTCAAATATTCAACATTCTCTGTCAGCTTCACACGGGTAGGCTGGAAGACCTCAATCCCATGTGCAATGGCACATTCCTTCACTGGTGGGAAAGCGATTTCATTACCACGTCCCTTTGGCTTGTCTGGCTGTGTCACAACAAGAACAACCTCATGTCCTGCCGCAATAATGGCTTCCAATGTACCTACTGCAAAATCTGGAGTTCCCATAAAAATAACACGCATGGTTCTCCCTCCTTTTTCTATCTACTATTCTTCTTCGTAATGAACCTCATGAAGTGGTCCCTCTACGCGCTCTACGTAAAGATGTCCATCCAAATGCTCAAGCTCATGGCAAATGCAACGTGCAAGAAGCTCAGTTGCTTCGATTTCACACTCCTGCATCTCTTCATCTAAGAAGCGGGCGCGTACATAATTTGGTCTGGTAACCTGTCCTGCCTTTCCTGGAACGCTTAAGCAACCTTCATCGCCTGTCTGCTCGCCAGAGGTCTCAAGGATGGTTGGATTGATCATAACGATTGGGCCATCACCACAATCCATAACCACAAGTCTCTTAAGAATTCCTACCTGTGGAGCTGCAAGACCAACACCATTTGCATCGTACATGGTCTCAAGCATATCCTCGATTAAGACTTCAAGCTTCTCATTCATCTCTGTAATTTCTCTACATACTTTTCCAAGTACAGGATCACCCTGCACACGAATTGTTCTAAGTGCCATTTTATTATCCTCCTTAAAATCCACTCATTGGGTTAAAATCAAACTGTATATTCACATCTTTTGAAACAGACGCACTGGCATAACCTTCAATCGCATCCTTCACCTGTACCAGACGCTTGTAATCTGCTGTCTTTATGTAAATCACTTTTCGATACATATCATTAACCTTGGAAATCGATGCTTCCGCCGGTCCCACCACACCAATCATATCAAATCCTGTGTCTGGCTTCGTTTCCGCCACAACAGCATCCACTTTTTCCTTTAGGCGATTCATGGTATCCGTAAGCAACGCTTCTTCCGCGCTTGTTCCCATAATCACCAAGAGATTCCACACTGGTGGGTAATGCATAAGCTTACGATAGGCAATCTCTGTCTCATAGAAAGCTTCATAATCCTGCGCCTTGGCCGTTGTAATGGCATAGTGCTCTGGATCGTAGCTTTGAATGATGACATCTCCTGAGCAATCCCCTCTGCCCGCTCTTCCTGCTGCCTGAGTAAGTAACTGGAAGGTACGCTCTGCAGCATGGTAATCTGACACATGAAGCGACATGTCTGCTGCCAGGATTCCCATAAGCGTTACATTGCCAAAATCATGGCCCTTTACAATCATCTGGGTTCCAATCAGAATATCTGCTTCTCCATTACCAAAGCTCTGTAGGATTTTCTCATAATCATCCTTGCCTCTTGTGGTATCCCAGTCCATGCGAAGAATTCGCGCACTTGGAAAACGCTCCTGCACCATCTTCTCAATCTTTTGGGTACCAGCCTTAAAGGTTCCAATTAACTTCGATCCACAGGCCGGGCAGGTCTCATGCTGCGGTTCCTCATAACCACAATAATGACACAGCATCTTGCCTTGTCCACCTGCAGACTCGTGCAGACTCAGCGACACATCACAGTGTGGACATTTGATCACATGCCCACATTTACGACAGGACACGGTACCTGCAATTCCACGCCGGTTCATGAAAAGCATGATTTGCTGTCCCTTTTGCAGGCGGTCCTCCATAAGTTCCTGAAGTCTTGCGCTTAGGATGGAACGATTGCCAAGACGAAGCTCCTCGCGTAAATCAATGACTTCACAATTTGGAAGCGCCTTGTCCATGACTCTGTTCTTCATTTCCAGCAACACATAGTTACCACTCTTTGCCGCATAATAGCTTTCCAGAGATGGTGTTGCAGAACCAAGTACAACAGATGCCCCATTGACTCTGGCCCTTTCCATAGCCACGTCTCTTGCGTGGTAGCGTGGTGCACTATCACTTTTATAAGAAGACTCATGCTCCTCATCTATGATAATCAGCCCCAGATTCGGGAATGGAGAAAAAAGCGCCGATCTTGGTCCAATCATGATGTCGATATCACCATTCTTGGCTCTTAAATACTGGTCATAGCGTTCTCCTGCTGACAATCTCGAATTCAAGATGGATACGCGGTCCCCAAAACGATTGCGGAAGCGCATCACTGTCTGATAGGTCAAAGCAATTTCCGGAATCAGAACAATGGCCTGCTTTCCCTCTGCAATAACACGGGCAATCATCTCCATGTAGACTTCCGTCTTACCAGATCCCGTCACGCCCTTTAGAAGGTAGGTCTTATAGTCTCCGTTGGCACGGTCCTTCATCACCGTATCCACCACAGCCTGCTGCTCTTCGTTCAGCACGAGGTGATAGCCCTTGCTCTGTAAATGGCCCACTGGATTGCGGTAAGTCGCATTACTTTCTACTTCCAGGATTCCAGCCGCTACCATGGATTTGACCACCTGCGCAGAGACCTGAAGCTTCTGGGTCACCACAGTGTAATCAATTTCCCCATAGGTGATCAGCTCACGAAGCAATCTTGCCTTCGCTACATAATGCTTCGCCTCCATAAGTGCCAGCTGCCTTTTGGCTTCCTCTTCCTCTAAGAGCAAGCGTAGGGTCCGCTTCTCCACCTGCTTAATGGTCTGCTTGACTGGAAGCACGGTCTTCATGGCCTGATTCATGGTAGAGCCACAATTGCGTCGCATCCATGCTGCGAGCGCCATCAACTGCTCTTCCATGGTGACACTTCCAGAAGCGATACCTATAATTGGCTTTAGCTTACTTTCATCGAATTCCAGGGTATCCGTAATTTCTAACACATAGCCGGTAATCCTTCGACTACCAAAAGGAACATCTACCTTCATTCCTTCCTGCAAAACGCCCTGTAACTCCTCTGGAATCAAGTATTGGAAAGGCTTATCAAGTTTTTCAATTGAAATGTCTACTATGATATTCGCATATTTACCCATCTTGTCTATTATAACCGCTAAGGCGAGATTGGTCAAAGCAAAGCAAAAGAAAAGGACCATATCTTTCGATATGATCCTCATTTTTCACATTATCCACGACGATTTGGATTAATATACTTCTCTTCACAATACTTACAGCGATATACTTCCTGCTTTTCATCTGTGAGAAGGAAGATTTGATCCAATTCCTGCTCAATAGAAGTAATACATCTTGGATTCTTACACTTGATAACGTTCTGAACCTGAGTTGGAAGCATAAGCTTCTTCTTCTCAACACGAACATCACCCTTGATGACATTGACCGTAATGTTGTGATCAATAAAGCCCAAGATATCAAGGTCAAGCGCCTCTACTGGACACTCTACCTTAATGATATCCTTTTTGCCCATTTTTTTGCTCTTTGCATTCTTGATAATAGCAACGGTACAATCAAGCTCCTCAAGCTTAAGGTCATGATAAATCTGAAGAGACATTCCTGCCTGGATGTGATCCAGCACAAAGCCTTCATGAATTCCACTAATATTTAACATATATCTATCCTCGACTTTCTATACAACCAAATACTATACCTGAATTCCAAGAAGGGTCAAAATGAGAGCCATTCTAACATAGACACCATACTGTGCCTGCTTGAAATATGCTGCTCTTGGATCATCATCGATTTCAACGGAAATCTCATTGACTCTTGGAAGTGGATGAAGCACTAACATATCTGGTTTCGCGAGTTCCATCTTTGCTTTGGTTAATACATAGAAATCCTTCAAACGGATGTAATCTTCTTCGTTGAAGAAACGCTCCTTCTGTACTCTTGTCATGTAAAGTACATCAAGGTCTGCCATTGCATCATCAAGGCGCTCAACCTCTTCAAACTCAACGTTATTGGCACGAAGGACATCCTCACGGATATAGTCTGGCACGCGAAGCTCTTCTGGAGAAATCAGTACAAACTTCACATTCTCATAGCGAATCAATGCATTGATCAAAGAATGTACTGTTCTACCGAACTTTAAATCTCCACAAAGACCAATGGTAATGTTGCCAAGTCTGCCCTTAAGAGAGCGAATTGTAAGTAAGTCTGTTAATGTCTGGGTTGGATGCTGATGGCCACCATCACCTGCGTTGATGACTGGAATGCCTGATTTCTGAGATGCTACAAGTGCGGCACCTTCCTTTGGATGACGAATTGCACAGATGTCTGCGTAACAAGAAATAACACGAATGGTATCGGAGACACTCTCTCCTTTGGCTGCTGAAGAACTATCAGCACTAGAAAAACCTAAAACGGAACCACCAAGATTGAGCATTGCTGCTTCAAAGCTAAGACGAGTTCTTGTACTAGGCTCATAAAAACAAGTTGCTAACTTCTTACGATCACAAGCGTGAGCGTACTTGTCTGGGTTCTTCTCGATGTCATTGGCAAGGTCTAAAAGCTGATCCAATTCCTCAACCGAGAAATCCAGAGGACTCATTAAATGTCGCATTATTTTCCTCCTCTTTTAAGCGTAATATGCCATACCGCATTTACGCATTTTTACCATAATATAACAGCAACTTTTTGAAAGAAAGACTATATTTTTTCTTTTCGCCGTTGTATAATAACTATGTATTTTCCAAAAAGGGACATGCCAAAACGGCATGTCCCTTTTTATGCTCATATGCAACTAATCAATAATTCCATCTCCGTCGCAGTCATGTCCTGCTCCGATATCCACGGTGTTGATGGTACGTCTCTTAAGACGAGCAGCTTCCGATGTCTTTAAAATATAAGACTTAATCTCCTTGGCATGGCGAATGTGCACCATGGTAAGCTCCTTGCTCGTCACATCTCCGGTGTAACACTTAAGAGTTGCCACTCCAACAATTCTCTCAAGGAAGGATGTGCTAAGCTTTACATCCTGAATCTTATACATATAACAGTCATCTTCTGTGGTATTGAGAAGTCCCTGATCCACAGTAACTACACCAGGTGTAATGGTATATTTGGTAAAAGTCCATGGCAATCCAAGGAATAACCATCTCTTGCGCTCTGTAAACATTACAGTATCATCATCAATAAAACTCTCTGCAACTTCTGCCACTGTTTTTCTTTCTTCTTCCATATTAGCCCCCTATAAAATATCCTATTTGATTGCTTCATCATTCTCATTATAAATAAAGTATTTCTAAAAGAAAAGCCCCCTCGCAATCCCGCGAGCGGGGCTTCACTTACCAAGCAAAACTACTCTGCATCCGTTTCAGGACACATCACAAAGAATACATAATTGCCGCTTACCGACACGACTGTCTGGTCTGCCTCGGTACAGATATTCCAGCGTGGATCCGCAAGACTCTGCAAGGTGCCAGCCAAGGCTTCAGGGTCATCGGTCTCAAAAATGTATCCAACCAGTGGAATCGATCCAATGAATGGCAAGAAGGTATAGCCAGTCTTAAATCCAGTTACTTCTCCAGAGAAACCATTTAAGAATCCTTCCTGCACTTGCACTACATCAAGGCCAATCTCTGTTACCTCATCCATTTTTCTGCAAATCGCTTCGATATCCGTAGAGCCCGCAATCTCTGTCTCAAAGACCGCTAAGAATTTGCCACCCAAAGAGTTTGCGTCTACATCCGTTGTTCCACTTACTTCACCAGTGGTGCCACCATTTCCTCCATTTTGCGCCTGGGTCTCACCCGCCTGGGTCTCAACTGGTGCTGGAGCATCTGGCGTCTTATTTCCACATCCTACCATAGCAAGCATTGTCACCACCAAAAGTGCGCTCATCAATTTCTTTTTCATGTTATTGTTCTCCTTTCAGACGGACCATCCTTTTTGCAAGCAGTCGGTCCACTCCCTTATGTACACATTGGAAAATCAGATGAATTCCAAATGCTGTAACCAGTAATAATATAAGTGTCAAAGCAAAGGTCAACGGCTTGTTGGCGCCTGTCGCCTTAAGTAGCTTGGTCTCCCAGTCGAAGCCCACAATCATCTGGATTCCATAGAGTTCCATGGTGAACTGTCCAACCCACTGCAGTGGCAGATTGCGTACCTTGCTTACGCGAGAAATCATATCCCATAGTGCAATCAGTGCCAGCACAAAGGGAATGGCCACGATGTAATACATGTCCCAGAAAGGTTTCGTCAGTCGTACCAGGCTTCCATACCTTGCGATAAGCCAGCCCCCTGCCACCAGAACCACTAGGAAAAATGATAGGCTAAGAAGGCTTTGCTTCATAATTCTTCGCAGCGCATCATAATGCATACCTAGGAAGAAAATTGGCAGGCGGTTCACGAGGATAAATAAGGTCTTATTCTGAAATCCGTACTGCAAAATCACTGCCAAAAGTAGCCAAATCAGTAACATCACGCCAAGGGAACTCATGCTTCGCGCAAAGGAATTTCTGGACGCATCCTTGCTTCCTTCCATGCGTTCTTTCATTCCCACCAGCAGAGGTGACACAAGGTAAAGCAGCATAATTGCAATGAAAAACCACAGAAACGAGCCGCCTCCCTTTTGGAAAAATTCCACTCCACAAATCACGGAAAAGAAGCGGGCTATGGTCCATTTTCCATACACTGCGCCAAGCACAGCAAGCGCCACAAAAGGCAAATAAATATAGCGCAGTCGGTTAAGTAGAAATGCCTTCCATTCCATGGGGCGACTGGCCAGTGAATAGGCTGATACAAAAAAGAAGATGTCTACGCCAATATAGCTTGCGCGATATAAGGTCATTTCTATCTGATTCCCCAGAAAAGGAATATAGAAATGAAATACCACAATTAATAGGGCCGCAAGCCCCATCAAAGATTTCTTACACTTCATGCCTACTCCTTTCTGTCTATGAAGTAAGTATAGCATAGATGCCCTTTTGTTTCTAGGAAATTAGTACTCATTTTCTCACAGAAAAAGACCCAACGCTTTCACGATGGGTCTTTTATAATTAGCAGGACGATAAGCCGGGTTATGTCGTTGGGTGATCATCTATCTAGTACGACTGTTACCAGCCGTCTCAAGCGACCTACCTGAAGCTGGCGGGCCACGTAAACGCTTCTATTCGGTCTTGCTTCGGATGGGGTTTACACTGCCACTTCTGTTACCAGAAGCGCGGTAGTCTCTTACACTGCCGTTTCAGCCTTACCAGTTGCCTGGCGGTTTGTTTTCTGTTGCACTTTCCTTAGAGTTTCCTCCACCGGCCGTTAACCGGCATCCTTGCCCTATGAAGCCCGGACTTTCCTCACCTG
>JAZQQA010000006.1:0-15041 GCA_045628825.1 Agathobacter sp.
CCTTAATGAGAGGGCGATTGCCGTTTCCTACGTCTCCTGAAAATACAATTTTCTTTGTGATGCCATCTTCTGTAATCCAAATCTCTATCGAAGAGGAACCAAGCAAATGGCCTGCATCCACAAAACGTACCCAGAGGCCATCGCAAATCTCGGACTTCACATCATAATCCATGGCAACAAAATGAGACACAACTCCTGCCGCATCGTTCACATCATACATTGGAACGACCTCTGGCATGCCAGATCTCTTTGCCTTACGATTCTTCCATTCTGCTTCAAACTCTTGAATATGAGCAGAATCTCGAAGCATAATATCACACAAATCACAGGTCGCCTTAGTGGCAAACACCTTGCCGCGGAAGCCATTCTTATATAAAAGTGGCAAAAGACCTGAATGATCAATGTGCGCATGCGTCACAAACACATAATCAATGGTGGCTGGATTTACCGGAATCTCCTGATTCACATACAAATCCGGTCCCTGCTCCATACCGCAATCCACCAAAAAGTGCACATCCCCAAAATGCACATAATGGCAGCTACCTGTTACCTCACGATCTGCACCTAAAAATTCAAGTATCATTGTTCATTCCCCCAACATTTAGAATGAAATTTCAGATTAGAATAACAAAAAAGCCAAGGGATTATCCCTTGGCTTTATTATATCACATTCTAGATATTAACGACCAGAATTCTTAAGGAAATCTGGAATGCTAATTCCAACTGGCTTAACAGTTGGTGTTACATCTGGACGATTAATTCCAAGTCCGCCTGCTGGTGCTGGGCTAGGAGCTGCAGCTGTTCCAGTTGCAGGAGTTGCCTGTGTAGTTGGTGCTACAGGACGAGCAATTGGAGCTGCCTGTGTTGCGGTTGCTGTAGTCTGTGGCGGATAAACAAATGTTGGAGCACCTGCCGAAACTGCTGGTGCTGGTGCTGGACGAACGCCACTGCGCTGCTCAAGACCAGTTGCAATAACCGTAATGGTTGCTTCATCAACCATAGACTCATCATACTTTGCACCAAAGATGATATTGGCATCATCTCCAGCAAGGCTCTGTACATAGCTTGCTGCATCATTGGCATCCATAAGAGAAATATCACCAGAAATATTAATAATAACATGGCTTGCACCATTGATGGTTGTCTCAAGAAGTGGAGAAGCAACTGCAAGCTTAACAGCCTCGATTGCCTTATCATCACCCTTAGCAGAACCAATACCAATATGAGCCATACCCTTATCCTTCATAACAGTCTGTACGTCTGCGAAGTCAAGGTTAATAAGTGCTGGTAAATTAATTAAATCGGTAATTCCCTGAACTGCCTGCTGAAGTACTTCATCTGCCTTCTTAAGTGCATCTGGCATAGTTGTACGGCGATCTACAATCTCAAGAAGCTTATCATTTGGAATTACAATCAAAGTATCAACGCTAGCCTTAAGTCTCTCAATACCTGAGGTTGCGTTAGCCATACGCTGCTTTGCTTCAAACTTGAAAGGCTTTGTTACAACACCAACGGTAAGAATACCCATCTCTTTTGCAAGAGCGGCAACAACTGGAGCTGCACCGGTACCAGTACCGCCACCCATACCACAGGTAACGAATACCATATCTGCACCCTTAATTGCAGCAGAAAGCTCTTCCTGGCTCTCTTCCGCTGCCTTCTCACCGATCTCAGGCTGTGCACCAGCACCAAGTCCCTTGGGGAGCTTCTCACCAATCTGAATTAATGTAGCCGCCTTACATAACTGAAGGGCCTGCTTATCTGTATTCACACCGATAAATTCTACACCACCGATGTTCTCGTCAATCATACGATTTACTGCATTGTTTCCAGCTCCACCTACACCGATAACGATGATTTTTGCACTGGTACTTGCTTCTGTTGTTCTAATTTCCAGCAAGGTTTCTTCCTCCTCTTCCTATCTTCTATCCACATAAATGGCTATAAAAAGCCCGATTTTTACTCATATATACCATACTATAGCGGTTTCTAGCCAAATAATCAACAATTAATTTGGATTTTCGGAAGGATTTTCCACAGGTTCTTCTCCCTCTGCTTCCTCTTCCTCCGTCTCTGGTTCTTCTAGCGCTTCCACAAAAATAATATTCGTGGACTCCTCTGTCCAATTTTCCATGTGAAGCTCGCCCTTCTTACCTACTAAGGTTGGATAAATCTTGCTAAGACGCTCCATTTTCTTGGTCAACAGAGTCTCATCCCCAAGTAAAACCACGATGTCTCCATAGGTAAGAACTGGTGCATTCGCAACACCATAGGTAATGCTATCTGGAATCAAAGAAGCTCGTTTAAGTGCCTGGGTCAGAATCAAAATATCATTTAATTCTCCCGACTTAATGGTAAGGTTTTTATACAATACCACTTCCTCGACTTCGATACCAAGAATCTGTGGAACATCTGGAATCAGGTCCCAGGAAATCTCTGTCACAAATCCATCCTTATCAAAGTAGGCATTGCCCTCTTCTGGAATGCTCACATAACCAAGCATACCCTTTTCGTACACGCGAACATGTACCACATGTGGGCTTTTTAATGTTACTTCCACGGTGTCAATAAATGGCACTGGCTCCATTGGAAAAAGCTTATACTTAAAATAGACATACAACGAATTCCAAGAGTACTCATCGTTCAAGATGGTAGATTCAATCTGTGCATCCTCATAAAGTACATTGCCTTCTACTTCTACCTGCTCTACCGTAAAAACCTTGACAACCACAAGGGCAAGGGTTGCAAGCAAAAATAGAATCACCGCCAAAGTAATGAGACGTCTTTTTCTCTTTTTTCTACGAATACGCTCCTGCTTAATCGATCCTCGTTTTGCAGGAGATTTACTCTCTTCCTTTGTCATTCGTCAACTTCCTCTAAAACAATTCCCCTAGAGACTCCAAGGACCAATCCCATTTCCGCCAAAAGGAATAAAACGGAGGTACCACCATAACTAATAAAAGGAAGGGTAACGCCGGTATTTGGAATGGTATTGGTTACAACTGCAATATTCAAAATCACCTGCAAAGAAATATGCACCATAACACCAATAACAATCAGGGAGCCATACATATCTCTTGCATTATTGGCGATTACCATCATTCTCCAAATCATAAGAAGATAAAGAAGAATCACGCAAACGCCACCAAAAATGCCAAGCTCTTCGACAATAATCGTAAAAATCATATCGTTGTGAGACTCTGGCACATGTCCCATCTTCTGCAAGCTCTGTCCAAGGCCCTTTCCAGTTAAGCCTCCAGAACCAATGGCGTAAAGGCCCATCATGGTCTGATAGCCATCGTCCCCTGCTTCCTCCGGATGCAACCAAGCTGTAATACGTGTGCCTCGGTATCCAACGAAGAAAATAAATAAAGATCCTACTGCGGCAAGTCCAAGGAACATTGCAATAAACTCTTTGAACTTTGGACTGGCAATAAATACCATACTAAACACGATACCTGCAATGATAATAGCCGTACTAAGATTGGATGCTGCAACTACTCCCGCGATTGGAAGGCTCACAGCCATAATCTTAAGCTCACTCCACTTATCCTTAAGTCTTGGGTAGGTAAGCTCAAGCATATGGGCAAATACCAAAATCATGGCAATTTTTGCGGTCTCAGATGGCTGGAAGCGAACACCACCAATGCTTAGCCATCTCGTGGATCCATGGGAGCTAGAACCAATACCCGGAATCATAACTGCCGTACAAAGGGCAAAGGAAATCAAATAGATTGCCATGGTAAAATTCTTCCAAAAGGTATATGGAATAAAGGACAGAATTGTCATACCAACAAGTCCACCCACCATGAAAATGGCCTGCTTCTTCACATAGTACCCGCTATCCCCATACTTGTTGGCAGCGGTGTAGGAGCTGGATGAATACAGCATAACAAGGCCAAAAATCATAAGGAACAACAGCACAAAGAGCAAGTTGTAATCAAAATATTTTGTTACACGTGACTTCTTCTCTTTTGCCACCACAATCCTCCTAAACTACTCTGCCAAACCACGTACAAACTCTTTGAAGATTCTTCCTCTCTCCTCATAGTTTGCAAACATACCCCAGCTTGCACATGCTGGTGATAAAAGTACTGCTTCCCCACTCTTTGCGTGGTCATAGCAGTATGTAATTGCTTCCTCAAAGGTTTCAAAACGAACTGTATTCATAAAGCCATGTGCATGGGCACAAGCTTCAATCTTCTCTGCGGTCTGTCCAATCAGAACCAGCGCCTCTACCTTGCCATCAAAGGCCTCAATCCACTCATCATACTCGGACTGCTTGTCGTAACCTCCACCAATCAGATAGGTCTTGCGATTCATAGCACGAATACCCTGAATTGCTGCATCTGGATTGGTTCCCTTAGAGTCGTTATAGTAACGAACCCCTCTCTTCTCGCAGACATACTCAATACGATGTTCTACCGCAGTAAATCTGCGAAGCACTTCCACAATCTTATCCATTGGGAGGCCAAAACTGATTGCCATAGCCGTTGCTGCCATCACATTCTCATAATTATGCTTTCCAAGTAAGTTCAGATCATTCACATTGATGACTAGCTGGGACTGGCCATCCTTTGCATAGTAGATATCCTCTCCCTCCAGATAGAAACCATCTGTAAGCTTTGTCTTGCTACTAAAGAATACCACCTTTGCAGGACAATCCTTTGCAAATTCACGAAGAACACTGTCCTCATAGTTTAAGATACAGTAGTCATCCTTCGTCTGATTCTTGGTAATGCTCTCCTTCATCTCAATATAGCACTCCATGGTATGGTGTCTGTTGAGATGATCTGGCGTAATATTTAAAATCGCGGTAACCTTAGGTGCGAAGGTATGTGCCGTTTCCAACTGGAAGCTTGAAATCTCTGCCACAGTTACCGTATCTTCTGTCATGGTTGCTGCTTCTCTTGTATATGGAATTCCAATATTTCCAACCACACGTACATCCGAAAAGCAGTTCTTCATAATTTCACCCGTCAATGCGGTGGTCGTGGTCTTTCCATTGGTTCCTGTAATGGCAAGAACTCTGCCTTTTCCAAAATAATAGGCAAGCTCAATCTCACCCCAAATCTGAAGGCCAAGGTCGCGCATGGCATTTACCATTGGAATATCTGTTGGAACTCCAGGGCTTAAAATCACATAAGCAAACTGCTTCATCTCCTCTTCTGACAAATCGCCAAGAAGAAGTGGCACCTGCTTCACCTGTGGATTCTTCTCATACAATTTCGCGGTATCAAGATCCTTATTCCCATCGAACAAGGTAACATCGACGCCCTTTTCCAAAAGCAGTTCTGTTGCTGCTATTCCACTAATTCCTGTTCCTACGACTAACACCTTTGACTCTTCGATTCTCATATTGTCTCCTTAGTTTTCTGGGGCCTGCTGGGTCTGCATACGCTTTGGCAGATCATTTCCAACAATTCCTAGATTTGCGTTGGTTCCCTTCAGTTCTTCATCCGGGTAAATATTCATATAAGGAAGTACTTCCTTTAAAATCTCTCTAACTACATTCTGTGCAAAATTACTATGTGGCTGATCACTTGTATTAGGCTGGTCAATCACACAATAGATGACAAGCTCTGGATTTTCTGCTGGAACACAGCCCATGAAAGAAACCAGATAGCTTCCCTCCTTACGAAGGTGTGTCTTTGGATCATACATCTGTGCAGTACCAGTTTTTCCTGCCATAGAATAGCCATCTACTTTTGCTATTTTACCAGTACCAGAAGCACATACCTCTTTCATATAGGCACGCACCTGCTCGCTGGTCGCTTCGGAAACCGACTGCTTTAAGACCACCGGCTCCACATTCTTCACAGTATTGCCATTGCCATCGGTAATTTTCGCAACGACATGTGGCTGATAATAGGTACCACCATTGACCAAAGAACAAAATGCACTGGTTATCTGCACCATGGTACAATTATAGTTCTGACCAAAGCTATTGGTCGCAAGGTCAACCTTTGTAATGTTATCTTTATTATAGACCAAGGTTGAAGTATTGGCTTCACCCGGAAGATCAATTCCTGTCTTAAAGCCGAATCCAAAATTGCTCTGATTCGTAAGGAAATTCTCTGAGCCAATAAGATATGACATCTGCATCAAGGCATCATTACAAGAATCCTTAAGGGAGCCCTCTAAAGTCTCCATACCATGTCCGTTACGATTTACACAGTGAATATAATCGCCGTTGATATTCTCTCCACCATCACAATAGAAGGAAAGGCCATCATACAAGCTTCCGCATTCAAGTCCACCTGCTACCGTAAATGGCTTCTGCACAGAACCCGGCTCATAGGTTGCGGTTACCGCATAATTCTGCCATACACGGTTCAGCCAGTCAAGTTTGTCCTCGTCGGACATATTCTCCTGCTCTTCCTCCGTGTAGTACATACTAAGATCTCTTGGATTATTGAGGTCATAGGTCGGATACTGGGCCATGGCAAGAATCTCGCCATTGTTTGGATTCATGATAAGAACCGCCATATTTTCAGCACCAGATTCTCCGATACGATAGTTGTCGGTATAAGCGCTCAACCATTCCTTCATCTTGCTCTCTACAATGGACTGAATATTCATATCGATGGATGATACCAGATTGTATCCATTTTCCGGTTCAATCAAGGTCTTTGCAAAGGCATTGTCCTCATTCAGATATCCATAGGAACGACCATTGACTCCATTTAAGGTTTCATTGTAATAGTTTTCAAGGCCAGAGTTACCTTCATTACCAAGGACCGTATAGCCAATCACATTGGAGCAAAGACTGCCGTATGGATAGCTTCTCTTGTATTCCTTCTCAAACCACACACCCTTAATGTTGGGATTGAGCAAATTGCCTTTATCATCTGCAGCCTCCATGCGTTCCACAAATGGCTGAATCACATCATAAGGCTGACGCTTTAACAATACGATGTATCTGCTTTCCTTTTGGCTTGCTGCATATCCTTGTAAAACAGATCGATCAAGTTCTGGGAAGCAAGCAACCAACGCATCGATAGTTGGTGTAATGTACTCATCCCTGTCTGTCATAACAGAGCAGTCAAGGACCACATTATACACTGCCTCACTGGTAGCGAGAATATTGCCATTGCGATCCATAATATCGCCACGCTGGTAAGGAATGGTAGAGCTTCCATAGGTCTGCAAAGACAACACCTTCTTGGTATATCTGTCACCATCTTTATACTGTATATACATAAGACGACCGATCAGACCTACTAAGCACATTGATACAACAGCAAAAGCCATCATCAGCTTGCCGCGCATCTGCTTTGAAATAGTTCTGACCGGTTTCCTGGTTTTTTCCTTCGTTCTTTTTTTCTTTGTAGCCACTTCTTACTCCCTACTTGGACGGAATCATCACATACTGGTCCATATAGTTGTTGTTCTCAACTGTATAGTATACCACTTGTTCCTCCGTAGCGTAATGCATTCCAAGCTCATTCATTGCAACATTTTTTACTTCGTTCATATCAACAGAAGTAACAATGCGCTTATAGTTTGCATCATTGTCAGCTCTAAGGTCAGATACCTGGCTCTCAATTGCTGCAATGCGCTTCATTCTATGTGTAATATCGGCTTGAAGCTTTACATAGGTAACTGCAAAAAGTGCAACAACAATCATACAAGCAGTCAGGAAAAACACATTGGTTCTACCCATATAAAGGGCACGCTGTCTATTTCTTCTGGCTGCCTTCTTACGCGCCTCCCTCTTCTTGTCTTCCTGGTTTGGTGTTACAGGAAGTCCTGTCTCACGACCTGGTACAAGGTTTGGTGCTGCTGTTCCGTTCATGTATACTGTCTTATTAACTCCCATTTTAATTCCCTTTTGATTCCCTTCTACTACAACCCTCGGTCATCCATGACCAATAAACCTTCATTACTCTGCGCTCTTTTTGCAAAAAATGCGAAGCTTTGCGCTCTTGCTTCTCTTATTCTCAGAAAGTTCTTCTTCCGATGGAAGAATTGGCTTTCTTGTAACAGCCTGTCCCTTTGACTTGTTTCCACAGACACACACTGGAAAACTGCTTGGACATGTACATGGATCTTCGTTTCTCTTAAAATTGCTTTTTACAATGCGGTCCTCCAAGGAATGGAAGGTAATGATGCAAATCCTGCCGTCCTCCTCAAGCAGGTCGATCATGTCA
This sequence comes from Agathobacter sp., assembly GCA_045628825.1. Classification (GTDB taxonomy): domain Bacteria; phylum Bacillota; class Clostridia; order Lachnospirales; family Lachnospiraceae; genus Roseburia. Next base: position 8,154 of record JAZQQA010000006.1, read on the forward strand.
TCCAAATTATCCTGAAGAACATCAAGCTCATGATTGAGTTCAATACGAATTGCTTGGTAAGTACGTTTACTTGGGTGTCCTCCCGTCTGTCTTACCTTCGCTGGGATTGCTGCGCTAATGATTTCGTTCAGTTCTCCCGTGGTCTCAATTGGCTTTATCGCCCTTGCAGCTACAATGTGCTTTGCAATGTTCTTAGCGAATCGGTCCTCTCCATAATCGCGAATGATACGAAAAAGTTCCATCTCACTATAGGTATTCACAATATCCTTTGCGGTAAGTGGCTGTCTGTCATCCATGCGCATATCAAGCGGAGCATCCTCTGTGCGGTAGGTGAATCCTCTCTCTGGCGTATCCAGCTGGAAAGAAGAAACTCCAAGGTCAAGCACAATGCCATCTACCTTTTCAATTTCAAGATCATGAAGCACTTGCTTCATATTAGAATAATTACTCCGAACAATTGTGACTTTATCGCCAAAGGCTTCTAGCCTCTTCGACGCCGCTGCAATTGCATCTGCGTCCTGATCGATTCCAATAAATCGTCCGCCCTCACCCAGGCGCTTACATACTTCATAGGCGTGTCCGCCACCTCCAAGAGTGCCGTCCACATAGATGCCATCTGGCTTAATATCTAATCCTTCAATTGTCTCGGAAAGCATTACCGAATAATGATTAAACTCCACTGGACTCACTCCCTTCTCTTATCTAACTCGTACTGCTTAGAATCCAAGTCCAAGTTCTGCCATCTTTTCAGCGAACTCATCCATATCATCGAAGCTGTTCTGTGCCCACTTCTCTTCGCTCCAAATCTCCACACGGCTAAGTACGCCAGCAGAAACAACATCCTTATCGATGCCTGCATATTCACGAAGGTTGGCTGGAAGAAGAATTCTTCCTTGCTTATCTACCTCACAGCTTGCTGCGCCTGCGAAGAAGAATCTCATGAACTTTCTTGCATCTGCAGAAGCAAGTGACTTTTCTTTAAAGGAATTCTCGATGCGCTCCCATTCTTCATTGGAATAAACGAATAAGCATCCATCCAAGCCCTTGGTAACTACGAATTCGTTGCCAAGCTGTTCTCTGAACTTTGCAGGAACAATGAGTCGTCCCTTAGCATCAATGGAATGATGATATTCTCCAGTAAACAATGTACACACCTCCTTTTCCTCGTAATTTTCAAAATCAAAGGTGTATTATCCACAAAGTTATCAACTTATCCACCACTTTCTACCACCATTCAGGTTCAAGTCGCCACTTTCCGCCACCTTTTTCTATAATATACCCCCTTTTGGCCGAAAAATCAAGGGTTTCGGGCAAAAAAAATGCGCGAAGCAGAAATTTCTACTTCGCGCAATTTCGGGTATTTCCCGCATTATTTTTCTGTTTTTTTCTCCCTTTGTGGAGCAAAGTGGAGGAATCTGACACGATTTACCACAATTACGATAAAACAAACAATTGCAAGTGTCGCCGCAAGAGCACGCGATACTGGATATGTGGTGCCAGGAATCCACAGCTGGTCCGTTCTTAAGGCTTCAATCCAGAATCTACCACATCCATATCCCATGAGATATCCAAGGAAAATCTCGCCCTCATATGCTTTCTTCTTGAAAAGAAGAAGCAAAATAATGAGTAATGCAAGGTTCCACAATGACTCATACAGGAAGGTAGGATGCACCTGAATAAATGCCACTCCATCAATGTTCACCACATTGGCCCACTGTTCTTCCGTAATCTCCGCACTGCGAACCGCCTCTACAGGAAGTTGCATTGCAAAGAGATTGTTGGTATATCCTCCAAAAGCCTCTCGGTTAAAGAAATTGCCCCATCGACCAATGATCTGTCCAAGAATCAAACCCATTCCAGCAGTATCACACATCTGGCCAAAGGATAACTTCTTTACCTTCGAGAAGATAAAGACGGTAATAATCGCAGCAATTACGCCGCCATAGATTGCCAGTCCGCCTTCACGAATATTAAAGATTGACTTGATGTCTCCGCGGTACCACTCCCAGCGAAAGGCTACATAATAGATACGGGCGCCAATCACCGAGCAAATAATCGCAATAAGGGCAAGGTCATAATAGTCCTCCGCCTTTTGTCCGGTACGCTTTGCAATCAGACAAGCGAGTCCGATTCCAAGGAGCATTCCAAGGGCAATGATGATTCCATAATATGCAATGGAAAAATTGCCAATATAAATCAGTTTCCCTACATGATTCAGATGAATGTGTAGGTTCGGAAAATTGATTGCATCCATGCTTACTTACCGCAGCAGAACTTATACTTCTTGCCTGATCCACATGGACATGGATCGTTACGTCCAACCTTCTTACCTACAACAACGGTGCCCGACTTTCTCTGCTCAAGAAAAAGACGCTTCTTGGTCTCTGCATCAAAAATATCATCCCACATTGGAAGCTCGTAAAGCCACTCAGCCTTAGCGTCTACCATTCCCTTGTAAAGCTTTTCCTTATCGAAAGCAAGGCTTACCTTGGTATCCTCTTCCATCTCCTCGATTGGGTTTGCCTTTACAAGACAGTCATTGATTCCATCAAGGAATCCTGTCATCTCCATAATAGAAAGACCGTACTTGTCAGCAAGCTCCTTAACTGTTCCTTCTACAACCTCGTCTGGGTTTACAAGAAGCTGCTCATATACGCTCTTCTCCTTAAGGAAGTAATCCTGCCAGAATCTCTGGAGTTCTCCCTGGTTCATATTCTCATTGTAGGCAATCTCATGCCACTGCTCTAATAATGCCATATATTTTTCCTTCTTTCATTATTGTTCTCTTTTGTTGCAAAACAGATAGAGTTAGTTTACCATATTCTTACAGGAATTACCACAACAATATGGTAGACTCCTGAACGCAATACAACAAAAAGGAGTTCCACATGAAAAAAGCAAAGCAAATCTTCGCACTCATTTTATGCATCCTACTCGTTGCCTTATATATCATTTTACTCATCGCTGCCATTATGGACAAAACCAAGGGCATGCAGTATTTCTTTGCTGCAGTCGTTGCAACCATCATGGTGCCTGTCCTTTTATGGGCTTATGCGCTGGTATATCGACTTGTCAAAAAGGGAAAAGAGGAAACCGAAGACTAAGAAAAAGGCTGCCGCAATATGCGACAGCCTTATTTTTTACAATTGTTTCAGATAAAAATGATCCATGGTGGTATGGACCACAAAGTCTGGCTTAGCAATCAGTTCATACCCAGAGGTCTCATAGAGCTTAAGTGCAATATCAAGGTTACTATGGGTTTCCAGATATGCTTGTCTATATCCCTTTTCCTTCGCCCAGTCCTCGATCAATTCTAAAAGCTTACGGCCATAGCCCTTGCCCTTCACTTCTTCCACCAGGTACAGCTTCTGAAGTTCCACGCAGTCTTCCATTTCAGAAAACGCACAGGCACCAACGCCACCAATTACACGGCCTTCCTCATCCGTTGCGATAAAGTAGGTTGCATGTCCCTCTCTTGCCTTATAATAGGCGCTCAGATGATCAAGCTCTGGATCAAAATAGGCAGTCCCCGGAATATCCAGTCCAAACTTTTTTAGGTTCTCACGAATGATGCTTGCAATCGCTGCATCATCCCTTTCTTCGATTCTTCGAACAATCATGCTACTTGTGGTCCTATCTTACAATCATTGCCTCGCGGTCTGCACCCGTTCCAATGAACTTCGCTGGAATTCCGATGTAGTCCTCGATGAACTTGATGTAATCCTGTGCATCCTTAGGAAGCTCTTCAAAGGTCTTGCAGCCTGCGATATCAGACCAGCCACCCTTAAGCTCCTTGTATACTGGCTTTGCATTGTTCAGGATATCAAGGTTGGTTGTGAAATCCTCGATTTCAACACCATCTACATCATAAGCAACACATACCTTGATGGTATCGAATGCACCAATGGTATCTAAGTGGTTTACAGAAAGTGCTGTAAGTCCATTGACACGCTTTGCATACTTAAGAGTTACAAGGTCAAGCCATCCACAACGACGAGGTCTTCCTGTAGTTGTACCATACTCATGTCCAAGCTCACGAATGCGGTCTCCCACTTCATCAAGCAGTTCCGTTACATATGGGCCTTCACCAACACGGCTTGAGTAAGCTTTGATAACGCCGTATACATTTCCAATATCTGTTGCACTAAGTCCGGTACCTGTGATAATTCCACCGATGGTAGGATTTGAGCTGGTAACATATGGATATGAACCAAAGTCAATGTCAAGAAGCGTTGCCTGTGCACCCTCTACGACTACCTTCTTATCTGCCTCAAGTGCCTTATGTAAGTATGTAATGGTATCACATACATATGGCTTTAAGATATTGGCATACTCCACGTAGGTTGCATACATCTCTTCAAAGTTAAGCTTCTCATCGTAATTGGTCTCTGGATCATAATACTTAAGAAGTCCAAGGCGAACCTCAGTAAGCTCAGCAAGGCGCTCCTTAAAGTCAGGTGCATAGAGATCTTCCATACGGAGTCCACTACGCTCAAACTTATCACAGTAGCTTGGTCCAATACCCTTACCGGTTGTACCAATCTTCTTGGCTTTTCTAGCCTTCTCAAGTGCAACATCAAGTAAACGATGGTATGGGAAGATTACATGAGCCTTCTCACTAATCTTCAAATATGAATCAACGTCATAGCCGTGGTCTTTTAAGTTATTAATTTCTGTAATGAGAACTTCAGGATTAAGAACCACACCATTACCGATTACACCAACGGTATGTCCGGAAAGAAGTCCTGATGGAATAAGGTGCATTGCATACTTCACACCATTGACCTTAATGGTATGTCCTGCATTGTCACCACCTGTTGCACGAACAGCGATTTCTGCATCTGTTCCAAGGTAGTCAATTACCTTACCCTTTCCTTCGTCTCCATAGAAACATCCAATTACCACATCAACCTTTGACATTTGTCTTCCTCCTAAGTGGGAATATATCCCATACATGAAAAAAGGATAGGTGTAAGAACCTATCCCGGTTTTACCTCTTGATTATAGTCGCAGAATAACCATAAGTAAAATCAATGTTATTTATATCACGCATAAGTGTCGCTTATGTCACCACATCACACATCCAAAAGCTCAATCAATTTGCGCGCCGCAGTAGACATAGGAATGTGTTCATCGTACACAAGACAAATCTGACGCGATGGAATTGGCTTTTCCATCATGAGGCGGAAAAGTTGCCCCTTTGCAATGGCTTCCGCAGCAAAGTCCTCCACCACAGATGCAATACCAAGTCCTCGCTCCGCAAATTGAATCAGCATATCGCTGGTTGCCAGTTCAAACTCTGGCTTTAAATCCACATGCTCTTTCGCAAGAAAGGCTTCCACGTAGCGTCTGGTAGAAGTCTCACCTTCCAAGCAAAGCAAGGGATACTTTTCTAGCTTCTTGTAGGACAGGCTTCGCCCTTTCAGTTCACGGAACTTATTTCCAGATACAAAGACATCCTTAATCTCACGCACTGGAATTGCTTTTAATGCAAAGTCCTCAGGAAGCGGTGTACTGACGACACCAAAATCGATTTTGCCATCCGAAAGACTGGTTAATGTCTCTGGGGTTGGCGCATTGGTAACGGTAATCTTGATATCCGGATAGGTATCGTGGAACTTTTCCAGATAAGGCAAGAGATAAAACTGCAGGGTCATATCACTGGCACCGATGCAGATTTCTCCAGACTCCATATTAAGAAGCTCTGTCAGCTTGCGCTCTCCCGCCTGGAAATTCTCATAGCCTCTTTCCACATAGCGAAACAGCACTTCCCCTTCTCCAGTCAGTCGCACGCCCTTGGCTTCGCGCACAAAAAGAGGACAGCCTAAACTGTCCTCCAGATTACGGATTGCCTGGCTGACAGCTGGCTGGGAAATGGATAGTTCATTCGCCGCCTTTGTAATACTGCCCTTTTTACCAACATAATAAAATATCTTGTAGTATTCCAGATTAATATCCATAGTTATCCAATCTTAAATTTCAATTTTCTTTGAGCACGCAATTGCAAGTGCACCAGGTCCAATGTGGCATGATACCGAAAGAGAAAGTGGATTCATAATAATCTCCATCCCTGGGAATGCTTCCATTACCTCTGCCTTAAACTCTTCTGCCGCCGCAAGGTCATAAGTATAAGCAAGCTCCAAGTGCATGTTCTTACCCTCTGGATCCCCGAAACGCTCAGCAAAATCCTTCTTCATGGTGTCAATCATAATGCTCTTGCCTTGCTTACTGGTACGAGCCTTTGCAAAAGCATCCAGCTTCTCACCCTGAATCTGAAGCACTGGCTTAATCTTAAGAAGCGAACCAAGGGCTGCAGCTGCAGGAGTGATTCTTCCACCCTTCTTAAGATAATATAAGGTATCAAGCATGATATAGATAGAAGACTCCATCTTCTCACGCTCAAGAATTTCCTTAATCTCGCTAGCAGTTTTCCCAGCCTCTGCAAGCATCTTTGCATCCATAACAGACTGTCTCATGGTAACAGAGATACGCTGGTTATCAACCACCTGGACTCTTCCATCGTAGTCATCAGAAAGCATAATAGCTGTCGCACAAGAACTGCTAAGTCCAGATGACATTGGAATATAGACAATCTCATCATACTCTTTCAGAACTTCATCCCACTTGTCTGTAACATTACCAACAATTGGCATCGAAGTCTTAATCTCACAATCTGCCTGAAGCTTCTCATAAAACTGCTCCTGGGTCAGATCAATATCTTCATAATATACCTGCTCATCAATGTAAAAAGGCATAGGAAGAACGAATACTCCCAATTCGCTTGCTTCTGCCTGTGTAATTCCCGAATTACTGTCGGTCATAACCGCAATTTTCATCTCATATCTCCTCAATAAGCATTCTAAAACATAATAAAGTATATCATAGGCA
>JAZQQA010000007.1:0-2304 GCA_045628825.1 Agathobacter sp.
CATAGCCAAAGGCATTTTCATCCTGAATATACGCTAGCTCCAGGTTGAATTTGCTCTGGGTCTTGCGCTCTTTGGTGCCCTCAATCACTTTTCCACCCTGTTCCTTGTAAAACAGATAGCCAACGGCGCTCTGGATGGTGATTACACAATGTCCCGCTGCCTTCTTATAGTTGGTAATCTCTGTCTGATGAATCTGGATGTTCTCGTAGTGCTCCTTGATACCATTTTGTGCATTGCTGTAAATCTGATGCTCAATCTGGCGTCTTAATTCCTCCACGGTATCTGCTGGCAATTTGCTGGAATCTCCAGTTGAAATCGCTGTCAGAGTCTGCTTTAGCATATTCTCGCATCTAGCCTTGAACTGTGGCCAGCTGAAATCCTTGAAGTCTCTAGCAATCTGTGGCTCCATCAGTTTTGTCATTGAAGCCACGGACTTTGGTGTCTCAGCCAGTACATCTGCCTGCCGCTTGAACCCTTCAATGATGTCCGATGTTCCAAAGGCCTGTCTTGAAAACTGACGGGTTTTCTTGATGCCAATGGACACCCAATACGATACCCAGATGACAATTCCCGCAAGAATAATCAGCCCAATTAACATACTAATCGTCATCTTCTCCTCCCATATTATCCGGACAGCCCAGTGATAGCCACTTGAGATATCCGTTAATGAACAAATCAATATCTCCATCCAGTACAGCGTCAACATTGCCGGACTCCGCACCACTTCTGCGGTCTTTCACCATGGTGTATGGCTGCATGACATAGGAGCGAATCTGATTTCCCCAGCCAATTTCTGTCACTTCCCCTCGAATGCCAGAAGCTTTAGCTGCATTTTCCTCCTGCTTTAAGAGATAAAGTTTTGCTTTCAACATTTGCATTGCCTTATCCTTGTTCATGTGCTGACTTCGCTCGTTCTGACACTGAACTACAATCCCCGTTGGATAGTGGGTGATTCGAATCGCTGAAGAAGTCTTGTTGATATGCTGACCACCAGCTCCCGATGAACGGTAGGTATCAATACGAATATCCTCGTCTCTTACCTCAATATCTACGTCCTCCTCAAGGTCTGGCATAACATCGCAGGACACAAAGGATGTCTGTCTCTTGCCATTGGCATTGAATGGCGAGATACGCACCAGTCTGTGCACACCCTTCTCCGACTTGAGATATCCATAAGCATTTGGTCCATTCACTTCAAAAGTGATAGACTTGATTCCCGCCTCGTCTCCATCCAAAGAGTCTAATACTTCCAGTTGGAAGCCCTTCTTATCTGCCCAACGGCTATACATACGGAAAAGCATCTGCGCCCAGTCACAGGACTCGGTTCCGCCTGCTCCTGCATGCAAGGACACGATGGCGTTATCACTATCATATTCCCCAGAAAGCAAGGTCTTCATACGAATGCCTTCATAGGTTGCAATAAACTCTGCAAGCATCTCACCGATTTCTGGAATCAGGTCAGGATCATTCTCTTCATAACCAATCTCAATCATGGTCATGATATCGTCGTACTGCTGCTCCAGACTGGCGTAGGTTGCCACATCGTCCTTCATACTCTTTAATTCTTTCATCTTGGCCTGAGACACTTGTGGATCATTCCAGAATGCTCCATCCTCCATCTCACGCTCTAATTCCTGGATTCGCTGTTCTTTGCTTACCAGGTCAAAGTGAATCCCTCACTTCCTGCAGTGGAGCTTTATATGTAAGAAGCTCACTCTTATAATTATCGAGTTCAACCACAGAATCACCTCTTTCTTGGTATATTATTTATTCTTGAAGTATTTTCAGTTGCTCCTAAAAGGAACACCACATCCATATGCAGGATGTGCGTGGTTCTTTTACCGGAGCAATGATATCGCTTCGAGAAGCTGGTTATCATACTGCTTCTCATACTGAGTCGCATCCTCTGGTCCAAGGAACTCATACTCCATCTCAATGTCTGGCGTAATTCCTGTTCCATGAATGAAGTTGCCGTTTGGTGTAAAGTATCTGGCTGTTGTCACCTTAAGAGCATCTCCTCCACTAAGTGGGTAAATTGATTGTACAATGCCTTTTCCAAAGGTTGTGGTTCCAAGCAAGGTACCATATCCATAATCCTTAATTGCTCCAGCAAAGATCTCTGATGCACTGGCACTGTTGCCATTTACAAGAACAACCATTGGCATCTCGATGTGACTAGCATTTGAAGAGTAGTTCACTCTAGCGCCATACTTATCTTCCGTGTAGACCGTAGTTCCTTCCGGAAGAATGAAGTCCAAAATGTCACACACACTGTTAAGAAGTCCACCTGGATTATCACGAAGG
>JAZQQA010000008.1:0-2440 GCA_045628825.1 Agathobacter sp.
GCATTATGCTCTTGCGAAAAAGTCAGGAAGTCCTCTATTTGATTCAATCTTGGAATACAATAAACGCGCTTCACGTAAAAACTCCTTTCCAGCCTTCATATTTGGAGCAAGAGGCTTGTCCACCACCTGTGTCATCTGATAGGTAGGAACCGTCTGGCTCTTACCCTTTAATGACAATTCTCCAACTGCTTGATAACGAACTGCATCACCCACCTGATCCAGTACCGACTGGCTAATCAGTATCTGTTTTGCCTCTGCCCTGGCCTCAAGTCTGGATGCCGTATTTACAGTATCGCCAATGGCGGTATAATCCATACGTCTGTGACAACCAATGTTACCAACGATGGCTTCCCCACAATTGATACCTATACCCACATGAATTTCTCTACCATAAAGTTCCTTGTACTTCTCTGTGATTTTCTCAAATCCCAGCTGAATATCCTCCGCAGCACACACTGCATTGTATACGTAGTTCTCGGTCTCATCTGGTGCATTGAAGATTGCCATAGCAGCATCTCCAATGAATTTATCCAAGGTTCCGTTCCACGCCTGAACCGATGCATATACAAGGGTAAAATACTCATTGAGCACCTGTACAACCTTCTCCGGCTCCATCTCTTCAGACAGAGTGGTAAAGCCTCTCACATCCACGAACATCACCGCGATGTCTCTACGCTCTGACATTTTTCCCAGCGTAAACGGATTGGCATCGGTCACCTTATCCACCACCTTGGAATCTACATAGAGTTTCAGTGTTCGTTCCATCTGTTTTCGCTCCATCCAAGTCATGAGCACGCTCTGCAGGAGGAAAATGATAACAGAAACAACTGTAAATACCAGTGGTACCAAAAGAAGCACACGAACACCATGCAGGTTGAGGAAATAGAAAAACATAAACAGTCCCACAGCCCAACAAAACTGACCTACAAGCGCAAAAAGACGTCTTCTGCTCGAGAACGCAATATAAAACAGTGCAATGGACACGCCAAAAAAGATTGCCTGAAGTAGCGGGTCGAGATTCACTACCGTCTTATTAGACAAAAGCGAATTGAGAATCGTTCCTTCGGTAATCAGATCCTGATAGCCCTGGAATCGGCTAATCATTCTCTGACGCAAGCCCATCTTTTCATCTTGCGCATAAATTCCAATGAGTACTGCTTTTCCCGCGAAAGCATCACGCTCATAGTTTCCTTCCAAAATATCGAGGAAGGATACTTTTTGGAAACGATTGGTATCCCACATGACATTGAAACCGAACGAATTTTGTTCATCGATTTCAGGGAACACATAGGTTTTTCCTTGCTTATCCATGGCAAGCTTATAAAGTGCAATGGAAAACGCATCATACTCCATGTCCTCGTATTGGATACTCATGGCTGCATTATGGACAGATCCGTCTGGAGATGCCACAACCGCATTGGTAACACCAAGGGTAACCACATCCTGCAAGGCCTCAAATGGATACTGCATCTCTCCTGTGAAGGTCTGATTAATGTCCATTCCTTCCGTATTGAGCCAGATTGGAGCAACAACATTCCCTGCCGCCTGACATGCTGCCACAAGAGCCGCATCGCCTGTTTCGTCTGCCCCTTCCTTCGAAAGATCCATGTCGATACCAATGGCATCCGCATCGCCCTCTGTCAGAGCCTCTACCACCTTGGCATAGTAGTCTCTTGACCACTCCATAGGATTCCCCAGTTCTTCCACGGTCTTCTCATCAATGGCAACAATCAAAATACGTCCATCGGTTTCTTCCAAGGGATTATATTGATACAAAACGTTGGTAAGTAACTCGTCAAATTTAATTAATACCCTAGAATAAGATAGCGCTGTTGCCGAACAACCCAGCCACAACGCTACCAATACTGTACAGATTCTATAGGCCTTCGATTTTGTAAAAAATTGTAATCGCATGTAACCTCACAATGATCTATCAAGCTTTATTTAATTGGTGCAAATACTCATTATTGAGTTTTTCCAAAGAAGAACTTAAGTATTTAAGGAGTGTCCACACGTAATCAGGATCCTTCTTAGCAATAGCATCAAAAGTACGCACGTCCATCTTCTGAATGGTCTGGTAAATTGGATTCTTTCGATACTGGAAAGCAAATCTTTTGTCCATTTCCTCAATCTTATCTAGCATATCATTCAAGCGATTATTGAGACTTAAGAGCAAACGATAGGTAATAGAGGTTGCATTTAGAAGAAGCATTGCAAAATCCCCTTCTTTTACTTCCAGTACAACGACCTGCTCACTCCTTGCAACCACCGTTGCAGAGCGTGGCTTAGACTCAAGCAAAGACATTTCTCCAAAGAAGCTTCCTACCTCTAGTCCGCCCACAGACTTTGGTGCATCCGAAAAGGAATTGATAAGCACATCAATCTGACCACTGAGCAGAATGAACATGGAATGTCCTGTTTCACCCTCACGGCATATAGA
>JAZQQA010000009.1:0-2507 GCA_045628825.1 Agathobacter sp.
GGTTTAAGGAGGTGTAAACAAATGTCAATTTGTCCAAAGAATAAATCTTCTAAGGGTAGAAGAGATAAGAGAAGAGCAAACTGGAAGATGTCTGCTCCAACTTTAGTTAAGTGCAGCAAGTGTGGAGAATTAATGATGCCACATCGCGTTTGCAAGAACTGTGGATCTTACAACAAAAAAGAGATCATCGCACAGAACTAATATGGATGCGAAGCCTTCCGAAGTAATTCGGAAGGCTTTTTTCTTGCCCATTTTATGATATGATATATATGGCTATTGCCGTAAAAGGAGAAGAGAAAATTGAGCAATTACTATGAACTTAGTAATAAGCTGGAAGGGGTTTTGGAAATCCTGGAAAGTATATTAAGAGAAAAACTGGATAATTACGGATTTTACTATCGTATTTTCTCAAGAGTGAAATCGGGGGATTCTATTGAGAGAAAGCTTCAGAATGAACGTTACACCAGCGAACCGGATAAGAAGATTAGTGACTTATTTGGACTTCGCATCATTTTGTACTACCAGGATGATATAGAGGCTTGTCAGAAGATTTTGGATGCAGTTCTTGAGAACGTACGCTGGAAGGCTTCAGTCAATGATGAATCTTCCTTTGTCCCATCTAAGAACAACGGAACCTTTATGTTGCCAGGTTTTGTGCGCCAGATTGTTGAGCCTGAAATTGAAGGGCTTCGTATTCGACCAACCTTTGAGATTCAGCTTCGTACGGTATTGTTTGAGGGTTGGCACGAGGCAGAGCATGACATGCGCTATAAGGAAGATGAGGGCGTATGGGATGATCGAATTAAGGAAGCAAGAAAGTTAAACAGTATTCTGGCTACCCTTGAGATGTGCGATCAGTACATGGTCTCTCTATTCGATGACATGGGTCACGATTTCTATTTAGAAAAAGACTGGGCTAGAATGATTCGCTATCGTTATAGACTTCGTACCTTGAATGGAGATATCGATCCTGACATTGAAGCTCTTTTGACCAGCGATTTGGGTAAGGCTGTTTTCAAATGGAAGAAGAAGGACTTTATCGAGTTTGTAATCAAGGAAAATATTAATCGTTTGGATGCCAATACCATCATCTATCTAGCGAATGAGAAGAATGCTGGAACTCCAGAGTATGTGGAAGGCATCAGTGCTGTATATAGCGAGCTTCGTAGACGCGCTTATGAGAAGACCTATCCAAGGGAGAAGCTTGTCACACCGCTCAAGATGAATAAAGCTTTTGATGTGACAGTTGTATTCTCTGATGACGAGGCTACAATGGCAGAGAAGTATCAGCGAGCCCTTGAGATGATTTACACAGAATTTCTTTGCAGAGAACTGGAAGAGTACTATCCGAAGGAATTTGAGAAACCAATTCACGAGATGCGCCTTCATGCAGAGGGCTCTTTCTGTACCTTCGAATTCGAGGAGCAGGAGTTCATGATGCGGGCAATGCTTTCTTATATCGGAATGGATGCACCAGGTAAGGTTTGGACCACAGGTTTCCAAACTTGGATTGATGAGGGAAAATTGATGCTGCGTTGTTACAATCAGTTTTCCAATCCAGAGAATGCACCAGAAGAGGTGCTTCCATACTTAAGACCAAAGCTATTTGCTACCATTGTGAAGAAGTGTGGTGCCAAGGATGTGCTTCCAATCACTACCCAGATTCAGAATGTGAAGACCATTGGAGTGGAGAAACTTAAGGAACTACTGGAGAGCCAGGAGAGACGCCTTGCAGTTATTGTGATTACAGCGAAGACAGAGGCAGATATTATAGATCAGAATTCTTGTTATGGACACTTGGTAGACTTTACAAGTTCAACCAAGGAAGTAGGACGTAACAATCTGGCACGTAAGATTGGAGAGGTATGCCATCTCTATGTAGCGACAGATGAGGATGCTACTGCCATTGCAAAGATACTGGGCGAGGACCCAGTAGAGTATGAGGAGAGCGTACGTTTCTTTGCTAGAGGCTATACACTTGCAGAACCAGAGGGCTTCTATCGCGCATACAGTCAGAGAGAGATTTTAGAGCGCCCTAAGGACTTGTATGCAATTCGTAACAAGAAACCTCATTATTATCAGACGGTTAGTGGCCCTGATGCAGTTCGCCATGAACTGATTGAGATGGTCTACGCACACGTTCTTGCAGGAAGAGAAACCAAGAAAAATTGGTGAAAAATAAGATTTGACAGACACAAGTGATTATCGTATATTCTTGTATAGATGTGTTAAGGAGGACCGAAAATGCAGACAGTGACGAGAGTTGTTGTAGATGCAATGGGCGGAGATAACGCACCTTCAGCACCTGTACAGGGGGCTGTTGAAGCAGTACGTGACCGTGAAGACATCGAAGTCATTCTTGTGGGACCGGAGGAGGCTGTGAAGGCTGAGCTTGCAAAGCATCAGTATCCGGAAACTCGTATTCGCATTGTGAATGCAGAAGAGACCATCGAGATGGCTGAGCCACCAGTTGTGGCTATTCGTACCAAGAAGAAATCATCCATTGT
>JAZQQA010000010.1:0-2093 GCA_045628825.1 Agathobacter sp.
CCTGGAATGCCTCTGCACTTGGAGCAAAGTCTGTATACTTGTAACCGAAAAGCTCATCGGAAATCTCTCCAGTAAGAAGTACTCTTACATCGGTTTCCTTATGAATTGCCTTACAGATTAGATACATACCAATACTTGCACGGATAGTTGTAATATCGTAGGTTCCAAGAATGCTTACGACCTCTGGAAGTGCTTCAAGTACATCTTCCTTGGTAATAATAATTTCCTTATGGAAGCTTCCGATAAAATCTGCCACCTGCTTTGCATACTTAAGGTCAATGGCATCGGTGCTCATTCCAATAGCATAGGTACGAATTGGCTTATGAAGGAGCTTTGCAGAGATTGCACATACCAAAGAGCTATCAAGACCTCCGGAAAGAAGGAAGCCTACAGGTGCATCTGCATCCAATCTCTTTTCCACACCAGCAACAAGAAGATCATGAATCTTCTTACAGGTAGTCTCAAGGTCATCTCCTGCAACTGCCTTCACCTCTGTCATGTCGCGGTAGCATACAAACTGGCCGTCAATATAGTAATGTCCTGGTGGGAATGGCATAATCTTGTCACAAAGTCCTACCAGGTTCTTAGCCTCACTTGCAAATGCAATTTCACCATCGGCAACATATCCATAGAACAATGGACGAATACCGATTGGATCTCTTGCTGCAATCAAATCATTTTTCTTTTCGTCATAAATAATGCAGGCAAATTCTGCATCCAGCATACGGAACATGTCTACACCATACTTCTCATACATTGGAAGTAAGATTTCACAATCCGATTCACTGACAAATGTATATTCTTTTTCTAATTCCTTTTTAATTTTACGGAATCCATAGATTTCACCATTGCAAACAATAGCATTTCCATGCAACTCAAATGGCTGCATACCCTCCTCTGATAATCCCATAATGGCCAGTCTTTCAAAACCCAAAATCACAGCCTTGTTGTAGGCTGTGATTCTTTGCATATCTGGTCCTCTTGAAATGGTCTTATCAAAATGTTCTTTGAAACATTCCTGGGAAACGCTGCTTCCCTTTAATCCCATAATGGAACACATATGATCCTAACTCCTTTGTTATATTTAGTTATTGATTTCAGATTACTCAACGTCCTGAAGTGCTTCGAAATCTTCTTCACCAGTACGAATCTTAACAACCTTCTCAACTGGGTAAACGAAGATCTTACCATCTCCAATATGACCTGTGTAAAGTGCCTTCTTTGCAGTTTCGATTACCTTGTCAACTGGGATACCACTTACAACAACCTCAACCTTAACCTTAGGGAGAAGTGTAAGGTCCATCTCAACTCCACGGTACATATCTCCTGCACCCTTCTGAACACCACAACCCATTACCTGAGTCACTGTCATACCAGTTACGCCTAAGTCATTCAAAGCCTTCTTAAGCACATCGTACTTGGTAAGCTTTGCAATAATAACAACCTTGCTGATACCAGATGCTGGAAGTGGATTTACAACAGGAACTGCTGCATCTCTCTTCACTGGGCTAGCAGACTCGTAGTCGTCTGAGCCAAGGCTTGTGTTCTCGTTGATATCCATGGTCATGGTATTTGAAATATCCATGATTGAGAAACCAGCGTAAGCACTTGGAAGACCATGCTCTGTAGCATCAAGACCAACGATTTCTTCCTCTTCTGTTACACGAAGACCGATTGTCTTCTTAATTACCATAAATACCACTGTCATTGTAACAACAGTCCAAAGAGTAACAGTTACAAATCCAAGGGCCTGAATTCCAAGAAGCTTAAATCCACCGCCGTAGAAAAGACCTACAAGCTCATTGCCAGCTGCATCTGCAATTGCATATCCTGGAGCTGCGTTGGTTGCGAAAAGACCAACTGCAAGTGTTCCCCAGATACCATTCAAGCAGTGAACTGCAACAGCACCTACTGGATCGCCAATGTGAAGCTTATAATCAAGGAACCATACGCCGAAGCAAACAAGAAGTCCTGCAACTGCACCGATTACGATTGCACCAAATGCATCTGTAACATCACAAGGAGCTGTAATTGCTACAAGACCTGCAAGTGAAGCATTAAGACACATAGAAACATCAGGCTTCTTAAACTTA
>JAZQQA010000011.1:0-6941 GCA_045628825.1 Agathobacter sp.
TGACCAGAAGTCCACCAATCGTAACCCTCGTTCTACGGTAGGAACGGTTACGGAAATCTATGATTATTTCCGTCTGCTCTATGCGAGAATCGGTGTACCACACTGTCCTGAGTGTGGGAAGGCGATTTCAAAGCAGACCATTGATCAGATGGTAGATGCGGTCATGGCACTTCCGCAGAAGACCAAGCTTCACATTTTGGCTCCAGTGGTAAGAGGTCGTAAGGGTGAGCATCAGAAATTGTTTGAGCGTGCCAAGAAAAGTGGATACGTTCGTGTGATTGTGGACGGCAACCAATACGAGCTTTCGGAAGAGATTCCATTGGATAAGAATATTAAGCACAATATTGATATTGTGGTAGACCGTCTTGTAGTCAAGGAAGGCATTGAGTCCAGGTTGACGGATGCCTTGGAAAATGTCTTTGAGCTTACCAGTGGTACTGCAGTTGTAGATGTTATCGATGGGGAACCGATGAATTTTTCCCAGAACTTTGCATGCCCAGACTGTGGAGTTAGTATTGATGAGGTGGAGCCAAGAAGCTTCTCCTTCAACAACCCATTTGGTGCTTGCCCTACCTGTTCTGGTTTGGGATTTAAGATGGAATTTGATGCGGGACTCATGATTCCGGACGAGACATTATCCTTCAACGAAGGCGCGATTCAAGTCATGGGATGGCAGTCATCGACAGACCCAAAGAGCTATAGTCATGCAATGCTCAAATCTTTGTCAGAGGGCTATGGTTTTTCTCTGGATGTGCCATTTAAGGATTTGCCAGAGGAGACGCGCCATATGTTCCTCTATGGTGGAGATGGTAGAAAATTGTATGTGCGATACAAGGGCCAGCGTGGCGAGGGTGTCTACGATTTGGTATGGGAAGGTCTTGTGCGCAATGTAGAGCGTAGATACCGCGAGTGCTTCTCCGAGAATCAGAAGGCAGAGTATGAGCAGTTCATGCGCATTACGCCTTGCTCTGACTGTAATGGTCAGCGTCTTAAGAAGACCAGTCTTGCAGTAACTGTGGGGGACTACAACATTCATGAGTTTACATCTCTTTCGGTAAAAGAGATTGTGCGTGCTTTGGATGCCTTGGAGCTGACACAGCAACAGCACTTTATCGGAGATCAGATATTAAAGGAAATTCGTGCAAGAGTGGGATTCCTGGAGTCGGTAGGATTGGACTATCTGACCTTGACCCGCGGAACCGCCAGCCTTTCAGGTGGAGAGGCCCAGCGTATTCGTCTGGCTACGCAGATTGGATCAGGCCTTGTAGGAGTTGCTTATATCTTGGATGAGCCAAGTATTGGTTTGCATCAGAGAGACAATGAAAAACTCTTAAATGCCCTTATGCATCTTAAGAATCTGGGCAATACCCTTGTGGTTGTTGAGCATGATGAGGATACCATGCGAGCAGCAGACTATCTTGTGGATATTGGACCAGCAGCAGGTGTGCATGGTGGAGAAGTGGTTGCCGCAGGAACAGTAGCTGACATTATGAAGTGTAAGAAGTCCATTACGGGTGACTACTTAAGTGGTCGTAAGTTCATCCCTGTTCCAGAGGTGCGCCGTACGCCTACGGGATGGATTACGGTTCGTGGCGCAAGAGAGAACAACCTTAAGAATATTGATGTGAATTTCCCACTGGGTGTGATGACCTGTATCACCGGTGTATCAGGATCGGGAAAGAGTTCCTTGACCAATGAAATTCTATATAAACAGTTGGCGAAGAAATTAAATCATGCTCGTTGTATTCCTGGAGACCACGATGGAATCGATGGTTTGGAGCAATTAGATAAGGTTATTGATATTGACCAGTCTCCAATCGGTCGTACCCCAAGAAGTAACCCAGCTACCTACACAGGTGTGTTTGATTTGATTCGTACCCTGTTTGCAGCAACGCCAGATGCTAAGGCCAAGGGCTACCAGAAGGGTAGATTCTCCTTCAATGTGAAGGGAGGTCGCTGCGAGGCTTGTTCTGGTGATGGAATCCTTAAGATTGAAATGCACTTCCTTCCAGATGTCTATGTACCTTGTGAGGTCTGTGGCGGAAAGCGTTATAACCGCGAGACTCTGGAGGTAAAGTATAAGGGAAAGAGCATCTATGATGTACTTGATATGACGGTAGAGGATGCTTTGGAGTTCTTTAAGAATGTGCCAAGCATTGCCAACAAGATTCAGGCACTTTATGACGTAGGACTTGGCTACATTAAGCTTGGTCAGCCATCTACCGAGTTGTCAGGTGGAGAGGCCCAGCGTATTAAGCTGGCAACGGAGCTTAGCCGTAGAGGAACAGGAAAGACGGTTTATATCTTAGATGAGCCAACCACAGGTCTTCATTTTGCAGATGTACATAAGCTGGTAGAAATTCTACGCAAGCTATCAGACAGTGGCAACACCGTGATTGTCATCGAACACAATCTGGACGTCATTAAGACAGCAGATTATATCGTTGATATGGGTCCAGAAGGTGGAGACGGTGGCGGAACGGTCATTGCCCAAGGTACACCGGAAGAGATTTGCCAGGTGAAGGAATCCTTCACAGGCCAATTCTTAGCCCCTTATCTTAAGAAAAACGAAAGAAATAAATAGTGGAAAAAATGCGCGGATGCGTGTATAATCTTTAGTAAGTATGTTTAAATGCGATTATATGCCATTCGCGCATTTTTGCGTGGGTGCAAATCAATAGATTTTCTAGAGAAGAAAGGAGACCCAAATGATTGGATCAGATATCGGAATCGATTTAGGAACAGCCAGCATCCTTGTATATATCAAGGGTAAAGGTGTAGTTCTCAAGGAGCCATCTGTTGTGGCTTTTGATAGAGACACCAATAAGATTAAGGCAATTGGAGAAGAGGCAAGACTTATGCTTGGTAGAACACCAGGTAATATTGTTGCAGTTAGACCCCTTCGCCAAGGCGTGATTTCAGACTATACTGTAACTGAGAAGATGATTAAGTACTTCATTCAGAAGGCACTTGGTAAGAAGAACTTCCGTAAGCCACGTGTTAGTGTATGTATCCCAAGTGGTGCTACTGAAGTTGAGAAGAAGGCAGTAGAAGATGCTACCTATAATGCAGGTGCAAGAGAGGTTAAGATTATCGAGGAGCCAATCGCAGCTGCAATCGGTGCAGGAATCGATATTACAAGACCATGTGGTAACATGATCGTAGATATCGGTGGTGGTACTGCAGATATCGCAGTGATTTCTCTTGGTGGAGCGGTTGTATCTACTTCCATTAAGATTGCTGGTGATGACTTTGATGAAGCAATCATCCGTTACATGCGTAAGAAGCACAACCTCTTAATCGGTGAGAGAACCGCAGAAGATATTAAGATTAAGATTGGAACCTGTTTCCCAATGGCTACCAACGACACCATGGATGTGCGTGGTCGTAACTTAGTAACAGGTCTTCCAAGAACCATTACGGTCACTGCAGAGGAGACAGAGGAAGCCCTTCGTGAGCCAACCCTTCAGATTGTAGAGGCTGTACATTCTGTACTTGAGAAGACTCCACCAGAGCTTGCAGCCGATGTTGCAGACAGAGGTATTGTACTTACTGGTGGTGGTGCACTTCTTCGTGGTCTTGAGGAACTCATTGAGGACAAGACCGGTATTAATACAATGACAGCAGAGCATCCTATGACCTGTGTAGCAATTGGTACAGGTAAGTTTGTAGAATTCCTTGCTGGAAAGCGCGATGACGATTAATCGCGACTAAAGATTTTGCGAGAATTGCCGATATACTTTTCGGGAATACTATGCGAAAGGACGTAAGCTATGGTTAAAGGACTTTATACCGCACATACTGGCATGGTTAATGAGATGAAGCGCCTTGATATTATGACCAATAATCTCGCCAATTCCGAGACGACCGGTTATAAGAAGGAAGGTACCACCTCTCGAACCTTTGCGGATGAATATGCGATTCGTGTAAAAGATACTTCTTCCTATGGCCTTGCTACCAGAATTGGATCGGTTTCTCTTGGAACCCATTTGGGACAGGTATATACCGACTGGTCAGAGGGAAGTTATAAGGTGACGGATAAGCCTGCAGACTTAGCGCTGGAAGGTATGGGATTTTTCTCAGTAGCCTTTACAGACAAGGCTGGCAATACCACGGTTAAGCTTACAAGAGATGGATCCTTCACATTGGATAAAAATGGATACCTTCGTACCAAGGACGGAGATTACGTGCTGAATGCAACACGTGCATTCAACCGGGATCCTGCCGTTGGGAATCGTGTCCAGCTGAATCCAGATGTTCCTTTTGAAGTGAACGAGCTTGGCTATATTTTCCAGA
Source organism: Agathobacter sp. (assembly GCA_045628825.1). Taxonomy (GTDB): domain Bacteria; phylum Bacillota; class Clostridia; order Lachnospirales; family Lachnospiraceae; genus Roseburia. The sequence goes on from JAZQQA010000011.1 coordinate 4,297, forward strand.
ACAATGTCGTGGTTGGAACCATTGGCGTTGTAGATGTTGATAACTACGATTATATTTCCAAGTACGGTGAGAATTTGTACGATTTACTTCCAGGTGGCAATGTACGTGCAGCAGATGCATTTGTACAGCAGGGGATGCTTGAAGCAAGTAATGTCAATGTCATCAATGAGATGGTCAATATGATTACCATCCAAAGAGCATATGAGGCAGGACAGAAGGTCATTACTTCGATTGATTCAACCCTTGAGACAGCTACCTCGCAGGTAGGTAAAGTATAAGTCCTTAAGTAGTGGAGGGTAATACTTATGATGAGAGCACTTTATACCGCAGCAACCGGTATGATTTCAGAACAGACCAATGTTGACACCATTGCCAACAACTTGGCCAATGTTAATACAACTGGATTTAAGTCAGAGAGGACAGAGTTTAAGTCTTTGCTCTATCAGACCATTCAGACAAGAACCACCACAGCAAGTGGTGATCCAAAGCCAATTGGCGCACAGGTCGGCCTTGGAACCAGAGTGGCGTCTACCACTTCTGCTTATACCCAGGGACCAATCAATGAGAGCAACAGTTTGACGGACTTTGCATTGGAAGGAAAAGGCTTTTTTGCTGTTCGTTCTGCGGACGGTCAGACTTATTATACACGTAATGGTAATTTTACTTGGTCACTCAATGCAGCAGGTCAGACCATTCTTGCAACACAGGATGGCGCACCAGTTCTTGATCGAGCTGGCAATGTCATTGCAGTACCAAACGGAGTATCTGCAGAGTCTATGATTTTTGGACAGGATGGTTCCATTTCCATCCGTAATGTAGATGGTACCATTACCAATTTGGGAACCTTCATGGGAATCTATCAGTTTTCCAATCCAGCAGGACTTGAGAAGCTGTCTAACAGCCGCTTGGCAGCAACAGATGCCAGTGGAGCGCCACTTCAGGAAGGCACCACAGCAGGTCTTACCCCTAGTAAGGTTTGCCAGGGCTTCTTAGAGGGTAGTAACGTGCAGGTTGCAGACGAGATGGTAGAGCTTATCGTGGCACAGCGTGCTTACGAGTTGAATTCAAAGGCCATTCAGACTGCAGATAGTATGCTTGATACCGCGAACAATCTGAAGAGATAAGACGTGGTTTGTTAGGAGAAGGGTATGGACTTTTCATCCATTAGTGGAATTCAATTACAAAATGCGCAGTCCAGTGCTGCTTCACAGGCGACGAAGAAGCTTAATACGTCTGCGAGTTCTCTTTCTGAGAATTCGACAGAGGAAGAGCTTAAGGGGGTTCTTAAGGATTTTGAATCCTACTTTGTAGAGCAGGTCTTAAAGGAAATGAAGAAGACCTTTACTGAAGATGAGGACAAGGACGCAACCATGGCTCAGTACAAGGACATGATGATGGACATGGCGATTGAGAAAGTGGCAGATGTCATCGTGGACCAGGCTGGCGAGTCATTCACGCAGCAGCTTTATGAACAGATGAAGCGCAATTACAACATTACAGATTAGACGATAAGACAGTTCAGTTTGGACTGTCTTTTTCATAATAGAAAGCATTCATAGCAGAAAGCAGGAGAGTAATTCTTGGAAACAATTAGCGGATACATTGATCGAATTGTATATCAGGCGGAGAACAAGTTCACCGTAATTGTTCTTATTTATGAGGAAGAGGAACTATATTGTGTGGGCACAATGCCAGACATTACAGGTGGTGAGTACATTGAGGCAACAGGTGAGTTTGTAGAACACCCAACCTATGGGCTCCAGTTTAAGATTCGTTCTTATGAGGAGAAGGCACCACAGGATATGGTTTCCATTGAGCGGTACTTGGGCTCTGGCGCAATCAAGGGTGTGGGAATTGCTTTGGCTGCCCGCATTGTTAAGAAGTTCAAGGAGGATACCTTCCGCATCATCGAGGAAGAACCAGAGCGTCTGGTAGAGATTAAGGGCATTAGCGAGCGTAAGGCGATGGAGATTGCAGACCAGGTCAATGCCAAAAAGGATTTGCGTCAGGCCATGATTTTCCTTCAGGACTATGGCATCAGCACCAATCTTGCAGTGAAAATCTATAACAATTACGGTGCTGAAATCTATAGCATCATGAATACCAATCCATACCGTTTGGCGGATGACATCGATGGCATTGGATTTAAGACTGCAGATGATATTGCCGCGAAAGCGGGCATTCGTACGGATTCGGATTTTCGCATTCGAAGTGGTGTTGTTTATACTCTCTTACAGGCAACAGGAGAGGGACATACCTACCTGCCACAGGAGGAACTGCTGGCTCGTGCCGCAGAGCTTTTGGGGCTGGAAGCTTCCTATATAGAGCCACAGCTTATGAATCTTGCAATGGACCGCAAAATTATCATGTGCCAGAAGGATGATATGGTGCAGATTTATTCCTCTATTTTCTATTATATGGAGGCCAACTCTGCGACCTTGCTCACACAGTTAGATATCACCTACGATGTGGCGGATGCAGTAATCAATAAGCAGATTGCTGCAATAGAAAAAGAAACAGGCATGGAGCTTGATGGTCATCAGAAGGATGCTGTGATGGAAGCTGCAAGGAATGGCCTTTTGATCGTAACAGGAGGCCCGGGTACGGGTAAAACCACCACCATCAATGCCATCATCAAATATTTT
>JAZQQA010000012.1:0-2064 GCA_045628825.1 Agathobacter sp.
TGACTGCATTAATATACCAGCAGGAGTAAAACATTGGCATGGGGCAGCACCCGATTCATGGTTTAGCCATCTTGCTATTGAAGTTCCTGGTGAGAATGGTTCTAATGAGTGGCTTGAAGCAGTATCTGATGAACAGTATAACGTTCTCGCCTAATATACGATTGCAATGAAACTTGAAATTTGCGTACCACTGTAACGTTTGAAAGTTACACTTTGCCTCATTTTGCCGTATTTTGCATTGTGTGACACACTATCGAAAAAAGTGTTATATTTTTGAAAGCCCGAAAAAGTGCGCAAAATGCGGCAATTCGCGGCAATCTAGGAGGAGTTTTATAATGATTAAAGTGCTCTTTATCTGCCACGGCAATATCTGTCGCAGCACCATGGCGGAGTCTGGTTTTACATATATCGTGAACCAGGCAGGGGTGGCAGAGCGATTTGAAATTGATTCTGCAGCAACGAGCCGTGAAGAAATTGGAAATGGTGTGCATTATGGAACTGTGCGTAAATTGCAGCAGGAAGGAATTCCCGTGATTCCACATCGTGCAAGACAGATGACAGCAGGAGACTATGAATATTATGATTATCTCATCGGCATGGATACTGCTAACATTCGCAACATGGAGCGTATTGCAGGTGGTGACCCGGATGGAAAAATTTATAAGATGCTATCCTTTGAAGGCTATGAGAACTGTCATCGACTTGCACCTGCAAAAGATGTGGCAGATCCGTGGTATACCGGAGATTTTGAAGCAACCTATCGTGACGTAAGAGTAGGGTGTGAGGGGCTACTGGCTTTTCTACGCGAGAGTGGTCTGATATAAAAATAGTGGGGTGTGGCAAAGTACACATGCTCGTGGCAAAAGGACCGTCCCCGAAAAAAGACCCTTGGGAAATCCCAAGGGTCTTATTATTTACACATGGATGAAAGAATTACTGCTGTTCCTGCTCAGCCTTATACTTGCTAACAAGCTTCTGGATACGATCGTATGGATTCAAAAGATCGCTGATAGAAGCATCGTGGTTTAAGGTATCAACCAAGTAAGCGATGTACTTACTCATCTCACAGCTGATGTAGTACTCTCTAGAAAGAAGCTCTGGTGACTGGTATACAAGGTTGGTAGTTACAACTCTGTAGATAAGTCCCTCTTCGTAAGCCTTGTCGAAAGAAGCCATACCATTGGTGAAAAGACCAAAGGTAGAAACTACGAAAATTCTGTTCGCGTTGCGCTTCTTTAACTCTCTTGCGGTATCAATCATTGACTCACCAGATGAAATCATATCATCGATGATGAGTACGTCCTTGCCATCTACATTAGAACCAAGGAACTCATGCGCAACGATTGGGTTACGGCCATTTTCGATACGGCTGTAATCACGTCTCTTATAGAACATACCCATGTCAACGCCAAGAACGTTGGCAAGGTAGATTGCACGGTTGGTTGCACCTTCATCAGGAGAGATGATCATGAGATGATCAGCATCAATCTTAAGATCCTTAACGTTCTTAAGAATACCCTTGATGAACTGGTAAGAAGGCATAACATTTTCGAAGCCACTGATTGGAATCGCATTTACGACACGTGGGTCATGTGCATCGAAAGTGATAATGTTGTCAACACCCATAGCTACGAGCTCCTGAAGTGCGATTGGGCAGTCCAAAGACTCACGGCCGGTACGTCTGTGCTGACGGCTCTCATATAAGAATGGAAGAATAACGGTAATACGGCGAGCCTTTCCGCCGATTGCTGCGATGACACGCTTAAGATCTGCGTAATGATCATCTGGTGACATGTGGTTTTCCTGTCCACATACCTTGTAGGTTAAGCTGTGGTTGGTAACATCACACATAATGAAAACGTCATAACCACGAACAGACTGGTTAATTACGCATTTTGCTTCTCCAGTACCGAATCTTGGAGTGTAAGGATGGATTACATAATCTTCCTTGTAATAATCCTTGAATGCGGCTTCCTGCTGGTGCTGATGCTCGCGCTCGCTTCTCCACTGGGTCAAGTAAGCACTAACCTTGTCGCCCATCTCCTTGCAGCTATCTGTAACAAC
>JAZQQA010000013.1:0-4586 GCA_045628825.1 Agathobacter sp.
TTATGCAAGCCCCTTCAAAGAACGTGCAGCCTATGATTGGTCCGTAGAACTGTCTGTATATGTCAGAGAAGATATGCGCGGAAAAGGCATCGGAAAACTGCTATATGACGCTATGGAGAAGTGCCTAAAGGCACAAGGCATCTGCAATCTCTATGCATGTATTGGTGTGCCAAGTACGGACGCAAATGGAAACCGTATGTGTGATGAACATCTAGATATGAACAGCGTCAATTTCCATAGCCACTTGGGCTATGAACTCATTGGAGAGTTTCATAGATGCGGCTACAAGTTTGACCGCTGGTACAGCATGGTCTGGATGGAAAAAATGATAGGGGAACATGAGAAGTCAGAACTAATTCTAAATTTTACAGCTGAGATGTTGTAGAAAGTCTTGTTCCTTCAGCAAAGTAGTCTACTGAAAAAATATTGTGAATTAGCAAGAAAAGGCCCCATAATTTGTTTATCAGAGTCTTCTGAGCACTCGGCACTTGATTTGCGGAACGCAAATCTTAGTACCGTTAGAGCGTTCCTAAAGGTCCGGTGGACCTTTGCTCAGGAACGACCGAAGTGGAACGTAGAGACGAAGCGGAAGCGCCTCTGTAAACAAATTATTGGTCCTTTTTCTTACTATGAAAAAATTTATATTTTTACATTAATATGCATGTCACTTAGAATTCATCCCAGCCGCCACCGTCTCTCTCGGCAATGGCCTGATCATTGTATCCACTCACACTATTGTTGTAACCCCAGTTACCATGTCCACAACGTGTAGCCAGGAATTCCTCGCTTGCACCATAGATGTAAGCATCAGATCCTTCTGAAAGACCACGTAAGTATACAACACGTGCAATATCGTTGGCCCAACAGCCAGTATCTGCAAGAAGACCAGTTGTTGTATCTACGAAAAGTGAAATGTGATTGTGGCAGTATTCTTCAGGCTGAGAGAACTCATCGAAGAACTCAGTACGAAGCTGAGGACCACGAGGATCGCTGTCACAGATACCTTCAATTGGAAGAAGACCAGACTGTGTACAGATGGTCTGCTCCACAATGCCTTCTGGCATTTCAAAGTCACGGAAAGCAAGATCAGAATGAATACGCTTCATACACTCTCTCCAAATGTTCTTTGGATAGGTGGTGTTGTTACCATTCTGAATTGCATTGTCATCATATCCACCCCAAACAACACAGGTGTAATATGGAGTAAATCCAGCCCAGAGACAGTCACGGTTGCTGGTGGTTGTACCAGACTTACCTGCCTGCGCCATGGAAGTACCAAAGTAAGCTCTTGAACCAGTTCCACCAGGGCCAGTCATAACATCCTTCATAGCATTGGTAAGGAGCCATGCGGTCTGCTCTGACAATACCTGATGTTCCTCCTGATTGTTGCGATAATCAAGAAGTACATTGCCATCATGGTCGTATACCACGGTGTAGAACTTAGGCTCCAGATATTCGCCCTCGTTGGCGATGGCTGCATACGCACCGGTAAGCTCTAAGTTGGTAACACCATAGGTCAAACCACCAAGGGAAAGACCTAAGTTCTTATCAGACTCACAAAGGGTTGTGAATCCGAATTTCTCACAGTAATCATATCCAAGCTGTACGCCGATTTCTTCCAAAGTCTTAACGGTTACGATGTTGATAGACTTGGTAATCGCCTCACGAACGGAAGTATATCCAGTGTACTCATCGTTGTAGTTCTTGTAGGTCTTGGTTCCGACGGTATATGGAGCATTGTCCTGAACGGAAGCAAGTGTCATGCCGCCTGCATCCAGTGCTGGTGCGTAGCAAGCAATAATCTTAAAGGTAGAACCAGGCTGACGTGTGGTATCTGTCGCACGGTTTAAGGTACGGTTACCAATCTTGTCACCACGTCCTCCGACCAAGGCCTTTACCTCACCAGTGTGGTGGTCAATTACGGTAAGGGCTACCTGAGGCTCGAGGAAAAGAGTATAGTTCTCAGAACCTTCTACCAATACATCGCCTTCCTCACACATATCGCCTTCGTATTCATGGATAGCATCAATGGCTGCTTCCTCAGATGCGTAGTTGATATTGTAGTTTGGATTACGATTTACCTTCTGATAATGCGCGAGCATAGACTGGTGGGTATATGCCTTAAGAGTTCCATCTGCTTTTTGTACCTGGAAGTACAAGCTGAAGGAATACTTTGGATTCGTAGGGTAGTTCTTCAGGTTGTTAACCTCTTCATCACAGATCGCCTGCATAGCAAGATCCTGTGGTGACATGATGGTAAGACCACCCTTGTAAATCATCTTGTAAGCTTCTGCCTCGGTATATCCAGCGTGAAGCAAATCATCAAGCAGGTCATCAATCAAAGCATCTACGAAGTAGGAGTTGGTATTGTCCTCCTCAATGTAGCTGTTGTTGTGCTCGCCGATACGAGAGTACACATCATCACGAAGGGCTTCGTCACACTGCGCCTGGGTGATGTATCCTTGATCCTTCATGTCGTTTAAACATTTTTCACGACGCTCTGCATTTTTATCCGGATGGGAAATCGGATTGTACTTCGATGGATTCTGGGTGATACCAGCAAGAACGGTACACTCAGAAAGTGTAAGCTCCGAAACATCCTTACCAAAGTAACGAAGGGATGCAGCCTGCACACCCAAGGTGTTGTTACCAAGGTTGATGGTGTTCATGTAGTTCTCAAGAATCCAATCCTTGTTCTGCACCTGCTTTTCCAAAGCGACTGCCAGGTACTGCTCCTGAATCTTACGCTGTACCTTCTCGATGAAGGATACTTGGGTATTAAGCTCTGTGCTCCAGATGTCCTCGAGAACTGAGTTCTTAATGAGCTGCTGGGTAATGGTACTTGCACCCTGATCGAACTTACCCTTGGCAAGACCGCTGACAAAGGCACGAATGATACCCTTTGGGTCGATTCCATTGTGCTCATAGAAGCGGCTGTCCTCAAGTGCAACAAATGCATGCTGCAGCTCGATTGGAGTCTCGTCGATGGTGACATATTTACGATTGGCACCAGATGCAACCAAGGTTGCAACCTCTGTACCGTCATTGGCGAAAACGGTTGTGGAGTAACCGGTTGGGGTTACGTCCATTGCGGAGATGTCAGGAGCAGAATCCACGATTCCCTTCCATACTCCAATGCCTGAGCTAATTCCAACGATTGCAAGAATTAGTATAAGAGCAAGAACAGCCTTGCCCATAAACACGCCAAATTTGTTACGTACTTTCTTGCCCTTAGCGTCAAGCTTCGCTTCGCGACGCTTTGCGGACTTCTTTCCGTAATTCATATTAGGCCTCCTTAGATTTCTCTTTTTCTATCATTTTTCCATGTCTGTAAAAATGCAAACACAGCATCATTATAGCAAAAAAATCGGGGAATAGAAACCCTTTGTTGAACGTCGGTGGTACTTATGGTATAAATGAATGGAAAACTGATTGTTTGCGTGGAGATTTTATGAAAACTGTCTATGAAGGTGGCGTTGGCGAAATCGTGGAGAAGAAATCCCGATTTATTGCATCGGTAAGGCCTGTGCATTCGGAAGAAGAAGCAACGGCATTTATTAATGAAATGAAAAAGAAATACTGGGATGCGCGCCACAATTGTAGCGCCTTTGTCATCGGCGAGCATCAGGAGATGACACGCTGCTCCGACGATGGAGAACCAGCAGGTACCGCAGGGCGTCCGATGCTTGACGTATTATTAAAGGAAGAGATTACGGATGTAGCGGTAGTTGTGACCAGATATTTCGGAGGAGTGCTGCTTGGTACAGGCGGTTTGGTGCGCGCGTATCAGGGTGCTTTGCATGAGGGGATTGCAAACAGCCTGCTTCTGGAAAAAATGGATGGATTTTCTCTCACCGTTACTACCGATTATAATGGCGTTGGTAAGCTGCAATACCTTTTCGGCCAGCAGAAGATTACCATTGTCGACTCGGAATACGGCGCAGATGTGAAGATGAAGGTCATGATTCCAGCAGAGATGAAGGAGATGATTGGCGCGAGCATTACGGACCAGACCAGCGGGAATGCGGTTCTGGATTGGAGCGACCCACTTACCTATGCCTTTGTGGACGGAGAGGTGATTCTGTTCTCGTAGGGTGGAAAAGAGAGCAGATTTTCTATCAGAAAAAATCTGTAGAAAATTATGAAAAAAAGGGTTGACACTCCTATATTCATCATGTATACTAGCACATGTTGAAAAACACATTGGCCCATCGCCAAGCGGTAAGGCAACGGACTCTGACTCCGTCATTACCAAGGTTCGAATCCTTGTGGGCCAGCTTGAGACCTCAGCGGTATCGCTGAGGTCTTTTTTCGCGTTATGCCACCTCGATTCCGCTTCGCTTTATCTCGGTTTCGCGATGCGCGTCCAATGTCGCAATGTGCTTACTGCTGCAAGCAGCGTTCGCACTTGCTCCATTGTCCTTGGCATAACGCGATAAAATACGATATAATACTATCCGTAGGGGAAAGAAAGGAATCGTATGTTTAGTTTCGAGAGTAGAATCAGATACAGCGAGGTGGATAAGGATTGCAAGCTGACCCTTGCCAGTCTTCTCAACTACTTCCAGGATTGCAGTACATTTCAT
>JAZQQA010000014.1:0-22277 GCA_045628825.1 Agathobacter sp.
GCTTCCTGTTAGCATGGAAAAGATCATTCTTAAGTGTACACAGAAGACTCCAGATAGACGTTACCAGTCTATGGAGGAGCTTCTTTCCGATCTTCGTAAGGCTCTTGTAAATCCAAACGAAGACTTTGTCGTGATTCCAAACCTTATGGATGCAGGAAAGACTAAGATTATGAGCCCAGAGGAGTTGGGGCAGATTAAGTCTACCACTGGTACCGTTTCTACTGTAGAGGAGACCTCTGAGGTAGAGGAAGAAGCAGAAGCAACCAAGACCACCAAAATGGTTAAGCCTGAGCGTAAGCTATCCTTTTTCGCAGATGACGAAGAGGAAGAAGAGGAAGAGGACCCAGATGAGATTGACGATGGGGATGATCAAGGACTCAGTCCTAAGATGGACCGCATCGTGACCATCGTTGGAATTATCGTTGCAGTGATTATTGTTATTGTAATTTTCTTCTTTGTACTGAGTCTGTTTGGCACCTTTAAGGGCAACAAGAAGCCAAAAGAGACAGAGCCAGCTTTCCAGGTAGAGACTGTCAGTCAGAACGACGTGGTAGTAGCACCAAAGGATGAGCAGGTGGAGATGATTAACATTGTGGGCATGGACCACAAGGAAGCAGCATCCGCCCTTGAGAAGATGGGACTTTCTATCTTTGTAAAGACAGAGAAGTCAGATAAAAAGGCTGGAACCATTCTGTCGCAGGACATTAGCGAAGGACAGAAGGTAAAGAAGGGCAGCACAGTTACTGTCGTTGTTGCAGAGGCAGAAGATATGGTGGAAGTGCCATCTGTTTTGTCTTACCCAGAGTCTGATGCTGTAAAGGCAATCGAGGCTTTGAAGCTGTCAACAGATCGTTCCTATGAGTATTCCGACAGCGTTGCAGCAGGACAGATTATTTCGCAGAATCCATCGGCAGGAAGCAAGGTTGAGCCAGGCTCTACCGTGAAGCTTGTGGTAAGCCAGGGTGTTGAGTCTGTGAAGGTTCCTGTAGTGAAGGGAATGACAAGCTCAGAGGCACAGTCGACACTTGCCAATGGTGGCTTGATCGTAGATATTGTAGAATCTTACAGTTCGGTAGAAAAGGATCGTGTTATTTCACAGAATCCAGAGGGTGGCACCTCAGTTGCGAAGTATTCGCATGTCAAGATTGAAGTAAGTAAGGGAAAAGAGCCTGAAAAGGAAACCTTCTACAAATACACTGCAAGCATTAGCTATACAGATAGTGAAGAGAAGAAGTTTGACCATGCCAACGTTGTCATTATCGGTGACAGCAACAAGACCTGGTATGACAAGCGTGTGGATCAAAACGGCGCATCTGTAACCTTTGATGAGATGACCGATCCACATGGTACCGTAGCAATTACGTATTACTATAAGGATGCAGAGGGCAATGTGAAGGCGGATGATACCGTAAGCGTTGGCACACATCCTGAGTCATTTGTGGCATATCAGAAGCAGTAAACTATGCAGGGAAAGATTATCAAAGGAATTGCTGGCTTCTACTACGTCTATGTAGCAGATGCCGGCATCTACGAGTGTAAGGCCAAGGGTGCCTTTCGTAATCAGAAAATCAAGCCTCTGGTAGGAGATGATGTGGAAATCCAGATCATCGATGAGGAGAATAAAAAGGGCAATGTTGAGGAGATTCTTCCACGAAAAATGGATTTGATTCGTCCTGCCGTTGCCAATGTAGATATGGCCCTTGTGATTTTTGCGGCAGCAAAGCCAGAACCCAATCTGAATCTCTTAGACCGCTTCTTGTGCATGATGGAAAGCCAGAATGTGCCAGTTACCATCGTTTTTAATAAGTGTGACCTGGTGACAGAGGAGGAAAAGGAGCGACTTCGCGCGATCTACGAACCGATTGGCTATCCGGTGCTTTTTACCAGTGTGAAAAATGGCATTGGTGTAGAGGCAGTTGGTGAGGTATTAAAGGGAAAGACGACAACGGTGGCTGGGCCATCCGGAGTTGGAAAGTCTTCTACCATCAATGCCTTACAGAGTCATGTGGTTGTGGAGACTGGAGAAATCAGCGAGAAGATTGCCCGTGGAAAAAATACCACGCGCCACAGCGAGATTATTCCAATCGCTTCTGATACCTTTATTGTGGATACCCCTGGTTTTTCTTCTATGGATGCGCCAGGACTTGAAAAAGAAGATTTATGGCGTTGCTTTCCAGAATTTGTGGAGCATGAACCTTTCTGTAAGTTCCAGGGTTGCAGCCATATCAATGAGCCGAATTGTGGTGTGAAGGATGCCATGGCAGAGGGAAAGATTTGCCAGAGCCGTTACGACAATTACGTGCTGATTTATGAAGAAATGAAACGAATCAAAAAATATTAGGAGAATTCATTATGCGTTGCCTTTCACCATCTATTTTATCTGCAGATTTTTCCAAACTGGGCGAACAAATCCGTACCTTGGATGAGGCTGGAGCACAGTATGTTCATATCGATGTTATGGACGGAAGCTTTGTGCCAAGTATTTCCTTTGGAATGCCAGTGATGAAATCGATTCGTGGTTGCACAGAGCGTATGTTTGATGTGCATTTGATGATTGATGAGCCAATTCGCTATATCGATGAGTTTGTGGCAGCAGGAGCTGACATTATCACCGTTCACGCGGAAGCTTGTAAGCATTTGGATCGCACCATTGAAGCAATCAAGGAGCATGGAATTCTGGCAGGTGTGGCACTGAATCCATCCACACCAATCGAGACCATCCGCTATGTCCTTGGCAAGGTAGATATGGTTCTTATCATGTCTGTGAATCCAGGCTTTGGTGGACAGAAGATGATCCCTTACACCATTGATAAGGTAGCAGAGCTTAAGCGTCTTTTGGTGAAAAATGGATACAAGGCTGACATCGAGGTTGATGGTGGCGTAACTGTAGAAAATGTAGATCAGTTCATGGATGCGGGAGCCAATATTATTGTGGCTGGATCCGCTGTATTCAAAGGTGATATTACTACCAATGTAAAGAACTTCCTTGAGAAGATGAATGAGGTTTAAGATGAATGCATTGATTGTTGCTGGGGGACAGCAGGACAAAGAATTGATATGTGAGCTCGTAAAAGTGGGCGGCTTTGATATGATTATTGCGGCAGATTCAGGTATGCATGTGCTGCGTGAGCTTTCTATCACACCAAATGTAATTGTTGGCGATTTCGATTCTGCAAATCAGGGGGACTTGGCTTTCTTTGAAAAGACAGAGTTTATCGAAACCGTATCCTTAAATCCAGAAAAGGATGATACCGATACAGAGCATGCCATTCGTGATGCCATTAGCCGTGGTATGGATGACCTTACCATAGTTGGAGCGACAGGATCTAGACTGGATCATGTCCTTGGCAACATTGCGCTTCTTGGCATTGGCTTGGAGCAGAAGGTTGATATTCAGATTGTGGATACCAACAATCGCGTGCGTATGGTGGATCACCCATTGACCATTCGAAAGGATGAACAGTACGGAGACTTCGTTTCCTTGGTTCCAGTGTCACAGGCAGTGGAGGGGCTTACCTTAAATGGATTTAAGTACAACCTGACCAATTATACGCTGAGTGGTTTTAATTCCCTTGGCATTAGCAATGAAATTATCGAAGAAGAGGGAACCATCACTTTTTCAGATGGAGTTCTTCTCGTAATCGAAGCAAGAGATTAGATGAAAAAAGCAGCAGATTCATTCTGCTGCTTTTTGCGTTCTTAAATCGCACCATCATTTCGCTCTTCGATCACTTTGATCACATGGTAGCAAAACTCTGTATATGGCACTGGGATGTCGTATTCTTTTGCCATCTCCATGAGCACGCCTGCGAACATATCAATCTCTGTATGCCGCTTGGCCTCTAAGTCCTGTAAAGTAGAATACTTGGCCGTCTTTGGTGCTGCGGTAAAAATGAATACTTCTTCTTGCAATACAATCCCTTTTGCAAGGGCTACCTGTCTTACCTCGTTCCACAAGCCCTGCGCCAAAGCCACGCCATGCTCACTATCCATCATGCTGTGGTCCATGCCAAGCACTGCTTGTGGCAGATTGTTGGCCATGTTGCTGGCATACTTAAACCACAGGTCTGTCTTAATATCTGGAATCACATTGATGTTACAGTTCGATGCACCAAGGGCTGCAAGCTGGTCCATGGACAGCTTGTCCTGACCTACGAAAAGTCCCTGGGTTCTGCTTGCGTCAAAGACAAAGCCATATTGCTCTCTTTTTGCCGCAATACGCATCACGGCATAGTCTACATGCTCCCAGCCGACACGCTTTGCAATTTTTTCTTCGCTATCTACTCCATTGAGAAGGGACAAAACGATGGAATCTCTTCCAACCAACAGTGGCAGAATATCAATGACGTCTGCCAGCCCGCTATATTTTGTCGCAACCAAAATGAGATCCTGTCTTCCTGCCTCTCTACTGGTAAGTACAGGTGGATAATAGGTCTGTCCATTGATATAGACGCCTTGCTCCTTGATTTTGCGATAACGCTCGCCATCTGCAATCACATGGAAATCCACATCCTGGCATCCATGAAATCCCCATATAAAATAGGAACCTACAGCTCCTGCTCCAACCAAAGCAACTTTCATCATAACTTCAATCCTCTTTTCCACAAATCACATATAGTATCGTACTTCTTACGCGATATCACAAGACTTTTATGTAACTACTTTGTAACCAGGTGTGATATACAATGCAGATAACATGAACGTGGTGTAGTCTGCTTATAATGCAGCAAAAGACCAATACTAGAAAGGTACAGCTTATGGTGAAATGCTTTAAGAAAAACGGGATATTAAAACGTCAAGCATCTATGGTGCTTGTACTTGCTATGCTTGCCACTATGCTTACAGGATTGTGGATTGAGCCAAAGGTACAAGCAGCGGAAAAGATTTGGGATAAATTCAGCTCTTTAGCTTCGCTCACAGAAGTAAATGAGGTATTAACCAATACGATAGGAAACGTTACGCTTAGAACCGGATACTATATCGTAGATAAAAACACGACAATCACGGCTTCCAATGCGACAAGTTCTGCTGACGCAAATTCAGCGATTGTCATCAGTGGTGCTGTGGAATTATATATTCCAAAGGGAGTCACTCTCACAGTAAAGGGCGGTGACGCATATTACGCAAAGCCAGGCGCTGCAGGAATTGAGCTAAGCGCAGGCAATACACTCAGCATATTTGGTGAAGGTACGCTGGTAGCCACTGGCGGTAATGCGGGAAATGGTAGTGATGGCGGCACTGGTGGAAATGGTGGAAATAGTTCTCGTGGTAATTCTCTTTCTACTGGTACGGCCGTTAATTTTAATAATTCTTTATGTTGGGGTGATAGCATATATGCAGGCGCTGGCGGTGCTGGCGGAAACGGTGGTGGTGGTGCTGGCGCAGGTATCGGAACAAAAGGTGGTGCGGGCGGAACTGGTGCATCAAACACCGGCTCTTTAAATCACAAGTTTATGACCTATACTTCTGGTACTGCGACCGACTTGGCATGGAATGACTTAAGAAGTAAAACTGCCAAAAACGGAACCAGTGGTGGCACAGGCAGTCACGGTGGTACCTTTGGTGAGATATATACAGATTCTCATGTTACAATTACTGCGACTGGCGGTGCAGCAGGTACCCTTGGCGGTGCAGCAGGCGCATATGGAAAATCATTGTTTATGAAAGCTGAGATCTCTAGCTACATCTATTATGTTGGTTGCTATGCTGGTGGCGGTGGTGCCGGTGGTGGTGCTGGATTTGCAGCTTATGGTATTGGAACTGGTGGAACCGGTGGAAATGGTGGCAACTCAGGCGGTCAAGGCAATCTTGATGTAGGTATCAAAGATGTCGTCAGCTGGGGAAGCGGATGCTATAATTCCACGATAACGAGTCATGCCAGAACATATGGTGCCTATGGAGAAGGCGGCGCAGGTGGAAAAGGTAGCGTAAACGGTGCAGCTGGATCACAAATCACCTATACACATTCTAATTGTACCTGTTCTGGAGGTGCATGGAAGAAAGTTGGAGGTTCTGCTGGAACTGCCCTTGCAGCAGCCAATCGTTCTGCTGAAATGTTTGCGCTGTCTTATACACCAAATAATATAGGTTTTGTTGATACAAGCGATAACAACTTCCATGTTGGATCATTAAATAACCTTGTAGATTCCGATGGCCATTTGGTGAAGCATGTAAATGGCGATGACACATCTAATTTGAGGGTGGAACTAGCTTCCGACAATCAGGGACTTGTTGCATACAAATTAGCAGATGTCACTTGGGATGGCGATATCGCAAGCTATACCTATCCGATTTGGATAGACAAAGTCGCAGAATGGATAAATTCTGAATCGCGAACGGACGATTTTAAAAGGAATTTATCTACCTATCGAAGCTCCGCTAGCCTTGCAATGGCATCAAGTGATCTTCAGGATTATTTTTTCAGAACGCTCGCAGCAGATACGACTCTCTTAGAGACATTAGAACCACTTGATGCACCGAAGTATTCTTCTGAAGATGTGCCAAACAGGGAATCGGAAGAGGATGCAAAAATCACCAGGTACTATGCGCTCTTCGAAAATTTATCTTTTGGTACCTATATAATTGTGGCACCTGGTCACAGTCCTGTTGTAATCAATATCATTCCAGAAAGAAGTGCAACTGGATTTGTTGTTCCAATCCTTTTTGAAGCCACGCTAAAGGGCGGCGGAGTCGACATCACTAAAAAGATTAACGGCCATGATGTTGATACTGTGTCCGTGGGAGATTCTGTTGATTTTGAAATTTCATTCAAAAAACCAACGCCTTCTGACATCACGGAGGATTCCGTGGTTCTTCTGACGGATACCATGAGTAACGCATTCTTACTTGATCCAAACACCTCTATTAAGATTAGTACAGATCAGGCAGGAACACAGCTCCTTGAAAATGAAACGGACTATTTCATTGGAACTCCTTCAACCAATGAAGATGGAAGTATGAATATTCCAATCACTTTTGCAGCTAGTAGTCTCAGGGCTATTAGCGCAGAAAGGATATATGTAAAGTATTCTGCGATTGTTACAGAGGATGTAAAGTATAACAGTGAGGGAAACTATAACACTGCAGTCATTCAAGTTGACCATTTAAGTAGCATAGATACCGTTTATGCATATACCTATGGATTAAATATTATAAAATTAGATGGTACCAGCGCCGAAAACATGGAAGACATGGACCATTTAGGTGGAGCTGAATTCCATCTTTTCAAGGAAAAATATATCTATTTCGGCAATGTATTTAAAGGAACCTTTGATGAAAAAGCAGGAATCGATTATACTTTATCTGGAGTAGAAGTTCCTGCAGATGGTTTCATTGATGCATGTAAAGCGAATTCAAATCAGTATTATGTGTATGCGTATACTGCTCCAGAAGCAGGTTCTATCACTGTCGATGGAGAAGCAGTGGTCTATGCAGAAGATACATCGATTGTACGTATCTTTGAACTGGTCACAAAAGGAATCAATTTTTCAGACCAAAAAGGAACAATCACATCTGAAGCAAAAGAAGAAGGTATTACGATTGGTGGACTTAATTCCGGTAGATATATTTTATTGGAGACCCGTGCTCCAGTTGGATACCAGTCTTTGGCAGAGGATATCTATTTTGAAATAAACAGATTGACGGAAGATGAAGCAAAAGCGAAGACCGCTGGTTCCCTTTCTCCATTCTATGAAATGGGCGAGACAATCAGGCTAAATGAGACTGGCAAGATAACAATTTATGTACTCAACTACAAGGGATTGACTCTTCCAAGTACCGGTGGAATGGGTACACTGCTCTTCACAATCTTGGGTATCGCAATCATGCTGTCTGTAATCATTATTCTTATTGTGAAAAGGCGTACGAACTCCGCAAATTATTACGTGTAAATACAGGAGAAATATGGGAAGAAAATCAATTAAAGAAAACAAGACCGTCTATCAGCTGGCTAGAGAAAAAAATGATCTGACCAGGGCAAAGGCTGCAGAATTATTGGACTACATTGGAGAAGATCGCTTAGAGCGTATTGAAGACGAGAAGAGCTATCCGAATCCAGATGAAGTGCTTCGCATGTCGGAATGCTACAAGCAGCCTGAGCTTTGCAATCACTTCTGCACACATGAATGTGCCATCGGAAAGAAGTACGTTCCAGAAATTGAGATGGCAGAGCTTCCAAGCATCATTCTAGAGACCATTGCAAGCCTGAATGCTATGGAGCCACTGACCAAGCGACTCATTGAGATTTCCAGAGACGGACAGGTCACAGATGATGAGATTCCTGATTTTTCCAACATCATGCAGCACCTTCAGGATGTCAGTCAAGCCGTAGAGACATTAAACTTCTGGGTTGAGAAAACCATCAGTGAAGGGAAAATTAATCTTGAACTATTAAAAAAGCAGCAGAGTTAATCTGCTGCTTTTTCTTGTGCATGGTACGAAAGTACAGTTTTTTCGAAAAAACAGAATTTTGATATTTTTAGCAAAAAAATGATATAAGGTCCCAAATTATCCCTCTATACTGACACTATCAGTTGTCACTTTTTTAGGGAGGAGATAAAGATGAGAAAGTGTAATGGTAGTTTGAAAACAATGTTAGTAATAACATTGGCCGCATCCATGACATTCACGGCATGTGGTTCACAGGTAGCTTCAACAGACACTACGAATCTGGTAGATGAGAGTGTGCCTATGGCATCAGGTGCCAAGGGTGAAGTAAAAGAGGACGTACAAGAGACACAGGCAGCTTCCGAGGAAGAAAATAAGGAAGCAACTGTAGATAGCAAGACAGAGAAGAAGGCTGCAAAGCAGGCCAAGAAGGCACAGAAGGCAGCAGCAAAGGAAGAGAAGAAAGAGCAGAAGGCCGAGGAAAAGGCTGAGAAGAAGCAGGAGAAGGAAGAAGAAAAGGGTGGCACCGTTGCACCAGTTCCAACACCTGTAAAGCCAGATCTTGATTTGTCTGCATACAATTTGGTATGGGCAGATGAGTTCGAGGGAACAGAGCTTGACCGCACTGCTTGGAATGTAGAATTACATAACCCAGGCTGGGTAAACAGTGAGCTTCAGGCATATGTAGATTCTTCAGAGAATATCAAGGTTGAGAATGGAGAACTTGTAATCACTCCAATCGAGACCATTGCAGAAGACGGAAGCAAGTCATATACCTCAGGCCGTATCAATACACAGAATAAAGAGACCTATACTTATGGTGTATTTGAGGTAAGAGCAAAGGTTCCAGCAGGAAAGGGTTACCTTCCAGCATTCTGGCTTATGGCCAACGATGAGAATGTCTATGGACAGTGGCCAAGATGTGGTGAGATTGACTGTATGGAGGTTATGGGACAGGATACCAAGAAGGTATACGGAACCATTCACTATGGTAATCCACACAGCGAGAGCCAGGGAACAAAGGTGTTAACAAGCGGCTCATTCGCAGATGAGTACCATACTTTTACTACTGAGTGGGAGCCAGGAAAAATTACTTGGTATGTGGACGGTATCAAGTATCATGAAGAAAGCGATTGGTATTCAACCAATGAAGGTGTTGGTACACTTAGCTACCCAGCACCATTTGATCAGCCATTCTATATCATTTTGAACCTTGCAGTAGGTGGATCATGGGTTGGCTATCCAGATGCAGACACAAAGTTCGGTGAAGATGCACAGTACTGTGTAGATTATGTGCGTGTATATCAGAAGGACGCATACGATGAGAACGTAAAGAAGCCTGTTAAGGTTGTAGAGCTTAGAGATGCAGATGCAACTGGTAACTATATTAAGAATGGTGCATTTGCAAGCGATGCAGATTGGACCTTCCTTACAGCCAACGGTGGAGTTGGAAGTGCAAAGACCGTGGATGGCCAGATGGTAATCGAGACCACCGATGCTGGAACTGTGGACTACAGTATTCAGTTGGTACAGGCAGATCTTCCTTTTGAAAAGGGTGCAACCTACCGCGTATCCTTCGATGCATATGCAAGCGAAGCACGTGAGATGAATGTAGATGTAAAGGCTCCAGACCATGGTTATAAGACCTATAAGGATACTCTTAAGGCACAGCTTACAACCACTTCACAGACCTTCACACAGGAATTTAAGATGACAAGCGATTCTGATGCAAATGGTCGTCTTGAGTTCAATATGGGAAATGCTGGTTCAACAGCAACCATTTACATTGACAATGTTCGTGTTGAGAAAATCCAGGACGCAGATCCTGATGAAGTAGAAGCAAAGACTGTTCTTGCAGACGGCAACTTTATCTACAATGGAAGCTTCCAAGAGGGAGAGGGACATCTCGGAAGCTGGGAGGTTACTCCAGCAGATGCAGTTAGAGTAACAAACTTTGCAGATGGAAGACGTGCAGCAGTTACTGTTTCAGAGGGCAAAGACGTTATCTTCGAACAGAGGGATCTTGCTTTGGCAAGCGAAGGTAAGTACGAATTTAGTTTTGATGCGCAGGCAATGGATGGCGCAGATGTTACTGTTACAGCAATGGTTGGCGGACAGGAATATAACTTTACAATTGCAGGGGAGAAGAAGACCTATTCTGCAAAGCTTGTTCGTGGTGCTATGGCAAGAATGGTTCCAAACAACGATGTAACACTGATTATTTCAGGCAACGGTGAAGTACGTATCGACAATATCCGCCTCGTAGAAGATGCGCTTATTAAGAACGGTTCTTTCAATGCAGGCTTAGCAGGCTTTGAAGTATACAAAAATGATGCTGCAACAGCAAGCTGTACTGTAGATTCGATTTCAGAAGACAATGCCTTTGATGCAACCATTGATAAGACTGGTGATCAGGAATGGTACATTCAGTTAAAGCAGTCAAATGTTGCATTGGAGAGTGGACATTACTATAAGTTAAGCTTCAATGTGAAGAGTGATCTTGCAAGAAGCATTCAGTATTCTATCCAAAGAGATGGTTCTGTTCATAAGAACGCAGATGGCAGCGAGGACTGGACACCATACGCACAGGCAACTGTGAAGCTTGCTGGAGACAGCCAGTATCAGTTGGTAGAGAATTACTTCCAGATGGAGCAGGCAACAGACCTTGGCTCAATCTTTAACATCGCAATGGGCGGTGGCAATATTACAACACAGCATCGTATCTGCATCGACAACATCGACTTAATCGAGATTACCGAGGATGAGATGCCAAAGGAAGAGACTCCTTCACAGAATGTGGGTGAGAATCTTTTGACCAATGTTGATTTTGCAAATGGTTTCGAGAACTGGGTTGCAAAGATGTATGCGCCAGCTGCTGGCTCATGGGCAATTGTAGATGGAAAGGCAGTTGTTACCATCACAAATCCTGGTGACGCAACATGGCAGGTTGGACTTCAGCAGTCTGATATCACTTTTGCACAGGGATGTACCTATCAGTTCTCTGCAAAGCTTAAGTCTAACGTAGATCGTCATATCGAGTTCTCAAGCATGGATGCTACAAGCAACAAGTGGTATGTACAGGGGGAGAATCAGATCGACCTTGTAGCTGGAGAAGAATTAACCTATACCGCAAACATTAATGTTGGAGCCAACAAGACAGATAAGACTGGATACGTTGCATTCAACTTAGGCAAGAATGCTCCAGCTGAGAGCGTAATTGAAATCTCTGATCTTTCACTTGTACTTGTAAGTGGAACTCCTGTTGTGGAGGAAGAGGAAGAAGAGACTCCACAAGCTCCAGAACTGCCAGTAGCTAGCAATGGTGTAGTCCTTTTTGAAGGAAGCGAGGAAATCAACGACTGGGGTAAGAGATGGGAAATTCCTAACCTTGATTGGGCGACCATCAATGAGGGCGCAAAGCTTACTGTTACCGCGACTATGATTGATGGATTAACTGGAGATGATGCTTACGCTGCTTTCCATATGTTAGATACATCATGGAAGCAGGTAATTACAGATATTGGTTTTGATTATGTGGCAGGTGGAACACAGGTAAAGACCATTACCCTTACAAAGGAACAGATTGCTGCTGGTCCTCTTGGTATTCAGGGACACGGATTTGTAATTAACAAAGTGGAATTTGAAAATGCTAAGGTTGCAAAGGTTCTCTTTGAGGGAGAGCAGGAAATCAACGACTGGGGGAACCAGTTCTTAGTTCCTGATACAGCGTCTCTTGAAGCTGACAGTGTACTCGTAATTGAGGCAACCATTATTCCTGACTTACCAGTAGGCGATAATTACGCAAGCTTCCATTTGAATCGCTATAACACATGGGAAACACATGTTATAAGTGACATTGGTTGGGACTATGGCAACCCTGAGAAGCAGGTGAAAGAAATTCCTTTGACTCAGGATATGATTGACAAGATTGGTGAAGCTGGAATCGGTATCCAGGGACACGGATTTGTAATCAAGAAAATTACATTAAAGTAGTTATTTTGGCCAGCGCAGATGATGCGCTGGCCACCCTCAGATTATAGACAAAGCCTACGAGGCATTTATGCCTCGTGGGCTTTTTTTGATGCGGGTGCAAGACGGAGCAAGACGCTCCATTTTGTGTAAAAGACAACGGAATAAACGTTCTCCTAAAAATCGTTGTAAAAAAAGTACCTATTTTTCCTGCTTTGACAACGGGAATTTTAAAATGCAATTTCTCGTTGCATTATTACTGAGAAAATCATTGAAAAATACGCCGGAATCAAGTCAATGTACAAATTTCGGCGTATTTTTGGAAAAAGGTTAATGATAAGAGGCTTCATATGTAGCCAAATTTCAACTAAATCACGATTATATGCCACGAGATTATAAATAAAGGGAAAGTCGTGGTCTGGCGCAACCACGAAAACATGAAAGTCTGGCCTTTTTCTATAAAAATGACACCTTATGGAAATTTTTCCTATTTCATATTGGAAAAGAAACATGTATAATAAATATATCATCACTTAAACGTTTTCGTAAATTTCGTTTATGAGCATGAATGTGATATAAAGTGCATGAATTTAATATTTGAACTGTGATTTTTCCTATATAGTGCATAGTAGGTTAAGAAGAGAGCCGAATGAGGATTATATAAAAAAGAAATTATGAGATGCGTAATGAAAACCATGTTGTAATGATAAGGAGAAACAGAGAATGAACCGTGTTGAATATTTGAACACAGACGGTAGTTTCCGTATGGAAAATCCAGAACTATTTAATTACATGTATTTCCCAATTGCCAATGAACTTGGCATCAAATCAGCAGTGACTCCACTTCTTGGCGGAGATGCAAAGTATGATCAGAATACTTTCTTACTTGAGCCAACTAGTGTTGAGAACCTTCACAATAACAAGTCCGGAAGAAATTTCTGGGTACGCGTAGACGGCAAGGGTCTTTGGTCTGCAGTTGGTAATTCTGCAGAGGCAGAAGCAACTCGCTTCACAGCCAAGGAAAAGACCAGCATGACTGCAGGCTTTATGTGGCAGACATTGGAGCGTACATCAGAGAAGTTCGGGCTTACTTCTGTTGTCACTTCATTTGCACCAATTGAGTACAATGTTGAAGTTATGTATGTAACTCTTCAGAACTGTTCACAGGAAGCCCTTGTGTTTACACCAGTTGCAGCAGTTCCTATCTATGGCAGAAGTGCAGATGACCTTCGTGATCATAGACATGTTACTTCTTTGCTTCACAGAATCCGTACAACCGAGGATGGCGTACTTGTAAAGCCAACCCTTTCCTTCGACGAGAGAGGACATCGCAAGAATGAGATGACCTACTTCGTATGCGGCGCTGGTGAAGAGGGCGAGAAGGCCATTCGTTTTTACCCAACTGTAGAGTCTTTCATTGGAGAAGGCGGAAGCCTTATGAATCCTAGAACCTTAGTAGAGGGTACTTGCGGTGTTCCAGCAGGTAGCTTTGCAGAGGGACGTGAAGCAATGGGTGCGCTTCGTTTCAAGGATGTGAAGCTTGAGCCAGGAAAGTCTGTAAGCTTCATCGTTGTTATGGGTGCAACAGACAATGAGCTTGATGTTCCAGCAGCCCTTAACGCATTGAACACCAAGGAAAAAGTAGATGCAGCACTTCTTCGCGTGAAGAACTACTGGCAGGAAAAAGTAAACGTTCGTTACTACACAGGAAATCGTGAGTTCGACAACTATATGCGCTGGGTATCTTTCCAGCCAATGCTTCGTCGTATCTATGGATGTTCCTTCCTTCCATACCATGATTATGGTAAGGGCGGAAGAGGATGGAGAGATTTGTGGCAGGATTGCTTGGCACTTCTCCTTATGAATCCAGACGGCGTTCGTCAGATGATTATTGATAACTTTGGTGGTGTTCGTATCGATGGAACCAACGCAACCATTATTGGCTCTAAGCCAGGTGAGTTCGTCGCAGACCGTAACAACATCACACGTGTATGGATGGATCATGGTATGTGGCCACTCCTTACGGTTAAGCTTTATATCGATCACACTGGTGATATCGAAATCTTAAATGAGCTTTGTGGCTACTTTAAGGATAAGCAGATTGATCGTGGTACCGATGTGGATGAGCTTTGGGCAGCAGAGCAGGGAACCAAGCTTATGGATGTATCTGGTAAGGAATACCAGGGTACTGTTATCGAGCATCTTTTGGTACAGAACCTTGCTGCTGTATACGAGGTTGGTGAGCACAACAACATTCTTCTTCGTGGCGCTGACTGGAACGATGCTATTGATATGGCTTCAAAGCGTGGTGAAAGTGTTGCCTTCACTTGTGCATATGCAGGCAACCTTCGTATTCTTGCTGATTACCTTCGTGCAATGGCAGAGAAGACTCACCAGGTAAAAATCGATATTTTAGAAGAATTATCTGTTTTACTTACACCAGATCATTACAGCTTCGATGATATCGAAGGCAAGCGTGCCATCCTTCGTAAGTACACATCACAGAGCAGACACAATGTTATGGGAGCAAAGATTTCCCTTGGTGTTGCAGTGATTGCACAGAGATTGGATGCCATGGCAGATGCTATGGAAGCACACCTTCGTAAAAATGAATGGATTATAGATGGAGACTGCGGTTGGTTCAACAGCTACTATGATGACAATGGACGCAGAGTTGAGAAGGCAGATGGCGAGGATACTCGTATGATGCTTACTGGCCAGGTATTCTCAGTTATGAGCCATGTAGCAAGCGACGAGCAGACTGCACAGATTTGTAAGGCTGCAGATAAGTATCTCTTTGATGAGGCAGCAGGTGGATATCGACTGAACACCAACTTCCACGAAGAGAAGTATGACATGGGTCGTATGTTTGGCTTTGCATATGGTGAGAAGGAAAACGGAGCAGTTTTCTCACACATGACCGTTATGTATGCAAATGCGCTTTATCAGAATGGCTTTGTGAAAGAGGGACACAAGGCACTTTCTACCCTGTTTAAGACTTCTAACGATTTTGATACTTCTAAGCTTTACCCAGGTGTACCTGAGTACTTCCGCGCAGACGGAAGAGGCATGTATTCTTATTTAACCGGTGCTGCAAGCTGGTACATGCTTACTATGGTAACCGAGGTATTTGGTGTCAAGGGTCAGATGGGAGACCTTTGCATCGAGCCAAAGCTTGTGAAGGAGCAGTTCGATTATCAGGGAAAGGCTTCACTCCAGTTGTTATTTGCTGGAAAGCAGGTGAGTGTTGTGATCGAGAACCCAGAGTTCTTGGATTACGGCGAGTATTGCTTGGAAAATGGTGATGGCAAGATCATCATTCCAAGAGAAGAAATTATAAATGGTGAGGAAACACCAGAATTCAAAGTAGTACTGAAAAAGTGCTAAGCAAAAGAAGAGGGAGGAACATAGCAAAATGCAATTTGGTTACTTTGATGATGAGAAGAGGGAGTATGTAATCACAAGACCAGATACTCCAGCACCTTGGGTAAACTACCTTGGTTCCCCAGAATATGGTGCAATCGTTTCGAACAATGCGGGTGGATACAGCTTCGCAAAGTCAGGCGCAAATGGACGTATTCTTAGATATCATTTCAACAACTTTGACACACCAGGTCGTTACATCTACATTCGTGATAACGCCTCAAAGGATTACTGGTCAGCTTCTTGGCAGCCAGTAGGAAAAGACCTTGCTTCTTATAAGAGCGAGTGTCACCATGGTACCGCCTATACTCGTATGAATGCAGAGTATGCAGGAATCGCATCTGAGGTTTTGTATTATGTACCACTTGGAAAGTCATACGAAGTATGGTGTCTTAAGGTAAAGAATGTAAGCGGTGAGACAAGAGACCTTACCATTACAGGTTATGCTGAGTTTACCAACCAGAGCAACTATGAGCAGGATCAGGTAAATCTCCAGTATTCACAGTTCATTACTCGTACACTTTTCGCTGGAAGCCGTGTCACACAGCAGATTCACGGTAACCTTGCAGATATGCCAAACGAAATTGATAAGAAGGACGTTGAGGAGCGTTACTTCGGTCTCTCTGGTGCACCAGTTGCATCATACTGTGGAGACAAGAAGAGCTTCCTTGGATCTTATCGTCAGTATGGCAATCCAATCGGCGTTGAGTCTGGTGAATTATCAGGCGACATGTGCTACAACCAGAACTCATGTGGTGCGCTTTCTACTAAGATGACACTTGCTGCAGGCGAGGAAAAAGTGATTGCGTTCACACTTGGTATGAAGTATGCCGATGAGGCAGATGCAATTATTGCAAGCTATGCAGATCCTTCTGTATGCGAGAAGGAAGTAGAAGAACTTAAGAAGTGGTGGCATGGAAAGATGAACAACTTCATGGTTGAGACTCCAAGTAAGGAATTCAACACCATGATTAACACTTGGAATGCATACAACTGCTTCATGACCTTCATTTGGTCACGTGCAGCAAGCTTCTTCTATTGTGGTCTTCGTAATGGATACGGATATCGTGATACTGTTCAGGATATTCAGGGTGTCATCCATCTTGCACCAGAAATGGCAGCAGATAAGATTCGTTTCATGCTTTCTGCACAGGTACATCACGGTGGCGGACTTCCACTTGTAAAATTCACACACAACGCAGGACATGAGAATTCTCCAGAAGATCCAGAGTACGTAAAGGAGACAGGACATCCAGCATATCGTGCAGATGATGCATTGTGGTTGTTCCCAACCGTGTATAAGTATGTAGCAGAGTCTGGTAATACTGCATTCCTTGATGAGGATATTCTTTTTGCAGATAAGGACCATGGTTCTGTATATGAGCATTTGAAGAGAGCTATCAATTTCTCAGTAGAGCATACAGGTCCACACGGCATGCCAGCTGGACTTTATGCAGACTGGAACGACTGCTTAAGACTTGGTGCCAACGGTGAATCTTCATTCGTTGCATTCCAGTTCTATTATGCGCTTGTGATCATGAAGCGTTTCGCAGAGTTCAAGGGTGATACAGATTACGTAGCATACCTTGAAGAGACACGCCAGAAGGTAGAGAAGATCTACCAGGAGTGCTGCTGGAACGAGGATCGTGTCATTCGTGGATTTACAGAGGCTGGTGCAACCATTGGTGAGCGTACTGCAGAAGAAGCAAATATGTGGTTGAACCCACAGAGCTGGGCTGTTATCTCTGGTCTTGCAACCGATGAGCAGGCAGACATCGTTCTTGATAGTGTAAACAACATTTTGAATACTGAGTTTGGTGCCATTCTTATGGATCCACCATTCCACAAGGATGCTTTTGACGGTGCACTTGCTGTTATTTACAACGCAGGTGTTAAGGAGAATTCAGGTATCTTCTCTCAGTCACAGGGATGGATTATTCTTGCTGAGGCATTGAAGGGACATGGAGATCGTGCGTTCCAGTACTTCCGTGAGAATTCACCAGCATACCAGAATGACCGTGCTGAGATTCGTCAGCTTGAGCCATACTGCTATGGTCAGTTCACAGAAGGAAAGCATTCACCACACTTCGGACGTAGCCATGTACATTGGCTTACAGGTACCGCATCTACCATCATGGTAGGTTGTGTAGAGGGTATTCTTGGTATGAGACCAGACCTCCTTGGTATTCGCATTGCTCCATCGATTCCAGCAGAATGGGATGGCGTTAAGATTACAAAGCAGTTCCGTGGTAAGACCTTGAACATCGAAATCAAGAACCCAGACCACAAGCAGAGCGGATGTGCTTCTCTTACTGTAAATGGCAAGGCTATGGCAGACAACTATGTTCCAGAAACCGAGCTTGTAGCAGAGAACACGATCGTTCTTACCATGTAATATGTAATTCTGTTTACTCCTCTAAATAAAATAAAACAAAAAGAAGAACCAGTCTTGTTTCGTGCAAGACTGGTTCTTTTTTTAGGATAGGCGCATGGCCCATATATCTTCGGTTTTAAAATACAAAAGAGTTAGTGCCTTTTTATAGCGACCAGACTGAACCTGGCAGTGGAATTCCTCTACATTCATGTAGGTCTTGGCGGAATAGTATTCAAGAATCTGGTAGGAATCGTTCTGGATGCGGACATAAAGAGGGTGTACTTTCCCCTTGGAATTGAATGCCGCAATGACTGGGACGTTTATAAGATTGGATACATCACTGCCGTTGGCAGAAACAAAAGCGCCCATAAGATTCCTCCTATGAGCGCATTATAC
Organism: Agathobacter sp.; assembly: GCA_045628825.1. GTDB lineage: Bacteria > Bacillota > Clostridia > Lachnospirales > Lachnospiraceae > Roseburia. The sequence continues at coordinate 18,548 of JAZQQA010000014.1, forward strand.
AAACATATGTTCGAAAAGTAAAGTACTAATTTTTTATTACTCCATAAGCTCTGGATTTTCCAGTAACTTCTTTAACAGACGAAGACTCTTTCCATAGTAATAGCCGTCTGCAATTCGTTCATCAATGGTAAAGCTGAGCTTCATCACACGCTTCATGGTGACATTGCCAGAAGCATCGTAAGTAGGCTGATTCTTTTTCTGGCCAATGACCATGAAAATAGAAGTGGTGCCCCAGTTCATCAGATGGTGATATCCGATGCCCATACCGATGGAACCAAGGTTGGTAAGTACGATAGAGCATTGGTATGGATCCGTTGCGATTACCGATTGTGGCATAAGACCATGGCGGTCAGCCCATCTTGCAGCAGCACCAATGGCATGCTTAAATGGAAGCTTCTGGATGAAGTTCATGCTTTCGGTAGACTGATCATCCTGCACCTTGCAGAGACGAATCTGCTCATTTACCTGCTTCTGGATGGCTTCTAGGTTGTCGCCCTCATGAAGCTCGATTCGTGCAAGTGTCTCCTCACCTTCATCCGACAAATCCTTTTTTACAGTGAAAGCAGCAGTAACATCGTTACGCTGGTATACGTTCTTATTGACGATGAAGCGGTTCATCTGTGGACGCTGCTTAATGGTCATCATAGCTGCGGTAATGATAAGACCAAACAGACTGTAGCGGTCTTCCACAGCAAGTCCTTCGTTTTTTGCCTTGATGTAGGCCTCTGTTTTTTCCAAATCGATGTCCATGGTGATGTAGGCCTCGTTGTCACAACGGTTTGGATACATGAGTGGCATGATGTAGTGCATTGCGTCAATGTCACGGATGATTTTTCCGTCGCGTCTGTCACCATAGTGGCTCTTGCCGTAGGTGATTGCCTCTGCAAGAATGCAGACTGGAATGGCAACGACAACATCTACGAAGGAATGCTGCTTTACGAACATAACAGCAAAACAGATGACGATGACAACGGCTACGATAAAGGCCTTGAACCAAGGCTTTGCATCTTTTTTCTTAAGCCAGGTAGAAGCGATACCAACGGAATATGCCACATGAAGGGAAGGGCACACACCTGTTGGGGTATCAAAGGCATAGATGATACCAAGAATCCAAGTAAAGAAATTCTGACGCTCAAAGCTGGTTGGACGCAAGAGCTGTACGGATGGCCATGCGATATAGACAATCATGGCAACCACCTGGGTGATAATGATGAAAATCTGAAGGCCCTTAAAGCTCTCTACATCCTTGAATAGGAAATAGCCAAGGGAGCCAACGACGAGGACATACCAAAAGACGTAGGCGATGACAAAATACTCATTAAAAGGAATGAGGTCATCCACACGGCTGTGTACTACGTGACAACGGCTTTCTGGAATCAGGTTCTCCGTTAAAGCATACATAATGAGGTACCATACCCAACCCATCAAAAGCCAAAGGTGCTTATAACTCTTTTTTGTTGTTTCTTGTGTCATATTATTTCTCTTCCATTCTAGTGTTCATTGGGTAATACTTCTTGCGAATATTGTTGTAGGTTACAACCTTGTGTGGAGGTAGTGCATAGGCAATCTCTGAAATTGCATCCATGAGTTCATTGCAAATACGGTCTGCTTCCTCCTTTGGATTCGCTTCATTATTATAATAAATTGGCTTACCGAATACAAGTTTTCCAAGTGCTGGGCACAGGTACATCGGCACAAATGGTGTGCTTCGTTTGGTCCTCTTGTAGTCCAGTCTTGCCACATCCACAAAGCCGCGCTGGAATTCGTGGACGATGTTGTTGTGCTCATCATAGCATTCTGGAAAAATGACAATGTCCGCCCCATTTTGCATTTTTTCCACAGACTCCTTAAAGGTATCCAGGATGTGCTTATCATGGTAGACCCCAATGGTATCTGCGTGGCTCATAATAAAAGAAGCCAAAGGTGCAATGATATAAGAGAGCAAACGGAAAAAAGGAAGGGACCATTTTGGCTTCTTAGACCAAAAGTCGGTGAAGGCATAGTCGGGAACCTCCTTTATGTGCATCATACTGGAGACGCACCAGGTGTAAGACTCTCTTGGCATATAAAGTTGTGAGATAATTGGTCCGTTGGCTTGCGTATGGTTGCCGACAAAAATTGCAGCTTCCTCTGGCAGGTTCTCAAGCCCCTCTACGGTGATCTTCTTATAAAAGACCCATACCATAAAGCGGATGAAGCGGTAAAAGGGATTGCGCCTGTAACCATAGCGTTGTTTTGTCATATCTATTCTCCTAGTCCTTCCCAGGTGCTCCGGAAATTCTGCTTTCGATAATTATGCGGGGTAGAGCCGGTGTATTTTTTGAAAACCTGGATGAAGTGACTCTGGGAAGAGAAGGACAGATAGTTGGCAATCTCTACAATATTATAATCAGAGTACTGCAAGAGGTTTTTTGCTTTTTCAATTTTCAGGTTGGTGATGTAATCACTTAGGGTCAGACCCATTTCCTTATGAAAAAGCTTCGAGAGATAGCTTTCTGTAATCCCAAGATATTCTGCCAGCTCCTCCACGGTAATGCGGTAGTGGATGTGGCTGTAGATGTAGTCGATGCAAAGTACAATTGGCTTTGACAGCACCTGTGAGCTTCGAATCTTCTGCATCTGACGACAGATATCCATGGCCATCTGGTCGTGGAGGTCCGCAATTTCTTGCATAGTCTGTAGCTTATCCATTTTTAATATGTAAAAATCGGATAGACCATAGGCCTTTTCCTGCTCCATGCCAGCATGAATGCAGTAACGCGTAATGAGTGCGACGGTTACCACAAAGTGATAGCGTAGATTCTGTACAGGGTTGGTTGAAAGCTTACCAACACCTTCTGGGTTGATGAAATCCTGGCTTTTGATATTGGCTTCAATTGCCTCAAGGTTGCCTTGGGCAATGGCATCGTAGAAGGTGAGCTCTTTTTCCAGCATTCGATGGTTTTCAAGCATCTCCTGGTTGACGAATTCACTTCGATACCATTCTCTAGATAGTTCCATGAAGTTACCTCTTATAAAATGTGAATACTACTTTTCTGCATTAGAAAGATAACACGAAAATGATATTTTGTCAAAAAATATTATATATTCGAAAACGTTTAAGCTATAAGATAAGTGTACAAACAAACAAGCGAAATAAAGGGAGGAAGATCATGAAAAGACGTATTATTTCTAGTATGCTTGTAGCAACAATGGTCGTTGGAATGGTAGCTGGATGTGGCAAGACAGCAGCTCCTGCACCAACACAGGCAGCAGGTGGAGATGCTCCAGCTCCTGCAGCAACAGAGGAAGGCAAAGTCCTTAACATCTGTGTATGGAATACTGAGTGGAAAGAGCGTGTAGAAGCTTACTACCCAGGATACACCGTAGTTGACGATGTTACCGGTACAATCGGTGATGTAACAGTTAACTGGTTAATCACAGCTAACACAGACAACGCTTACCAGAACAATCTCGATGAGAGACTTATTGCTCAGGAAAGCAAGGCAGCAGATGAGAAGGTTGATATCTTCTTAGTAGAAGCTGACTACGCACTTAAGTATGTTGATACTGACTACACAATGGCACTTGCAGATCTTGGACTTGGTGCTGACGTATTCGCAGATCAGTTCCAGTACACAAAGGACGTTGTAACTGATTCTAAGGGACAGTTAAAGGGTTCTTCATGGCAGGGATGTCCTGGTGTTCTTATTTACAGACGTGACTTAGCTGAGTCTGTTCTTGGTGTAAG
>JAZQQA010000015.1:0-8398 GCA_045628825.1 Agathobacter sp.
TTGTAATCTGCAGCGTTCTCAAACTTGAACTCGCGAACAAATCTCTTTCCTGATACACCAGCCTTAGCGAAGTGTCCCATCTCAGCCTTGTTCACACCATGTCTGTGAGCTACTTTCTTTCCACCGTTGGCATCCTTCTCAACAGTCTTAACTGCCTTGTCAGCAAAACCAACCTGAACTGCACTGTAACCATCGTTCTCAACAGTCTTAATCTGTGTTACTACACATGGACCAGCCTGAAGAACTGTTACAGGTACTAATACACCATCTTCATTGAAGATCTGTGTCATTCCGACTTTTGTTGCTAAAATCGCTTTCTTCATTTTTTTACCTCCTGTTTTCTACAGCGGAACGCCTCTTGCCTGTTCTCCGATTGTTGAAGAAATTCAACCGGAACAAGTAGCGGAACCGTTCATCCTAGAGCAGTTTATCTATATAAACCATTCGGGGATATTCATAATTTGTGATTCCTTATTATTAAGGAAATTAGATTGGAGAATTATTTCTCCTTCATCTTAATATCAATTTCAACACCAGCTGGCATCTCAAGACGTGATAAAGCATCAACAGTCTTCTGGGTTGGGGTAATGATATCGATGAGTCTCTTGTGAGTTCTCTGCTCGAACTGTTCACGTGAATCCTTATACTTGTGAGTTGCACGTAAGATAGTAACTACTTCCTTCTTTGTTGGAAGAGGTACTGGTCCGCTCACCTGTGATCCATTCTTCTTTACAGTCTCGATGATTTTCTTTGCTGATGAATCAACTAATTCGTGATCATAAGCCTTGAGAGTGATTCTCATTACTTGACTTGCCATAAAAAAAGCCGCCTCCTTTTCGCATTAAAAAATTCTTGATGCGACAAGTGGTGACTGTACACATTTCCGTGTGTGTCCTGAATCAAGACGATGCTCAGTTGACCCGATTCATTCTTACACGTTGTTTCTACTTGATGTAGACGATTGTTTGTACTGTCACTTGTCGTCAGTTTCCTAACTTGACATTCGCTCCGCCGAATTCTCTACCTCACTGGGTAGTAACTTCAAACTTCATAGCTATCATGCCACAGCAAAACATATTATATATGCTCTATTGTAAAAAAGCAAGTATTTTTTTCATGTTTTTTACTAAATTTTCAAGCCTATATTTGTCTACTTTTTTCATAAAAGGACCGGACCACAAGATGATGTGTTCCAGTCCTTAAGTACTACTCTACGTATTGTTGTTTCTTTCCTATTATATATAGAAGAAACACAAATTATTTTCCTTCAAATCTTCCACTTGCTCCGCATGGAAGTACCAATCCATTGCAGGTAACCGGCAAGCCAATTTCTTCTGCCTGCACCTTACCAGGCTTTCCCTTCAGCGCTGTGCTAATCATATAGTTAAGCACTGCAGGCTGTAGCCCTGTGGTATATGAGTTTATCAAGAAAAACAGTGGCTCATCCACAAGTATCTGCTCACATAGCTTTACAAGAGGATAAACCGATTCCTCGATTTTCCAAATCTCACCCTTTGGACCACGACCGTAAGATGGCGGATCCATAATAATGGCATCATATTTATTGCCGCGTCGAATTTCACGTTCTACAAATTTGACGCAATCATCGACGAGCCATCGAATTGGTGCTTCGCCAAGTCCTGATGACACCGCATTCTCTTTCGCCCAGGCAACCATACCCTTAGAAGCATCCACATGAGTCACACTAGCACCAGCAGCTGCTGCTGCAAGCGTTGCGCCTCCAGTATAAGCAAACAGATTCAAAACCTTAATCTCTCGGTTTGGGCTTTGTCTTTTCGCATCAGCAATCTTTGTTGAGAACCAATCCCAATTGGTTGCCTGCTCCGGGAACAGCCCCGTGTGCTTAAAGCTAAACGGTTTCAAATGGAAGGTAAGCGTTTTTCCAATCGGCAAATCGTAATGAATGGTCCACTCCTCTGGCAAATCAAAGAACTCCCATTCACCACCGCCCTTTGTGCTGCGATGATAGTGCCCATTGAGTTTCTTCCACTCCTTAATGGTCTTTGGCGTATCCCAGATAACCTGTGGGTCTGGTCTTAGCAAAGTATATTTTCCCCAGTGCTCCAATTTCTCTCCCATCGAGCAATCCAGCACTTCATAATCTTTCCAATTATTTGCAATCCACATGGATCGTTTCCTTTCTACATCATCTTCTTACGGCGAAGAAGAATGATTACAACAATACATACTACAACTGTTATGGCGCTTACAATTGTAAATCCCCAGAAGCTATTGGCAAAAGGCATACCCTCTGTCTTCACATTCATACCATAGAGACCCGAAATCAAGGTCGGGATTGCAAGCACAATGGTCATAGACGTCAAATACTTCATGACGTTATTCAAACGGTTATCAATAATTGATGACATCAACTCTCTGGTACCATTGATGATATCACGATAAATACTGGTCATCTCAATCGCCTGACGATTCTCGACAATGACATCATCCAACAACTCCTTATCCTCTGGATACTGCTCAAGTCTTTTATATCTCGTCAATCGGTCTAACACTACACTGTTGGCACGAAGTGAGGTTGCAAAGTATACAAGGGTTGATTCCAACTCATGCAAAGCTATAAGATCCATATCTTCTGTATCTTCACCAACGCGCTCCTCAATATCCATACGCATCTTATCAATTACACGCAGGTCACTCTGGTACAAAACACAAATGCGGTACAAAATCTGATATACAAAACGGAGCTTCTTTTTGGTTGAAAACTCCTTCACGCGATTCCCCAAAAATGATTCAAGAACTGGTGTCTCTTCCGTGCACACAGTAACAATGGTGTCCTGTGTGATAATAATACCTAAAGGAATAGTCGTGTATGCATCCTTCTCATGTCTGGTTTCTGAGGTAGGAATATCCACAAGAATCAAAGTGTAACCATCTTCCAACTCAATACGAGAACTTTCTTCCTCATCGAGAGCTGCAAGCAAGTCTTCAATATCTACATCCAGCGCATCTGCTACCATTTTGCCTTCTGCAATTGTGGGGTTAACCATCTGCACCCATACGCCACTCTGGATTGTTTCTTCTTCATGAATTAATCGATCATCCGTCTTATAATATTTAACCACTTGTTAGCCCTCCTTTCTCGTTTGGCATCTTATTGTATCACGATTTATTGCAAAAAGAAACCTTCTTCCACATACATAGAAGAAGGTTCCGTATCAATGTCCACTTTTATATTCTTTATTGCGCTCTTCCTCTGCCTTTTTGTCCTCCTCCGACATATATCGCACAAAGATCTTCTCGAGCAGTCGCTCACAAATCGCACCATACACTGCCGGCAAAAGAACTACAAGCACTGGCCACGATACAATTAGAAGCATAAAGAAAACCAATAGCACAAACATAATCAAGGACGGCACAAAATTTCCGAATGCAAAAAAGGCCGCATTTTTCAGAACTACAGATGTCTTATTCTCAAATCGAGCAATATACGGAAATAGGTATAGGTTCCAAACCACAACAAAAGCAATTACGATCATGAGCAAAATATAACTTTTTCCAATCGCCTGACCCAAAATTGCATACTGATACATAAGATAACATTCCGTCCCTAATACGCCATAGATTGCAAGCAGCAAAAGCCACACCAGGGTCGACTGCTTAAAATTCTGCTTAAAGCAAGAGAAAAATTCTTCCCCAACATAACCATGTCCATGGCGAATCGTCTTATGCATGGTATAATATAAGGCCGTCCACGATGCACCAATTGTAATGATTGGAAGCGAGCACAAAAGAAACAAGCAAGTTGCATATGCCATGTCTACAATATAAATAATGCCTTGAAAAAATGGCCCATCTAAATCAAAAAAATCCTTCATGCTTTTTCCTTCCTTTTTGCAATGTCATCTCTTGCATTGTACAACGGCATCTTAGCAATTACAATCAATTAATTCCATCGCTTCGCCAACCTGTCCCTCAATTGACACATTGTCCAATGTAAGTTTTTTCACATTTCGCGCAAAAATGCCCTTAAGGGTACAGGCCTCTACGCCCTCTGACATCGCAGGCACGTCGCACTTTGGCTCGTCTGCGTAAGTAACACTTACATCCTTCATGACAATTTCTTCAATCTTTTGCTCAGGAAGTCCATCGAAGTGTGCCGCTGCCACATGACAATTGCTTGCATGAATCTGTGTAAACTCTAATTTCTTAATAAGCGGAGTACGATCATCCACCGGCATCATATCTCTACTTTGTACATACTCTGTTCTTCCATCTGGATCGCAGAAGTAGAAGCTGTTCACCACAAACGGAGTCATAACATGATCCATATCAATGTTCTTAAACAGGATGCCATCGATAATCGCATCCTCCCCACGACCTCTACGCGTTTTAATGCGAAGTCCACGGTCTGTATGTCGGAACATGCAGTTTTCCACAACCAAATTCTTCACACCGCCAGCCATCTCGCTTCCAATGGTAACTGCTCCATGTCCATTCTCCATTAAGCACTGATAGATATGCAGGTTCTCGGATGGCTGCTTAAACTTCTTACCCATGTAAATCTTTCCAGACTTAATTGCGATGCAATCGTCTCCAAGGGAGAAGCGCACACCCACGATTTCCACATTCTTACATGATTCTGGATCCAATCCATCTGTGTTTGGAGAATCACTTGGGTTCTCAACTACTACGTTATAGAATCCCAAATCATCGCTAAAGAATGGATGCAAGGTCCACGAAGGACTATTGCAGAATTTCACACCCTGAACAGTAATATTCTTACAATGGTTAAGGAACAACGTACGAGGACGGAACGCCATGCGCATCACCTTAGGATTGTTCCACCAGTCCTCCTTTGAGGCATTTCCGTTTACCGTTCCTTCCCCATAAAGCGTAGCATCCTCAACACCCACACCTGACACGATTCCAGCAAACATTGGAAGAGGATTTCCCTCCCAAGTACCGTATTCCAAATCAACCGACTCGTCGTAACCAACAATTTGTCCCGGGAATCGCACATGGCTCTCCCTTGTTGCGTCCGCCCGAAGCTCTGCTCCCTTTGCCAGTTCAAGCGACATATGGCTACGTAGGAAAATCTGTGTAATGCGGTATACTCCTGCAGGCACAAGGACACGACCATTCTTTGGGCAGGCCATAATTGCTGCCTGAATAAAAGTAGTGTCATCCTGCACACCATCTCCAGCTGCACCAAGTTCTCTTACATTCAAGGTTGCACTTTCTGTTTTGGTGGTAAAAATGATAGTTCCCACAACACTTCCATCTATCTTTTTTACCTCAACCTTGTAGCAACTGTTTGGCTTCACATTATATATAGAAGAAACTACGTTGTTTGTCTGCTTCACAAACACGTCATTTACATAAAGATTGTAGCATTCCTTTGTCTCATAGATGCCGCCATCTTCAATGGAAAGCGTCAAGCTTCGCGCTGTCTTAACAAGCATTTTTACACAGCCTGTCGTCTGCTCCTCATAAGACTCTGTCAATCCTGCAATACCAAAGTCCACGCCTTTATACTTTTCAAAGAGTGGCTGCATTTTTTCAAAGCAGCAAGTCGCTAGCGTACCCTCTGCATCAGAAGCCTGTAGTTCCTGTGCAAGCGCAACTGCAATAGGCAAATACTTTTCGCCTAAGAGCAACTGATTTTCGCATGCGGTAAAAAGTCCATAAGAAAGCAAAATTCTACCAGAAGCTTCCAAATCCGCTTTCTCAGAAATTAACCTCTTGGCCAGTTCACGCATCATGTCTACAATGGCGCGGTAATGCTCATAGATTTCTGGGCTTGTCACAAGCACAGTATCTACCAAAGCCACAAGGAAGGTTGCCGCAGCCATACGGTCGTAATCAGCCTCCAACTCCCTCATCTGCTCACGCATTTCGGATACCAAATCCACATAACCCGCTTTTTTGTTTTCTGTTGTCTCATATGCCATTCTCTTTGGAAGGCTACTCGCAAGTTCCAAATACTTTTCCATATTAAGCCCTACTCCTTTGTCGTTTCCAATATCCTGTCTTATAAATAATAAACAAAATGAACGGTGAAATCGCATTACTAATTACCACCGAATACCAAATGCTACGCACTCCCATATGGAGCATCGTCTCACATATATAAAGGGTTGCAAATCGAAAAATCCACAACCTAGAAATATCCATAGCCATCGTCACTTCTGTATGACCACTTCCTTGGAACAACCCCATCGTCGTCGTTTGTATTCCATTGGTAAAGGTCCATAACGCCATCAGGCTTAAATAGTCTGATGCCATAGCAACTACTGCTTGATCCGCAGTAAAAATGCTAGCAATGCTGCTGCTTACAATTGGTCTAGATAAAATCACTCCACCAACCGCCAAAAATGCAACAATCATACGGCGCGACAGCACATAACCCTTTTCGGCCCTTTCATACTGTTTTGCGCCAACATTTTGACCCACTATAGTAGACACCGCAGATCCCATACCATTTGCAGGCAAAGAGATAAGACCATTAATCTTATTTCCAATTCCGTAAGCTGCCATAGCCTCCGTTCCATAAGAAAGCGTGTTTCTTGTCATCAAAAGGAAACCGAACTGCATAATACTTCCACCCATTGCCGTCGGAAGACCTATCACTACAATATCACGAAGCTTATCTTTCTCAAAGCGAATACGGCGCACATCCAGATAAATGAGCTCTGTCTTTCTTGATAGCAACACAAAGGCAATGATTGCAGGTATCATTTTCGCAAGTACCGTTGCCAGCGCAGCTCCTGCTACACCAAAGTGGTAAACTACCATAAAAAGCGGATCCAGAATCATGTTGATTGCAATTCCAAGAAGGTTCAAGAACATTGGCCGAACCGTATCTCCTTGTGCCTGGTGAATCGCAGCATAGATATTGACCAGATAAAGAAATGGCATATCAACAACAACAAGCTGCATATAGCGCTTTCCATACAGCCACACATTCCCCTCTGCTCCAAGCCAGGTCACAATCGGTGCCGTTGCGAACTCAAAAACAAATACACAGGTCAAAGAAAAAATCATAGCACATCCAAAGACCTGATTGGCCATAGACCTTGCATCCTCATCTCGCTTTGCACCAAGAAACTGCGCAACCAGCACAGAGCCAGCCACCGTAATACCCGAACCAAAATTCACAATAATATTCTGTAACGGAGTCACCAAATTAATGGCTGCAAGCTCATCAGTTCCAAGTCTTCCCAGCCAAAAGGTATCTGTTAAATTATATAGCGTTTGCAGGAAACTATTCACCATAACAGGAAGCGCAATGGACAGAATTGCACGATACAAATTCCCGCTTAGGATCAAATCCCGATTATAATTCTTTTTCATTCTAAGGCTCATCTACATTTTTCATAAGATTGTTACTAGGATTATAGCTCTCAGCAGGCTCATCGCCAATCAAAAGATTCGCATAAATACCACCCAACTCTTCTAAGCCCTCTGCAATCAGACCCGCAAAGGTAACTGCCCCTCGATACTGTAAATGGGTGTTATCCGTTTTTCCTTCCGGAAAAGCTGGATAGATTCCCTCAGGCACATGAACAAACCATTTTCTTGTCTCTACAAATCCCGCTTTTTGAATTGCCGCTCTACTTTTTGCCCACAAGTCGATGACAGCAACCCGCTCCTCTTCGCCCACCATCTTTATCGCCTCAACATAATCTGCATGGGCGCTTTCAATCAAACGGTCGTCTTCGTCAAACAGGCGACGCTCTAAGGGCGTAATCAACACGGGAGTTGCTTTCTTTTTTCTAGCCTCACGAATAAAAATGCGAAGATTTTCTGCAAATGTTCCCTGAGGCACAGTATAGCGCGTCGGATCATTGCTTTTCTCATCATTATGCCCAAACTGCACAAACAAAAAATCTCCCTCTTTCATCTGCGCACAAATGGATTCAAATCGTCCCTCTTCTAGAAAGCTTTTTGTGCTACGCCCATTTTTTGCATGGTTCGACACCATATGCTCTGGCTTTAAGAACAAGTGCATCACCTGTCCAATACCCGTCTGTGGATATGTCCTTATATCGTTGTACTGTACTGTTGAATCTCCTGCCCAGTATATGGTTGCCATCTTTTTTCTCCCTATCTACGCAAATGAAAATGGGAGCCTGTAATAACCAAGCTCCCACATATGTTGCTTATTCTTTTACCGCTCCGATATTTACACCCTTTACAAAGTACTTCTGTAACATTGGATATAAAATCATGAATGGAATAATTGCTACAATAATAGCCGCGTTACGGATGGTATTCTCATTTGCAAGTGATGTTGAAAGTGGAATATCGGAACCCATAACCATGTCTCTTAACTTCATCTGGAAGTTGTAGAGAAGTGAATTGTTGATATACAGTTTGTAATGTGTATAGTCATTCCAATAGGTAACTGCGAACA
>JAZQQA010000016.1:0-8730 GCA_045628825.1 Agathobacter sp.
CTTGCGATGGAGCGTTGCGAAAACTTCCAAAGGATAAAACGGCAGAGAAACACGCATTATCTTTGGCAGAGCAGAAACGATTATATGAATTTATGGGAAATAGTGTTATCTATTCGCAATATCTTCCAATGATCCAATTTATGATAGGTACGGCTTGTAGAAATTCTGAAATGATTGGATTAACTTGGAATGATGTTGACATGAAGAATTGCAAGATTTCTATAAATCATCAGCTTATCTATAAGTCTATTGATGGGGAAACAAAGTTTAGATTACATATTCCAAAAACCCAAGCAGGTATTAGAACTATTACCTTTGAAAGAGATGGAATGATTTGGAACGCACTAAAAGAACAAAAGAGGATGCAATTCCAAAGAGGTATTTCTTCCGATATAGTTATAGATGGGTTAAGTGGTTTCGTATTTACTTCAAAGGATGGCAGACCTATTCAACCAAATTGTGTCAATCGCATTTTGGATAATATGATTGTGGCATTTAATAAAGAAGAATTAAAAGTTGCAAATGCAGAAAAACGAGAGCCGATGTTGTTCCCCCATATTTCAGCTCATTGTTTGCGACATACTGGATGTACAAATATGGCTCAAAGTCATGTTGATGTAAAAGTATTGCAATACATAATGGGGCATGAAAATATATCTACAACAATGGAGATATATAGTCACATGAATGAGGAGTGGATGCGTGAGGAAATGAAAAAAGTTGAATCTATCCAAAGCGTTATTTGATTGACACAATTTGACACAAGATTTGACACAAGATTAAAAATTTGTTATAAACTCTGACGGACTATGATAAACTAGTCTAAAGAGAATAAAGGCTTTTGACATAGCGTATAAACTATATGACGGATTGACACGGAAGAAGATAAACCATTGCGAGGTCTTACAACAAAAAAGAGATCATCGCACAGAACTAATTATGGATGTGAAGCCTTCCGAAGCAATTCGGAAGGCTTTTTTCATGTTTTCCTATTATGTGGTATGATAAATACGACAATTGCAATTAAAGGAGAAGCGGATTGAGTAATTACTACGAACTTAGCAATAAGCTAGAAGGGGTTTTGGAAATTCTCGAAAGTATACTAAGAGAAAAATTAGATAATTACGGATTTTACTATCGCATTTTTTCAAGAGTGAAGTCGGGGGATTCCATCGAGAGAAAATTAAAGAATGAACGTTATGTATGTGATCCAGAGAAGAAGATTAGTGATCTCTTTGGACTTCGCATTATTTTATATTATCAGGACGACATCGAGGCCTGTCAGAAAATCTTGGATTCCATGCTTGAGAATGTGCGTTGGAAGGAGTCTGTGAACGATGAGTCTTCCTTCGTACCATCTAAGAACAACGGAACCTTTATGCTTCCAGGCTTCGTGCGTCAGATTGTTGAGCCAGAGATTGAGGGACTTCGCATTCGCCCAACCTTTGAGATTCAGCTTCGTACGGTTTTGTTCGAGGGCTGGCATGAAGCAGAACATGACATGCGCTACAAGGAAGATGTGGGGGTCTGGGATGACCGTATTAAGGAGGCAAGAAAATTAAACAGTATTCTTGCAACGCTTGAGATGTGTGACCAGTACATGGTTTCCTTGTTTGATGACATGGGCCATGATTTCTATTTGGAAAAAGACTGGGCGAGAATGATTCGTTATCGCTATAGACTTCGTACCTTGAACGGAGACATTGATCCTGAAATCGAAGCGCTTCTTACCAGTGATTTGGGGAAGGCAGTCTTTAAGTGGAAGAAGAAGGATTTTATCGAGTTTGTGATCAAGGAGAACATCAATCGCCTGGATGCCAACACCATCATTTATCTCGCCAATGAGAAGAACGCAGGAAGGCCAGAATATGTGGATGGCATCAGTGCTGTGTACAGTGAGCTTCGAAGACGTGCTTATGAGAAGACTTATCCGAGAGAGAAGCTTGTGACACCACTTAAGATGAATAAGGCATTTGATGTCACAGTTGTATGTACGGATGAAAAGGATCTCATGCAGGAGAAGTATCAGAAGATTCGGGAAATGGTATACAACGATTTCCTTTGCAGAGAATTGGACGAGTACTATCCAGAGGAATTCACAAAGTCTGTGCACCCAGTGAGACTGCATGCAGAGGGATTCTTCTGTAGCTTTACCTATGAGGAAGAAAACTATATGATGCGTGCCACCCTCTCTTATCAGGGGCTTGACGAGGCTGGAAAGGTATGGTCAACCGGCTTCCAGACTTGGGTGAATGATTGTGGACAGATGATGCTTCGTTGCTACAATCAGTTTTCCAACCCAATCAATGCGCCAGAAGAAGTGCTTCCGTACTTAAGACCAAAGCTATTTGCAACCATCGTAAAGAAGTGTGGCGCCAAGGATGTGCTTCCAATTACAACACAGATTCAGAATGTAAATTCGATTGGTGTGGACCAGCTCATTGCACTTGTAGAAAGCAAGGAACGCCGTCTGCCTGTCATTGTGATGACAGCAGCAAATGCTTCTGACCTGAGCAATCAGGATTCCTGCTATGGACATCTGGTTGACTTTACCAGCTCTACCAAGGAAGTGGGACGCAACAATTTGGCAAGAAAAATCGGAGAGGTGTGTCATCTTTATGTAGCAACAGATGAGGATGCAAAAGAGATTGCACTTCGCCTTGGAGAAGACTATGACCAGTATGTAGAAAGTGTGCGTTTCTTTGCGACAGGCTTTACCTTGGAAGAGAAAGAGGGCTACTACCGCGCCTATAGTCAAAAGGAAATCCTTGAGCGTCCAAAAGACCTGTATGCGATTCGTAATAAGAAGCCTCATTATTATCAGACAGTGAGTGGCCCAGATGCTGTGCGCCATGAGCTGATTGAAATGGTATATACGCATGTCCTTGCAGGAAAAGAAACCAAGCGAAATTGGTGAAAAATATGATTTGACAGACACTTGTGATTATCGTATATTCTTGTATAGATGTGTTAAGGAGGACCGAAAATGCAGACAGTGACGAGAGTTGTTGTGGATGCGATGGGCGGTGATCTTGCTCCAGCTGCACCAGTGGAAGGTGCTGTAGATGCAGTGAATGCAAGAGATGATATTGAAGTCATTCTTGTTGGACCAGAAGATGCAGTCAAGGCAGAACTGGCCAAGTACAAGTATCCAGAGAATCGTATTCGTGTTGTGCATGCGGAAGAGATTATCGAGATGGCGGAACCGCCAGTTGTGGCAATCCGTACCAAGAAGAAGTCTTCTATCGTAGTAGGTATGAACTTAGTAAAGAACGGGGAGGCAGATGCTTTTGTTTCTGCTGGTAGTACAGGTGCTGTTCTTGTAGGAGGTCAACTCATTGTTGGCCGTATCAAGGGCCTTAAGAGACCACCACTGGCTCCACTGATTCCAACCAAGAAGGGTGTGTCACTTCTCATTGACTGTGGCGCCAATGTGGATGCTCGTGCAGAGCACTTGGTTCAGTTCGCACAGATTGGTTCCATTTATATGGAGAATGTCGTTGGTATCCAGAATCCAAAGGTTGCTCTTGTGAATATTGGTGCTGAGGACGAAAAGGGAAATGCCCTTGTAAAAGAGACCTTACCACTTCTTAGGGAGTGTAAGAATATTAATTTTGTGGGAAGTATCGAATCGCGTGATATCCCAGCTGGAGATGCAGATGTCATTGTTTGTGAAGCCTTTACAGGTAATGTCATCCTTAAGCTCTACGAGGGATTAAGCAAGGTTTTGGTATCCGTAATTAAGGAAGGCCTTATGAGCAGCCTTAAGAGTAAGATCGGAGCAGCGCTTGCCCTTCCTTCTCTGAAGCAGACACTCAAGTCTTTCGATGCGTCTGAGCATGGCGGTGCACCACTCCTTGGTCTGAATGGACTTGTTGTGAAGACTCACGGAAGTGCCAAGGCGAAGGAAATTAAGAATTCCATTTTCCAGTGTGTGACCTTTACACAGCAGGATATTAATGGAAAAATCAAAGAGAGATTATTAACCTCAGATGGGGAAGAAGAGTAGAAAGGAAAAAAATTATGGAATTTGAAAAGCTTAGAAAAATTATTGTTGAAGTACTTAATGTAGATGAAAGCGAAGTTAAGCCAGAGTCAACTTTCGTAGATGACCTTGGTGCTGATTCTCTTGATGTATTCCAGATTATCATGGGCCTCGAGGAGGAATTCGATATCGAGATTCCAAACGAGGAAGCTGAGAAGATTGTTACTGTAGGCGATGCAGTAGAGCAGATTAAGAAAGCAATCAACTAATTCATTGATATTCAAAGCCCTTGGCAACAAGGGCTTTACTTTTATCTAGGAGGGCGAGATGTCTAATCTTAATGACTTTCAGGATGCGATTGGCTATCAGTTTTCCAATGTAGAATTTCTTCGTCAGGCGTTAACCCATAGCTCATATGCCAACGAGAAGCATATGAAAAAGCTATCTGATAACGAGAGACTTGAGTTCCTTGGGGATGCTGTGCTTGAAATTGTATCCAGTGAATTCCTCTATCACAATTATCCAAACGTTCCAGAAGGAGAGCTTACGAGACTTCGCGCTAGCATTGTGTGTGAGCCAACCCTTGCACTCTGTACAGAAGATTTACATTTGGGTGACTACCTGTACTTGGGAAAGGGCGAGGATCAGACTGGTGGAAGAAAGCGTAAATCCATTTTGTCAGATGCGCTTGAGGCAGTGATAGGAGCAATCTATTTGGATGGTGGTTTTACTAATGCAAAAGAGTTCGTGCTCCGTTTTATTTTGACGGATGTAGAAAATAAGAAGCTCTTTTATGATAGCAAGACTATCCTGCAGGAAGTGGTGCAGGGAAAACACGAAACACTTTCTTATGTCCTGGTGGAAGAATCAGGACCAGACCATGACAAGACATTTTCTGTGGAAGTGTGTATAGATGATGCTGTTGTGGCAACGGGAAGTGGTCATACCAAAAAAGCAGCAGAGCAAGAGGCTGCATATCGCGCACTGATTCTTATGAAGAATCAGCAAGAGGAGAAATAGAATGTATTTAAAAAGCTTAGAGGTACATGGCTTTAAGTCATTTGCCAACAAGATTGTTTTTGATTTTCATAACGGTATTACTGGCATCGTTGGACCAAATGGTTCTGGTAAGAGTAATGTAGCTGACGCAGTACGTTGGGTACTGGGTGAGCAGAGCACCAAGCAGCTCCGTGGTTCATCCATGCAGGATGTTATCTTTGCTGGTACAGAGAACCGTAAACCACTTAGCTATGCTTATGTTGCAATTACCTTGGACAATTCCGATCATCAGCTTGCCATTGATTATGAGGAAGTTACCATTGCGAGACGTCTGTATCGTTCTGGTGAGTCAGAGTACTTAATCAATGGTAGTGTATGCCGTCTGAAAGAGGTAACTGAGTTATTCTACGATACTGGTATTGGTAAAGAGGGATACTCCATCATTGGACAGGGTCAGATTGACCGTATTCTGTCAGGTAAGCCAGAAGAGCGCCGAGAGCTCTTTGATGAGGCGGCTGGTATTGTTAAATTCAAGAAGCGTAAGGATACTGCCCAGAAGAAACTTTTAAATGAGCAGGAAAACCTTGTGCGTGTCAATGATATTTTGGCTGAGCTGGAGCGTCAGGTAGGACCACTTGAGCGCCAGTCAGAAAAGGCGAAGGTATATCTTCGTAAAAAGGCAGAGCTTAAGGAGTTAGAGGTGAACCTCTTCTTACTTGAGACCGCTCGTATTACCCTTCAGCAGAAGGAAGTAGAGGCAAGCTATGCCATTGCGGAAGCAGAGATGAAGGAGACCACAGAGTCTTACGAGAAGATTAAGTCTGAGTATGAGACTTTGGAACAGGCCATTGCTGAGATGGATGAGAAAATTACTTCTATTCGTGAAAGCATCAGCACATCTTCTGTAACCAAGGAAAAATTGGAGAGTCAGATTCATATCTTAGAGGAACAGATTCACTCTGCAGAGGTATCCGATGAGCATTTGCAGAATCGTCTGGATGGCATTGAGGCAGAAAAAGCCGAGCGTATGATTGCCAAGGATGAGTATCTGGAAAAGAAGAAGGAATTGGATGAAAAGCTTGCTGAGGTAAGTGCCCGTCAGAAGGGAGCGGAAGAAGGACTGGTTGCGATCCAGGCAGAAATTCTTCGTTGTACTGCGGGAATTGAGGCAGGCCAGAAGGAGATGATTGAACTCCTGAACAATAAGGCATCCATTAAGGCAAGACAGCAGCGTTTTGATACCATGCTTGAGCAAATCAATATTCGTAAGGCTGAGCTTACCAAGCGTCTTTTGGATCGTAAGAGCCAGGAGGCAGACCTGGATGCAGTGCTTGCAGAGTATGAAAAGACCTTGGAGGAAGTAACCAAGGGACTTTCTGATTTACAGGCAGAAGAAGTAGCCATGATAGAGAAGGACAAGGATTGGAAGCGCAAGCTTTCTGAGTGTGATGCTTCTTTGGCACAGACACAGGAGCAGTTCCATAGACAGGAATCTCGTCTGGAGTCACTTCGCAATATCGCTGAGCGTTATGATGGATTCAACAACACCGTTCGTAAGGTTATGGAGCAGAAGGCTTCCCACAAGGGACTTCTGGGTGTTGTATCGGATCTGATTCAGGTAGATAAGAAGTACGAAATTGCAATTGAAACAGCACTTGGTGGCAATATCCAGAATATCGTTACCGAGGATGAGTCAACTGCAAAAGAGATGATTCAGTTCTTAAAGGAGAATCGTCTGGGAAGAGCAACCTTTCTTCCACTTACATCAGTATCTGCAAGACAGAATCCAAAGAATGAAGATTGTCTTGGTGAGCCAGGTGTTATTGGTCTTGCCAACACTTTGGTGAAGTGTGAGCACAAGTATGATGAGGTGGCTGCATACCTTCTTGGAAGAGTCTTGGTAGTAGATACCATTGACCATGCAACTGCGCTTGCACGTAAGAATCACTATAGCCTTCATATTGTAACTCTTGAGGGTGAGTATTTAAGCCCAGGTGGTTCTATGACAGGTGGTGCATTTAAGGGAACCACCAACCTTCTTGCGCGTAATCGTGAAATTGAAGAACTAGAGAAGCGTATTGCAGATCTTGGAAAAGAGATTGCACAGATTAAGAGCCGTAAGGAAGATATCTTAACTGCACAGGAGCTTGCAGCAGATGAGATGACCGAGCTTAAGGCAAAATTGCAGGAACAGTTTATTTTGCAGAATACTGCAAAGTTGAATGTTGAGCGTGCAAGACAGCAGAAGAATGAGAGCGAGTCTGTATTTACTGGCTTAAAGGCAGAGAGTGTAGAACTGGATAACCAGACCTCAGAAATCAATCTTGGAAAGCAGAAGATTGCAGAAGAGGAAGCATACTCAAAGAAGCGTGAAGCAGAAATCGCCGTGGAAAGAGAAGAATTCCAAAAAATCTTAGACAAGCAGACTGCACTGGAAGCTGGTGCAGCTTCTCGTGTTGCAGAGGTTGCTCTTGAGGTTGCAAATATCAACCAGAATATGGGATTCATTCAGGAAAATATCGATCGTCTGGATCGCGAAATTGAAAAGTACGAAGCAGAGCGTAACGAGTATCTTGCCAACGCACAGAATGCCAAGGCCGATATCGAGAAGAAGCGTGCCGATATTGAGGAGATTCGTAAGACCATTCTTGCATCAGAGGATAGCTTTGGCGCAATGAACGCAGATCTTTCCGCTGCAATCGAAAAGAAGAATCAGATGTCTGAGGAATACCATCAGTTTTTCCAGAGACAGGAAGAAATTAGTAAGCATCAGAATGAGCTGGACAAGGAAATCTATCGCTTGAGCAGCCAGAGAGAGAAGCTTGCCGAGGCGCGTGAATACCAGATTAACTACATGTGGGAGGAGTATGAGCTTACCCCTCATGCAGCAGAGGAACTTCGTAACGAAGAGATGGAGGATTTGGCTGGAATCAAGAAGTCTGTTTCTCATGTAAAGGATGAGATTCGTCAGCTTGGTGATGTCAATGTCAATGCCATCGAAGAATATAAGGAAGTATCTGAGCGATATGAGTTCTTAAAGACCCAGCATGATGACCTTATTGAGGCAGAGCAGACCCTGCTTGGCATCATTGAAGAGTTGGATGAGGGTATGCGTAAGCAGTTCGCTGAGAAGTTCGCAGAAATCCAGAGAGAGTTTGATAAGTCCTTCAAGCAGCTTTTTGGTGGTGGACATGGAACCTTGGAGCTTGTTGAGGATGAGGATGTCCTGGAAAGTGGCATTCGTATCATCGCGCAGCCACCAGGAAAGAAACTGCAGAACATGATGCAGCTGTCCGGTGGAGAGAAGGCCTTGACTGCCATTGCACTTCTTTTTGCAATTCAGGCATTAAAGCCATCGCCATTCTGTCTCCTTGACGAGATTGAGGCGGCGCTTGATGATAGTAACGTAGGCCGCTTTGCAAATTATCTGGATAAGTTGACTGCAAATACACAGTTCATCGTTATTACCCACCGTCGTGGTACGATGGCGGCAGCAGATCGTCTCTATGGAATTACGATGCAGGAGAAGGGTGTTTCGACACTTGTATCCGTTAATTTGATAGAAAACGACTTAACTGAATAATATAATTAGGAGAGGCGCCTGACGCCTCTCTCTTTAAAATGTGAGGGATACAAATGTCAGAAGAGTTGGAATTAAATGAGCAACCTGAGAAGAAGGGCTTCTTCCGTAAGCTGGTTGAGGGATTAACTAAGACAAGAGATAACATTGTTTCAGGAATTGATGC
>JAZQQA010000017.1:0-13090 GCA_045628825.1 Agathobacter sp.
TGGAAATCTGAATCTGAATATTGTGGATGGTACGGAAGATGCTAACGCATTATCGAAGGCACAGAGCACAGATGCAACCGCAACCTATGATACGGTTGCAACCCTTGATATGACCCTTACAAATGAAGTCAGTCAGGGAACCGCAGGAAATGATTGGACGAATCCAATAACACAATTTGATGAGGATATTACCGTTGGATTAAATCTTACAGGAATTACCGTTGGGGACGGGGAAGAACTTCTTGTAGTACGTAAGCATGGCTCTTCCTATGACGTAATTGAAGGTGCTTACTTAGTGGGTGGAAAAATGAATGTTCCAACCAATAAGTTTTCAAGCTATTCGATTATTAAGAAAACTGGTGGAATTTCTATTCCAAACTATGTGTTCGAAAGCGGATATGTGACTGAGGGAGAAAGTAAGGTTTTCGAAGTAAATAGGGATAGTGCAGTAAAAGACTTTAAAAACATTGTGATTCCATCAGGTTGCCAATTTGTGGTGTGTGGTACAACTGTGACTGCACAGTCAATTACCATTGAAAGAGGTGGTCAGCTCACGGTTTTGAATTATCATGATGAGTCTACTGGCCAAGATTTTCAAGGACGTTTGAATGTTGCATCCATCAGTGCGGATTCAGGAGCCAATATGCTTCTGCAGAACAAGGGTAATAAGCCGTCATGTATAAATGGGCTCTATGATGTGACAGAGGGAGCATTAGATATAGCAGCTGATACAACTTGGGAATGGCGTGGTTTCGAGTACATGAGGGATGCCATGTTTACGGGATGGGGCTGTTCTCCTGAATACGTGGTTAGGATTGGTGGATATGACCCAACGGCTTTGGAAGTAACTTATGCTATTTCAACAAATGGCTCAAGTTATGATAGCCCAATTACAATAGATGATATCACTGAATTCGGTCTTGCAAAGATTTTTGGAATTCCGGGCGATGCAAAAAAGGTTAAGTTCACTTGCACAATCAAAGGTAGCAAGAAGAAAATTTATCACGCTTATCAAGGGGCTGGTTGGGCTCCAGAAGAAGATTGGGAAAATGTTCTGTCTAAGAATGACCAGCGATATGGTGCAACATCCTATACTGCGGTATTTGACCATACCCTTGATTGGGGACAAACGGGCTTTATTCCACATGAAGTGAACTTGGCACTAAACAATGTTAGACAAGGAACACAGGCTACGGCTGATTTAATTCCTCAGTATTTATATGCTTATAGCAATCTTGACGGCGGAGCACTTGATGAAACCGATATGAAAATTGGTCTTGCAACAGAACTTTGCTCTAGATTCTTCTGGGATGAAGGTGGAATCGTAGATGGTGGAACGTTTGATATCTATAAGCCAACGGATTTGTATAATCCAGCGGATCCTACAGCAAGTAGAATTACGATTACGACAGCAGCAGATATCACAGCAAAGAATAATGCAGGTGTTGATCAGTCGATTAATCATTACACATATACAATCAATTTGGGTGTAGACGAGAGTGGAAATGCAGTATCTACAAATGGTGATGTATATGCACTTTCAAGCTATGATCAGATTCTTATCTGGACTGGTTCAGAGTTTTATGTGAGAAATAAGACGGATGAGACTACCTTGTATGTGGATGAGGCAGATCACAGAAATGACGAGAAATCTGTATGCGTAAATGCAGCCTTTAATCCAAGTAGAGTGCTGATTGCAGGACATGGATGTTCACAGGGAGCAGAAACCATCAATCCAGATGGAGATGACGTATACTGTACTTATTTGAATAACTATATGAATGATGGAAGAGGATATCAAGGTAGATTTGTAGACTTCTTCAATCGTTACTATACTTCGCTTCCTTCATTAAGTAATCTTTCCTGCAAACTTCGTTTAATCAATCCAACAAAGACCTTCGTAGTAGTCAATTCAGAAGGTGAAAGTAATGCGGTTTATGGCATCAATTCAGAGCAAGTAGACCGTATTAGCCAGACAGGTACAGACGCAGAAGGAAAGTATGCAGAAGTATTTGTAGGCAATAACGCAATTCATATTGAGGCAGTTGCGGTTGGTCTGGCAGGCGTTGTTCATATTGATAATGTTGCTTTGAAGGATTCTTCTATGGCAGATGGTGTTGTGATTACAAATCCAGATACAGATGATTTTAGAGTAGAGTTCAAGTCGAACTTTTATGACTCGGTTCCACTTCTTATTACATATAGTGATGGCAGCGTGAAGGAATTGACAATTAACCGTGTTGGACTTCGAATTCAGGCGATGTATTTGGAAGATCATGGGGCGGGATCACAAGATTTTTACTTCTTCCACGGAGATAATCTTGGTTCAGCAAAGTGCTCCTACGATTATAGAAGAGGAGATACTGTTATTGTCTACGCAACCTACTATCATCCATCCAATGATCCAACAGGTGGAGATACCAATTTGTCATTGTTTGTTACGAATGCAGATGGAACAACAAGTGTCATTCCAAAGGCAGCCTATACGCCGGCAGGTGGAGGTAGCGTTGCTATGACGGATTTCGTCATTGCTTTCCGCCAGGGAAGAGAAATCCTCGATTACGAGCCAGATGGAGAGACTGTGGCGCATTACGGCGACAATATTGATCCATCTATGCAGGCTTTGAACGCCATAGTATTAAACAGCGGCTTTGATGACGCAGATTCCTTTGGTGGTACCCAGGTCGGTGCAGGTAAGGGTATTTACTGGAATGGTCGCATTGAATGGAATTATTAAGGAAGGAGGACCACAAAATGAAAAAGAAAATCATGGCATTTTTACCATTGTTGTTGGTTCTTCTTGTAATGGCAACACCCGTGTATGCAAAAGATAAAACAGTGGTAATTGATAGTGTTATTTGTTATGCATCGTCCGTAAGTGTTAGTGGTAGTACAGATGCAGTTGCGGTTACAATTCAGATTCGCAATTCAGACGGAACAATTGTTGCAATGGATACAGTTGGAACGCAGGATGGTAAGTTTGTGAAAAGTGTAGCTGGACAGTTTTCAGTTGGTGGCGCATATCAGGTATATGTTGCAGATTATGAAGGTGGCAGTTGGGCAAAGCAGGAGGCGACAGCGATTGCAGATCCTGTGGCACCAAGTCCTTCGGGAGGTGGCGCAAGCGCATCAGACGAAAAGAAGGATGTACCTGTAGCGGTAGAAACACCAAAGCAGACGCAAAAGAAAAAAGGTGTTAAGAAACCTTCTGCGGATGAGACTGAGGAGCAAGCAAATGTAGCAGAGACAGAAGCTGCAGAGAAAGCTCCAGAGGTGCAGACTCCAGAGACAGAGAAAGCACAAGATACAGCGCAGGAATCGGCTACAGGAACAGACCAAATGCCAGAAAAGCCTGCTTCATCTATGGGCAAGATGGTAATCGCAAT
Source organism: Agathobacter sp. (assembly GCA_045628825.1). Taxonomy (GTDB): domain Bacteria; phylum Bacillota; class Clostridia; order Lachnospirales; family Lachnospiraceae; genus Roseburia. The sequence goes on from JAZQQA010000017.1 coordinate 3,387, forward strand.
TATTATTGGAGTTGTTGTAGTGGGAGCGCTTATCGGCGGGGTTGCTGTGGCACTCAAGAAAAAGGAAAATTTAGACGAATAGTCTAGAGAAAAATGAATCAAAGGGACGGTCCTTGCACCAAAGGCGCGCTAAGGCGCAACGCAAGAACCGTCCCTAGTGTATATGGGAGGGGTAAGAGTCATGAAGAAAAGACATTGTCTTGTAATTGCGCTTTGTGTGATAGCATCTGTTTTCCTATGTGCTTGTGGACAAAGTAACGAAGCGCCAGAGACTGTTGCAAGAGAAGAGAATCATCCAAGAGGTGATGAGGTAGTTACGGCAGAGGATGGCAGTGAAGTAGTTCCAAACAAGTCTATTGATTATGCAGCAGTTCTTATGGTGACCATCAATCCAGAAGCACTTTTTTATATGGATGATGACGAAAATGTCCTGAAAATCGAGGCCTTGAATAAGGACGCGGAAGACGTACTGTCAGATATGAGTTTTACAACTGGAAACTTTACCGATTGCTATGGAGATTACTTAGAGATATGTCACAAGCAAGGCTATCTGAAGGAAGATAAAAAGCAAGAAATAAAGCTCACTCTTGTTGATAAGCAAGAACTTGCGCCGGGAGACTTGTACGATATTCTGGCGGATGAAGCGGAAAGACTTGTTGATGAATTCTGTAAAGTTCATAGCCTTGATTTATATGTTGCAAGGGATGAACGCGCATCAGCCGGGGCACCAGCATCCAATCGACCAGGGGAGAACCCACCAGGGGATAATCATCCAGATAATGGAATCTGCGATTTATGCGGTGGTGTTGGCATTTTTGCATGCGAGACCTGCAATGGAACGGGTATCGAAATCTGTATCGAACATCGCACAGAGGAAGTGCGTAACGATTATGTGTGTCCTGTTTGTGGCGGCAAAGGCTGGGTGGACGATGGTATGCATGGTGGCCTTACAGCAGTCTGTGGTCATTGTACGAAGGATGGTGGCAATGCTGATTTTAAGGCTTTGGCCTACGATATAGTTGAGATGGACGTAGAAGTGGAGCAACCATGTCATCAGTGCGGCGGTGGTGGAAAAACCATCTGCAATCGTTGTAATGGAAGCGGACAGCGTTAAGGAGGGCAGCGTATGAAGAATAATATGTGGAAAAATGCACTGTGCCTTGTGACCATTGCTACACTGCTTTGTGCTTGTGGCAAAACAGATAGTGCTGAAACAAATCAAGGGACTTCTCCAGTTGTAGATACGGTAGAGAACAACAATCAGTTTTCCCAGGAGCCGGAATGGAATAAGGTCTACACGGAAAATAATGGAATGTATGACCAAGGCAGAAAAGAGAAGGTATATGACACACTCTATGCCAATTATGAAGGCCTTGAAATCTGGGGAGAGGGCGACCTGGATGTGGATTATAAGGAAGGCGTCATTATTCGTCAGCTTCTCTTCAAGAATACGTCGGATCAGTTGTTTGTGCTCAATATTGAGGATGTAGAGCGGGGTGACTTTTCCGGATCATTTGAAAAATATATTGTGGGCTATAAGCTGCTAAATCATCCAAATGGTGGCGAATTCTATGTGAATCCAGGAGAGGAATATTTGGCACAAATGGACTTTTCTCCTGCTGCGGGAAACTATCCGGACGGAACGCAATCCATTAGTGGCGATTTGTCCTTTGATGTTACGATTCACATGCAAAAGGGAACCGACGCGGATGTTCATAAGGAAACCTTTCAGCTAAAGCAGAACATTACCCGTGTGATGGATACACAGCTTCTGCGTGAGCAAAAGAGCGATGGCATCGTACGAGGAACAGTAACCGATGAAGGCGGAAATCCAATTGCGGGAGCCTTTATCAGTCTGATTCATCCTGGAGTAGTTTCTGCGGGACCAGTGCAGACAGATGCAGACGGCAATTATCGTTTTGAGACGGGTGGATATAAGACGCAGTATGCTGGCGCATGGCGTGAGGCCTCTCTTGTAGTCGAGGCAGATGGATATGATAAGCGTGTCATTCTTGCATATCCAAAGGATGGTCAGGAGGTTGTGATTTCTCCTACCTTATATAAGAAGAGTGCACCTTTATACTATGAGCAGACGGCAGTGATAGATACGGGATTGCAGTCTTATGAGTATGATTCGGATAATAAAAGCATCATTGCTTTTGTGCCATTCCATACAGAGGTGCCTTCGTCTGTGGTGAAGGATCGCATTCGACTTACCGTAACGGATTTCGATGGTAACATATTGTTTACTCATGCGCTACCTGAGGAAGTGCCATATGTAGATGTGTCTGAGGATGGACAGTATATCGTGTCCTTCGAAGATTATTCCAGCATGGACGGATATCGCGTAATCATTTTTGACAAAACAGGCAAGGAAGTGTACGCGATTACTTCTGCAGAACTTCCGGAAGTCAAGAATATTCGCCCAAATATTGATAAAAAAACGATTACCAGATGCGCACAGCTTTCGAATGATAACCAGTATCTTGTTCTTTCTGATACAGAGGGAAGAGTCTGGGTTATGGACTGGAACAAGAAGGAAGTGGTTTGGTCAGACTTCTTGGATAATCAGGTAAGAAACATAAAGTTCGCACCGGACAATGAAAGCCTTTATATTTCCTCTGGTGATGGTTACATTTATGCATATGATATGAGTGGTAAGCAACTTTGGAAGCAGTTTGTCCAGTCTTGGGCTCCAAGAATGTATGTGACCGAGCATTATGTAATTAATACGACGAAGAGTGAAGGAGATGGATTGACGGTAACAGATAGAGCTACCGGAAAAGTAAAATGGAGTTATCCTACGCAGCAAGGAGCTGCCAATTTCCAGGTGTCTGCAGATGAAAGTATGATCTGGTTTGGAAATCATTCATCTACTTCTTATTCCGTACTCAACAGCACGGTGTTTGACATGGAGACCGGTGAGGTGCTGTACCAATTGAACGGCGTTGCAGCGCTGAAGGCAGAATTCACCAAGGACGGTTCGAAAATCATATCGGCGGATCGAACGAGTGTATATGTGAACGATGCAAAAACGGGAGCATTGCTATGGTCGACACAGGTGTTGGATGATTATGATCCATCCATGAGTCTGGCACTTGCAGTCAACGAGGATGGTTCCAAATTTGCTGTGGCAATGAATAATGATCTGACGAAGGATTATTATGGTCAGGTGTACTTCTTCCGCCTGAGTGAAGGAAAAACAGATGCGGCAGCTGCAGGCAATCAGAATGCAAGTAGTGGTGGTGGTGATGCACAGGCTGTGACATCAGATGATGTGGCACAAATCCTTCGGGATGGTGGAACCATTCATGTGACAGGTGACGGTGAGTTGGTTTTGAATGGTGCGCTTACCAAGGATGTTCGCATTGAAATGGAGCGGGGCAGACTTGTTGTTACTGGTAATCTGGATGTGTCTGATGATGCTGGCTGCCTAACCTTTAGTGAAGGGGATGAGGTGGATTTAAGAGGACTAACCATTAACAATTCGATTTCGAAGGATGGAGAGTACCATTTGATTAAGACAGAGAACTGCCACACTGTTTGGCCAGTGGATGGGGCAATCCAACACAACCAGCCGGTGAAGGGCATGTTAATTCTACTAAACGATGGGGAAGATAAGGAATTAGTCTATACGAAATAAGGTTTCCTTAAGACTTTTTTCTCAAAAATAAGCTATAATATCCATGTAGAGAACGGAATTTGCTTTCATGGAGGAAGAAATTATGAGCGATAGAAGATTATGTAAGAGCAGCGTGGATCGCAAGCTTGACGGCGTATGTGGTGGTTTCGCAGAATATTTTGGTATTGATTCTACCTTGGTTCGTTTGATTTGGATTATTTTCACGCTAGCAGGTGGAAGTGGCATTCTTGCATATATTATCTGCATGCTTGTTATGCCGAATAACTAATTCTATGCGACAGGATTTGCTGGAAGAACTAGGTACAATTACAGAGGAAGAGCAGAATCTCTTAGCGGGTGATGGGCAGATCGACAGGCAGATCTATCAGTCTGGAGATGAGGCGACAGATGGCCCCAAGGGGTATGTCATTGATGCGAAGAAGCTACTGGAATCAGGCAAACTGATTAGCATTCGTAAGCATACCCGTTTTGCGCATTTCCCTGCGCACACCCACAACTATGTAGAACTCATCTATATGTGCAAGGGCCAGACGCACCATGTCATCAATGGCAAGGATGTGCTATTGAAAGAGGGAGAGCTTCTCTTTTTGAATCAGAACAGTGTGCAGGAAATCTATCCTGCTGGGGAAAATGATATTGCAGTGAATTTTATCATTTTGCCGGAGTTCTTCGACTATGCCCTTCGTATGATGAACGCAGAGGACAATCTGCTTCGTAGCTTCGTGCTGGATTGCATGACAGGTGCTAACAAAAAGGCAGAGTATTTGCACTTTAAAGTAGCGGATGTGGTGCCAGTGCAGAATCTGGTGGAGAATCTCATCTGGACTTTGATGAATCCGACCCAGAATAAGCGAAGTATGAATCAGGTCACTATGGGACTTTTGCTGCTTCATCTTGTCAATTGTGCAGATACCATCGCGGATGCTAGAAGCAGTGGGACGAATCTTGGTACAGAAGAACCGTCCCCGAAGCTTATGATTCAGGTCTTGCAGTATGCGGAGGAGCATTATAGGGACGGTGAACTGTCAGAGCTTGCAGAGCTTATGCATTATGATCTCTACTGGTTATCCCGCGAGATTAAGAAACAGACGGGACAGAATTATACGGATATCGTACAGACGAAGAGACTAAATCAGGCAGCATATCTGTTAAAGACAACCAAGAAGTCGGTTGCGGATATTGCAGTCATGGTGGGCTATGAGAATGTCAGTTACTTCCATCGTATCTTCCAGAAAAAATATGGGATGTCACCAAGACAATACCGTATCAACTAATTTGCAAATAAGGACACTTTTTTAGACAAAAGGTGTCCTTTTTTATTGCCCAAAACCTTTCTATAATGGAACTATATTCGGAGGGTAACTATGGATAAATATTATTTGGCAGTAGATATCGGGGCTTCTTCGGGACGACACATTTTGGCTCATTTCGAAGATGGCAAGATGATATTAGAAGAAATCTATCGTTTTTCCAATGGAATGACTGAGGTGGATGGAGAGAAAATCTGGGACATCGACGGCCTCTATCAGGAAGTGGTAAACGGTATGAAGAAGTGTAAGGAGCTGGGGAAGATTCCGGTAAGCATGGGAATCGATACCTGGGCCGTAGACTTCGTATTATTAGATGAGAATAACGTGCGCATCGGTAACGCAGTGGCTTACCGTGATGACCGAACAAAGGGCATGGATAAGCTGGTATATGCCAAGGTTTCAGAGAACATCCTCTATGCAACCACAGGCATCCAAAAGCAGCCTTTCAATACCATCTATCAGCTGATGGCTTTAAAGGAAAAGAAGCCAGAGGTTCTGGAAAAGGCGCAGACGCTTCTTATGATTCCAGACTATCTCAACTTCCTATTAACTGGGGTAAAGGCACAGGAGTATACCAATGCCACCACCACACAGCTCGTAAATCCTGCCACCAGAGATTGGGATATGGATCGCATCGAGAAGCTTGGTTATCCAAGCCGCATCTTCCTTCCAATCCGTGAGCCAGGCACAGTGCTGGGCAACCTGAATAAGGCTTTGCAGGAGGAAGTAGGGTATGATTGCTCGGTTGTTCTTCCTGCAACACACGATACAGGCTCTGCAGTCGTTGCGGTTCCAAGCAATGAAGAAAATGTTCTTTATATTAGTTCTGGAACCTGGTCTCTTATGGGAACCGAGCTTAAGGAAGCCAATTGTGGAAGAAATGCAATGCTTCACAATTTTACCAACGAGGGTGGCTACAATCAGACCTATCGTTTCCTTAAGAACATCATGGGCCTTTGGATGATTCAGTCCGTGAAGAAGGAAATTGGTGGAGAGATGTCCTTTGGAGAAATCTGTGAGGCCGCATCAAAGTGTGACATTAAGTCTTTGGTAGATGCCAATGATGACCACTTCCTTGCACCAGCTTCTATGACAGAGGAAGTGCAGGCGGCTTGTAGAGAGGCTGACATGCAGGTGCCTGAGGGAATTGCAGAAGTAGCAGCAGTCATCTACAACAGCTTGGCCAAGTGCTACGTCAAGACCTTGGCAGAGCTTGAGGCACAGACCGGATGCATCTATAAGAGCATTCATGTGGTTGGTGGAGGCGCCAACGCAGAGTACCTGAATCAGTTGACTGCCAAGGCTACTGGTCGAAGAGTGCTGGCTGGTCCAACAGAGGCTACCGCCATCGGCAACCTGGCAGTACAGATGATTGCAGGTGGAGATTTGGCAGATATCAAAGCAGCAAGAGCCTGCATTTTTGATTCCTTTGAAATCAAGCAGTATGAAGCATAAACAATCATTTTTACAATAAGGAGAACGGAAAAATGTTAGTGAATACCAAAGCAAAAGTAGGTGTTTTTTCCATTGCACTGGGCGCTTACTTACCACAGTTTCCAAGTCTTGTACCAGAGTTTACAGCACAGTACGAGGCATTTAAGAAGACCATTCCAGATACCGTAGAGTTAATCGACGGTGGTATGGTTACCACCAAGGAGCTTTCGATGGCCGCTGGAGATAAGTTCAGAGCCGCAGATGTTGACCTTGTCATTATGCAGCTTCTTACCTATGCAACCAGCTACAACATGCTTCCTGCAATCAGAGATTTGAATGTCCCTGTTGTGCTTGTCAATGTGCAGAAGCTTAAGGCTCCAGATTATGCCAACACGGATACGCCAAAGTGGCTTGGCGAGCTTTACGCTTGTGGCGCCGTGGGTGAGATGGTTGCGGACCTTGAGCGTGCAGGTAAGAGACATGCTGTTGTCACTGGTGTTGTAGAAGGTGGCGATGATTATGTGGCCAAGGAAATCGAGGAGTGGTGCAAGGCAGCACAGGTTCGTCGTAGATTCCGCTACACCAACATCGCGCAGATTGGCCGTCCATATCCTGGTATGATGGACCTCTACATTGATGAGACCAACCTCTACAATCGAATGGGACTTTACACCAAGCAGTTCGACTGGGAGAAGATGTGGGCAATCGCTGACCATATTACAGATGAAACTGCAATTCGTGCGAAGGCAGAGGATATTCTTGCAACCTTTGACATTGCTCCAGACAAGGACGGCAATGCAGCAACCGTTGAGACGGTATGGGATATGGCCAAGTATGTTGTTGCCTTTGAGGAATGGGTTAAGAACGAAGACCTTGGTATGGTTGCTTCACACTACGATGGCTATGCCCAGGGCATTGCTGGCAAATTGGATAGCATGTTGATTCCTGCTTTTTCTATGTTAATTAAGCAGGGAACCGCTTGTGCAGTGGAAGGAGATATTAAGGTTGCCATGGCAATGTCAATCCTTAAGACCATTGCTGGAACCGGTCAGTTATCCGAGATGTACTCTATCGATTTTAACGAGGATATCTGTATCATCGGCCATTCCGGATCAGGTGACGCAGACATTTCCCAGGCGAAGAAGCCTACCATGAAGATTGTTGATGTCTTCCATGGCAAGACAGGTGGCGGATATTTGACCCAGTTCTATCCACCAGTTGGAGATATTACTTACCTTGGAATTACCCAGGATAAGGATGGCCACTTCAAGTTCGTTGTGGCTGAGGGCGTGAACGAGGATGGTCCAATCTTTATGTTTGGCGACACCAATATGAGAACCCGCTTCTCAATCGGAGCAAGAGAGTTCTGCAATCGTTGGAGTGAGGCTGGTCCTACACACCACATGGCAGCAGCCGTTGGTCGTCACATCGACACCATTCTTAAGGTAGCAAAGATTTTAGATGTACCAGTGGACATTGTTTGCCGGGGACGGTCCTAATGCCACGCACATGTGTACTTTGGCGCAACATAAGCGAAAGAGAGGAAAAATGATATGAAATTTTTAGACGCAGAATTTGTACAGGGATTTATTCGTATGGCAAACGACGGTTGGGAGCAGGGTTGGCATGAGAGAAACGGTGGAAACCTTTCTTACCGCGTAAAGCCAGAAGAGGTAGAGCTTGTTAAGGAGAACTTCGAGGCAAAGGAATGGCAGCCAATTGGAACCTCTGTTCCAGCACTTGCAGGAGAGTACTTCTTAGTAACTGGTAGTGGTAAGTATTTCCGTAATGTTATCATTAAGCCAGAAGACAGCATCTGTATGATTGAGCTTGACGATAAGGGTGAGAATTACCGTATCGTATGGGGACTTGTCAATGGTGGAAGACCTACCTCAGAGCTTCCAAGTCACCTTATGAACCTGGAAGTAAAGAAGCTTCAGGATGAGAGATATCGTGTTGTATATCATGCACACACCACCAATATCATTGCACTTACCTTTGTGCTTCCGCTTGAGGATAAGGTATTCACAAGAGAACTTTGGGAGATGGCAACCGAGTGTCCTGTTGTATTCCCCGCTGGTATCGGCGTTGTTCCTTGGATGGTTCCAGGCGGAAGAGAGATTGCAGTTGCGACTTCAGAGCTTATGAAGAAGTATGACCTTGCAATCTGGGCACATCATGGTATGTTTGCTGCTGGCTATGACTTCGATCTTACTTTTGGTCTTATGCATACCGCAGAGAAGTCTGCCGAGCTTCTGGTAAAAATGCTTTCTATGAGACCAGACAAGCTTCAGACCATCACACCAAGTGATTTCCGTCATTTGGCTAAGGACTTTAATGTGTCATTGCCAGAGGAATTTTTATACGAGAAATAAAAAAATATTTATATAAAAGGAGGATTTTTACAAATGGCAAACAGATTCGTACTCAACGAGACATCCTATCATGGAGCTGGAGCAATCCAGGAAATCGCAACAGAGGCACAGGGCAGAGGCTTTAAGAAGGCTTTCGTATGCTCTGACCCAGACCTTGTAAAGTTTGGTGTAACTGGTAAGGTACTTGAGGTTCTTGACAAGGCAGGACTTGCTTATGAGCTTTACTCAAACATCAAGCCAAACCCAACCATCGAGAATGTTCAGAGCGGTGTTGCAGCATTCAAGGCAGCTTGTGCAGATTATATCGTTGCAATTGGTGGCGGTTCTTCTATGGATACTGCAAAGGGTGTTGGTATCATTATCGCTAACCCAGAATTTGCAGATGTTAGAAGCTTAGAGGGAGTTGCTCCTACCAAGAATAAGTCAGTTCCAATTTTTGCTGTTCCAACAACCGCTGGTACCGCAGCAGAAGTAACCATCAACTACGTTATTACTGATGTAGAGAAGAACCGTAAGATGGTATGTGTAGACCCTAAGGATATTCCAGTGGTAGCATTCGTTGATCCAGAGATGATGAGCTCAATGCCTAAGGGACTTACCGCAGCAACTGGTATGGATGCACTTACCCATGCAATTGAAGGCTATATCACAGGAGCTGCTTGGGAGCTTTCTGATATGTTTCACTTAAAGGCAATCGAAATCATCGGAAGAAGCCTTCGTGCAGCAGTAGCCAACGATCCTAAGGGACGTGAGGATATGGCTCTTGGCCAGTATGTAGCTGGTATGGGATTCTCTAACGTTGGACTTGGTATTGTTCATTCTATGGCTCACCCACTTGGTGCTTTGTATGACACTCCACATGGTGTTGCAAACGCAATCATCCTTCCAACTGTTATGGAGTACAATGCCCCAGCAACTGGTGAGAAGTATCGTGAAATTGCA
>JAZQQA010000018.1:0-26930 GCA_045628825.1 Agathobacter sp.
GAATATCACCAGGATTATTACCTGAAGAATCCAGAGGCATTTGAAGAAGAACTCATTTCTTCCGGTAGAAAGACCAAAGACGAAAAATAAAAGAAAGAATTTTGCCTAGAGCTATTCAGTGGAACTGGATAGCTCTTTTTATGTTTGGTCGTATGTTTCGAAATGTCTTGTAGGCGTATTGTACAGGATTACTAAAAGAAAATAGGACTCGAGTACTAAAAGTGTAAAAGGTGTCCAAATTTTAGGAGAAAAATGATACCTCAATAAAAAATCTCCACTGAATTAGGAATTGACCGCTTGCTAGAATGAATCCATAAAACAAGTTACATATTATGGAGGAGGAAGTTTTTTTATGAGTAAGTTGCGTAAATGCAAGAGAGTGGCAGCACTCGGCTTGGCTTTTGCAGTAGCGTTTACTTCTACAGGCTTTGGTAGTCTTGGAGTAAATCCTGTAATCGCTTATGCTGCAGAAACGAATGCGTATGCACCAAGTGTAACTACACATGGTGCGAGCTATGCAGATGGAACAGTGACATTCTTTACCAATGCAGAGGATGCATTCTATGGTCAGACAGATTGGCTTTGGTACAAGGAGTATCCAAGCTATGAAGCAGCAGTAGAAAATCACATCAAAAACGGTAAGAATTTTATTGAGGGAGTTGGAGCAACAAAGTTAGAACCAAATGCGGACAATACGCAAAAATCAGTTGCAGTTTCAGTTTCATCAGAAACAAAGGCTGTTTTATATTATCTAAATGCTGGAGCGGGACATGGAAGATTGGATTACGAGCACATTCTTGTAATTGGAGATGCAGCAAGCACTCCATCAGAGACACAGCCAGCAAATCCTGATACACAGGAGACTGGCAGCATTTTGAATGCAGATGGAACCGTGAACTTTAAGAATGCAACAGCGTCAACTTTTGTTTCGTCAAGAGATGCGAATGGATGGGGAAATGATCGTAATGTTGCATTTACATTAGAAGCAGATAGAGCGACCATCACAGCAGATTCCTTTGGTGGAAATGCTTGGGCAGTACAGTGGCAACTTAAGGATATGACTTCAGCTGCAGACTACAGTGCGCTTGTATTTGATGTTACCGCTGCAGCAGATGGAACATTGAAGTATAAGCCGATTGGCGATACTGGAATGACAGATATTGCGCTTCATGCAGGAGTCAACCATGTTGAATTAAAGACCGACCGAAAGACAATCAATCCTTTCTTTGATTTGTCTTATGCAGGGGCTGGCTCACTTCTTTTCACGAATATGAAGTTTGTAGCAGCAGAGAAGGACCCTGAACCAGGAGAAGTGATTTCACCAGATGCAATCGATTTTTCTGCGCTTGACCATAGCGCCGACTATGTGGATGGTGGCACGGATGTAAAGGTAACTTACGATGGAACCAGGATTATTGCTACCGGCTCTGACTGGGGTAATGATTGGGGTGCTGATGGCCATTGGCAGATTCAGCTTAAGGAAGTCGTAGATACTACAGAGGATGCAGAATATAAGGTGACCTTTACTGTTTACTCTGAAGTAGAGCGCGACATTCTTGTGAAGCTTGGAAACTTAAGGGATGATAATGCTGTATATGGCGAGCGAACAATTCATGTAGGCGCAGGAAAGACCAAAGTTGCGGTGACAACGAATAAAGTTGTTGATATTGACGACATGATGGTTCTTTTTGCCCTTGGTACTTCATGGGGAAGTAGCCAGAATACCCTTACCATTGACAACGTAGTAGTGAAGAAGATTGTTCCTGTTGTAGTAAAAGAAGGCGCAGTTAACTTTAGTAAGGTGAAGACAGAACTTTATGTCGGTTCTGACTGGGCTGGTACAAAAGCAACTGTTCGCGCAAACGCAACCAAAGCAGTGATTTCTGCTGAGAACTATGGTTGGAACGGCGAGTGGGGCATTCAGTACATGGTTTATGCCCTTGGCCTTCAGGTGGGGGAGACCTACACGGTTTCAGCAGATATTACTTCTAGCACAGACAAGAATATCTTTGTAAAGTTGGATGGTAGTGGAGCAATTGCAGAGAAGGTTGTGCTTCCTGCTGGCGAAACAGTAAACTACGAAAAGTCAGCTACCATTACACAGTTGGGCGACGATAAGGGTGAGGGCGTAGATAAGTTATTCTTTGCCCTTGGACAGATGGCTGGCGAAGCAGCCGGTCGCGCAGGAGAGATTACCATTGAGAATCTTGTGATTACCGATTCGCAGGGTAACATTGTAATACCAGCAGATAAGCCAAAGCCTGTTGTTGGACCAGAATATGATTTTACAGCAACAGATAATGCAGAGCATGATTATGCAGATCCTGGAAAAACGAAGGATGGATATGATCTTATTTGGTCTGATGAGTTCGACGGAAATTATGGAGATGCAAAGACAGATGCAAATACAGGTCTGAACTTAGAGAATTGGGCATATCAGCTTGGTGATGGTACTACCGACTGTGGAAATTATGGTTGGGGTAACAATGAGCTTGAGTGCTATACAAGTGATGTTAAGAACATTGGTGTTAATGAAGACCTTTCAGGAGATGGTGTAGCAGATGGACTTCTTCGAATTACTGCATCACATGAGGATAACCCATATAAATATGCAAACGAGTCGGCGAAGAATTATACCTCAGCTCGTATTCGTACAACAGGTCCAGATGGTGCGTTGTTTACAAACACTTATGGATATGTAGAAGCAAGAATTTCACTTCCACAGACACAGGGCGCTTGGCCTGCATTCTGGATGCTTCCTGAGTCAACTGCTATTTATGGTGGATGGCCAGTATCTGGTGAAATTGATATTTTAGAGACCACAGGTCTTAACACAAATGCAGCGTGTGGAACTCTTCATAGAGGAAATCCAAACCAGGTTTATAAGGGTAGCGGATATGTAACACTTGATGAGGAGATTCGTTATTTCCATACCTATGCAATCGACTGGGAACCAGGACAGATTCGTTGGATTTATGATGGTAAGGTGATTTATACAGCAAATGATTGGTATAGCCAGAAGGGCGGCGCAGAAGAATCTCTTGGATTTGATGCACCATTCGATGTACCATTCTATACCATTTTGAACCTTGCAGTAGATAGTGGACGATTTGGTGGTGACGATAACGCAGCAATTTTTGAAGGCGATATCAACATGTATGTAGACTATGTGCGTGTATATCAGAAGTCTGAAGGATATGTAGCAAGCGTAATTCCATCTGCATCAAAGGATGTGGCAGATGACTGGGCAAACTATGCAGGACAGAATCAGATTGCAGAAATTGCAGCAGATAATCTTGTTCACATTGGTGGTGGCATGGATGATGCTTCCGCTGATATGAGTAAGTGGTATGTGGCAAATGGAGTAAACGGTGAGGCAACAAGCGCTGTTGTAACCGATGCTGCTGGCAAAGTATGGCATAAGATCTCTGTTACAAACCAGGGTGGAGAAAACTACAGTACCCAGTTGATTGGTCACTTCGATTTGAAGAAGGGCTATGTATACAAGGTTAGCTTTGATGCTTATGCAGCAGGCGGTTTTGTTGGCCAGTCTATCATCGCAGATGCGAAGGAATGGAAGGGCTGGAGTGCACAGAATAGTGTGGCTTGCAAGCTTGGAGCAGAACCAGAATCATACGAATTTACATTTGAGAGTAAAGAAGCATTCGACAAGGATCGAATCGAATTCAACTTTGGAACCATTGGAACTGGTGATGCGTTTATTTCAAACGTAAGAGTTGAAATTGTTGACCCAGCAACTATTGGAGCAACAGATGCATCTGGCGCACATAAGCCACTTGCAAACGGAAGCCTTATTTACAATGGCAAGTTTGAGCAGGGAAATAACCGCGTAGGTTTCTGGAACGCTTGTAACGGAACAACTCTTGTAGTTCCTCGCTATACGACAGAGGATATTACAGGAGCAGATGTTAAGGTTCTTGATGTGGCATCAAAGACCAACTATGAAGCTGTAGCTGATGGAATGAAGTACTATGAGCGTCGTGCACAGATTTCTGCAAAGGCAGGTGTATCTCCAGCTATTTTCCAGAGTGGACTTAAGATGTTGGCGGACACCTATGCACTTACCTTTGAAATGTATTCTGCAACCGATTCTGCAGTAAAGGCGGCTGTTTACACAGTTGATGAAAATGGCAAGCTTGGGACAGAAGTAACTTCTGCAAAGGCAGGATACGCAAAGGAAGATGGCCTTAAGAAATATACACTTGTCCTTAAGACTACAGAGGATATTGCAAACGCAGCGCTTGTTCTTTCATTTGCTGATGGAACAGCAGTACAGATTGATAATGTAAAGATGGTTGGTGCTGGACAGGCTCCTGAATTTGATACTCATCCAGTAGGAAATGCAACTGAGTTCACTCCGAATAATGCCGATGGTGGTACAATTGTAGCTGCTGTTCGCAATGACAATTTGGTTACTGTGTCAGGAATTTCAAGCGGATCTAACTGGTACAGCCCACAGCTTGGTAGCACAAACTTTGATGTAGTAGTTGAGCAGACCTATAAGGTTAGCTTTGATTATAAGTTCCTTGATAGCAATAATAATGGAACCTTTGATTATTGTATTCAGGAAAATGGTGGTAGCTGGGCATTTGCAGTTCCTACTACAACTGTTGGCGCAGGAAGAGCTGGTGCAGGTGAAGATGGATATACTCACTATGAATATACATTTACAGCTGACAAAACAGTTCCTAATGCTCACTTGAACTTTGGATTTGGTCTTTCTGCAGCAAATAATACTGCAATCATTCTTCGTGATGTAAATGTTGAGGTTGTTGCTTCTGCAGTAGGCGATGAGATGGAATCTGATAATGATGAGACCATTGCCGATGATCAGTTCACTGACGTGGATGACAGCGATGATGACAACCAGGGCGACATCGATGATGGAAATGGTGATGACAACCAGGGTGACATCGATGATGGAAAAGATGATGACAACCAGGGTGACATCGATGATGGAAATGATGATGACAACCAGGGCGACATCGACGACGGAAATGACGACGATGATAACCAGGAAGAAATTGATAAGCCAGGAAAGCCAGAAGTATCTCCAGCAGTACCAAATCTAATCAATAAGATCATTAAGACTGTTGAGAAGGTACAGCAGAAGGTTGAAGTGGTAGTTAAGACTGTTGTTAAGACTGTTGAAAAGATTATCACAAAGCTTTTTGGAAAAAAGTAATTTCATCTATTTTATTTCTACCTACATTTATAGAGACCTCGGATTCGAAAGAATCCGGGGTCTCTTTTTGCTTCTGCGTGGCTGTGGAGGCGAGATTAGGTATATAGTGCGTGGATGCTCTCCCTTGCCGATAAAAATGCTACTATGAGGCTTTTTGGCGCGCTTGTGGAGGTGTTTATCGGCAAGGGAGAGTTGGATTCACATATATGCCGATGCTAGTGGTAAATCCAGGGGTGAGAAGAGGAAAATGGATGCGATTGTCGGCAAGGCGTAGAGCGCCTTGCCTCTGTGCCTAAACCCGTCAGCAGCGCCAGCGTACCGCCCTCCGCAACGCAAAAAAAGAGCCCCGCACATTGTGCGGAGCTCCTTGACTCTACGTTGTCAAAATCATATTTAGAAGTGGTGTCCCCCACCAGATGAATGCCGCCCGCCACCACCGCCACCGGAGTGACCACCACCACCGCTGCTGCTGCCGGATGAGCCGGAGCTTTGTGGGCTGTAGCGCTTGGTTTGGTTGACGAACCGGACTTGTGCATCATTGACCTTTGCCTGACGGAAGATGCCACGCATGAGTTCTGCGTTGCTCACCTTGTGCTTTGCGCTTTGTGATTTCACAACAAAGAAGTTGATGAAGAGAGCGAAGATTACGGCAAGAAGTGCATTGCTTATGTACTTCATAGGTCTTGCTATGCCGTCTCCATGTAACAGCTTATATGCCTGTAGGAATGCGTTGTAGACACATCCATCGTAATCACCGCGAGAAGCATATGTGTAGATGTTATCGCAGATGGTGCTACAGGTGCTACTGTTAAATGGCTTATAACTAATATCGCCAGTAGAGTAGAAATAAAGCTCTCTACCGTACATATCAATGGAGAATACAATAGCATTCTCAGATTTGCTGCCGACATAGGCTTCTGCAGCCATTTCTGCTAACTGACTATAGTAAGAGTAGCTAGTGTCATCGGTTGAGATGAAGATGACATTGGTGTACTCGGTCAAGTCACTCATAAGCTGAATCAGCTCTTCGTGCTTACTGCCATAGGATTCTAAGAGGGCTGCACGGTCATCAATGACTAGAATGTAACCCGTGTCAGGATTCTTACCCATGGTTGCTATATCGCTTGCTGCGAAGGCACTTACGCTTGAAAAAAGGATGGTAACAAGAAGTACAGCAAGACAAGAAAGTCTTCTTACAATTTGCATCCATTTACGCACGGTCATCACCTCCCTTTTTATCAAACTGAGGCAATCTTCTGGTTGCCAGAATGTTGTGGGATTTGATGATATCTACAAATGAAAGTGCAACTGCAACTGACATCACAATACTCATCACATAGTAAATCATATCTTCTGCAACATTGATTGCAGTAAAGAGGTTGGCGTGGATTACCATTACGGAAAGGCCACCAAGAACAACTGCGGTTAGGCCAAGGAAAAGACCAAGTAGTCCATTGTGGTTTGGCGTCTTATTGCTTCGCCCCATACCGACGAGCGCAAGAATCAGCTCTACCACCATCACAAGGAACCATATAAAGCTTGAACTTGCAATAGAGCTACCACCACTAATGGAGAACAACTCCATACCAACTTGAAGGAACCCAGTCATTATAAATAAAGCAACGCCACATGCATATATGATGCCGACAAACCTAAGTGCTTTTAAGGTGGAATTGCCACTTGATTTCGAACTGCTCGACTTATGACTGCCGCGTGCCTTTGCTTTTGCGGCGATAAGTCCCTGTTCTGCGTCCTTAGCACCTATGACGCCGATGTCACCATCGTCTGCTTCATGCTTGATGATTTTACCGATTTCCACATTGGTGATGATGGAAGTAATGATGGTAACAATCGCACAGATCAGCATCTGCATGGTAGTGGTTGGTGTAAAGGCAATACACAAAAGTAAAAAGATTGGGAGCGCCAGAACCAGAGAACCAATTAAATACTTCTTGGTGTCAACTGGAATGTCGGCTACAACTTTTCCTGTCTGTCCATTGACTGTGGCATAAGCGACTCGGTCTCCAGAACGATAGGACATGAACCACACTGGGAAAAGTGATAGGCTCGCATCCTTAATCTGTGGATGGAAGAGTGCAGGACTCATAGTGCTTTCTACGGTGTAGCCAGAGAAGCTTCCTCTGACTGACTTTAATGTCTCTTCGTAGGCAAGCTGTTCTACCATTGGCGTGTAGACTTCAGAAGAAACATCTGCAGTATCTGCATAGAAGCCGCTTAAGTAGGAAGGTGTAAATTCCTTCATACCCTTTACATCGTATGGAGCGATGGCTTCGCTGATGCTATCTGCAAAAGAGGAAGAAGCGTCGTAGCTAATTCCCTTGTAGTAGGCATCCAATTTACCGGTCAATGCATAGTGGTCGGTAATGATATAGTCGCCAGAACGATGGCTCTTCGAAGCTGGAAGACTGATGTCTCCGCTTTGTTCGATGTAGAAAGCCCAATATGGCATGTAGATGCCACGGAAGCTATCAATTTTGCTTGGATCCTTGTACTCAGAAGGAGCAAAAATTGCTTTCTTCATCATAGAGGCAAAGGACTCCTTACAATCGGCCTTTGTCTTCTTGAAAGGAATTACATATCCTGGACGCTGCTCGTTGGAAAGGCGCGTGTACAGGATGGTAGAAGCACCGCAGAAACTACAGAAACCTGCAGAAGCATTGTCGGTACTTAAGATTTCACCGCCACACTGTGGACAAGTGAAAATCGTGGCTTCATAGCTGTCTCCATCGAATCCAATTCCCTCAATACCATCAGACTGCTTGGTCTCGAACTGGTAAGGATCATACTGAGTGCTACATGCAACACACTTCAGCTGCTGGGAAGGGATGTCAAAGAGCAGGTTGTCGCCACAACCTGGACAAGTAAACATAAATACCCTCCTTTTTCATAAAACTCTTCTTCTTAACTTATTTCCTCTTAATATGAATGGACTGACGCCACAGCGATGGGTGGAAGAGCATGAGCATTGGGAAAAGCTCAAGTCGTCCGGCCAACATGTCAAACATCAGAACCCATTTGCTAAAATCATTGAAAAAACCGAAGTTTCTTGTAGGACCAACCATGGAGAGACCAGGACCAATGTTATTGATGGTGGCCGCAACCGCTGTAAAGTTGGTAGTCATGTCATTGCCTTCAAAGGAAACTAAAAAGAGTGAAAGGCAAAATACCATGATAAAGCTGATAAAGTATACATTAACGGAACGGAGAACCTCGTGATCTACAGGCTTCCCTTCCATCTGAATCTTCTTGACAATCTTTGGATGAATGTAGCTTGCAAGCTCTTTTCGCATTGCCTTAAGTACAAGGATGAATCGAGAAACCTTGATTCCGCCACCGGTACTTCCTGCGCAGGCACCTACAAACATAAGGAACACAAGAATGGTTTTGGCAGTTGCGTTCCATTGGTCAAAATCTGCCGTAGAAAAACCAGTGGTGGTAATGATGGCACCGACCTGGAAGGCAGCTTTTGTTACTGCGTCAAACACGCCCTCGCACACATTCAAAATGTTAATCGTAATTAGTATAATGGAACCTACAACAATCGCCAAGTATGCGCGAACCTCTTCTACAAGGAGGGCCTTCTTGACCTGTCCCATAAGAATTAGCGCGTAGGCATTGAAGTTGATACCAAAAAGGATCATGAAAATAGTAACTACCCACTGAATGGCCGCTGAGTAGCTGGTGATACTATCATTTTTGATACCAAATCCACCAGTACCTGCGGTTGCAAGTCCGGTATTGATGGCATCGAACACTGGCATCCTGCAGCAGATAAGGATTACGATTTCCATTGCAGTCAGGGCAAAATAGATAATATAAAGCAGACGCGCAGTAGTACGAAGCTTAGGTACGAGCTTGCCTACAGTTGGACCTGGGCTCTCTGCACGCATGAGGTTGATGTGGCTTCCTCCGCTCATTGGAATAATGGCAAGTAGGAAAACAAGCACACCCATTCCGCCAATCCAGTGTGTGAAGCTACGCCAGAAAAGCATGCCATGAGATAAGGATTCTACTTCGGATAGAATACTTGCTCCAGTGGTGGTGAAACCAGAGATGGTCTCAAATAATGCGTCTGTAAAGTGTGGAATTGCCCCAGAAAAAACGAATGGAAGACATCCAATCAAACTGAGTACAATCCAGGAAAGGGCTGTGGTAACACATCCTTCCTTTAAATAAAACACCTGATTCTTTGGCTTCTTTAGGCTGCATAGGGTACCAACCAGGTAGCCACAAATGGCAACGCTTAAAAAGTAAATCCAGTCACTCTCGCGGTAAATAAGCGCCACAAGAGTTGGTAGTAATAAAAGTAAAGAACCAAGCTTTATCACATGTCCAAGGACATATCGAATAATGGAACCGTTCATGAATCAATCTCCTAGTCAACAATGATTTCCTGTAATTCACGGAAGCCTTCATTGGTAGTAACTACCATGACATTATCGCCAACCTTAATCATATCCTGACCAGTTGGGATGAGCATGGTATCTTTTCTTGTAATAAATCCAATAAGGATGTTTTCCTTAATCTTTAGATCCTTAAGAGGAATATTGGTGACAGAAGATTCCTGGTTTACATGGAATTCAATGGCCTCCACTCTGCCTTCAAAAAGGTGGTAGATGGTCTCAATATTGTTGTCAATGGAAGCAGCCTGTCTCGCACGTACATAGCGGATGATTGCTTCCGATGTAATGTACTTTGGATAAAGTACGCTACCAAGATCCAACTGATCAATGACATCGGTAAAGGTGATGCGGTTGACCTTGGTGATTACCTTGGCATTGCCCTGTGATACCTTCTTGGCAAAAAGGGTTAACATAATATTCTCTTCATCAATACCAGTCAGTGGTACAACAGATTCTGCTGTTGCAATGCCTTCCTCCATGAGCAGCTCACGGTTGGTGCCGTCACCATTGATGATGATGGCATCTGGAAGTAATACGCTCAGTTCCTCACAGCGGGCAAAATCAGACTCAATAATCTTAACCTTCACACCCATACGAAGGAGCTGCTTTGCAAGGTAGAATGCAGAACGTCCGCCACCGATGATTAAGGTGTTCTTCACCTGCTTTGCGGTAAAACCGATGGCCTTCATGAAGTTACGAACCTGCTTTCTGGTGCCAACAAAGGTGATGATATCGCCACCCTGCAATACGAAGTTACCAGAAGGAATGGATACCTCTCCGGCACGCTCAACCGCAGTAATTAAGATGTTACCAACCTTGCTGTTCATGTCGCGAACGCTCATGTTGTGTAAGGTGTTGTCCTCTGGAATCTTAATCTTAACAAGCTCTGCCTGACCATGAGCAAAGGAAGATACCTCAAGGGCAGTTGGAATTGCCAAAATGCGGCTTGCTTCTCTTGCTGCCTCAAATTCTGGATTGATAATCATAGCAAGATCCAGTCTCTCACGGATGACAGGAATGTCGTTGCTGTAATCCGGAGTACGAACTCTTGCGATAGCAGCACACTGGCCCTTGCTTCTTGCCATGGTGCAGCACAAAAGATTTAACTCATCGGAACCAGTAACTGCAATTAATAAATCGGCATCGTCAATGCCAGCTTCCTTTTGCACACGGTAGCTTGCACCATTTCCGACAACACCCATAATGTCATACATATTGGTGATTTCAGCGATTTTAGACTGACGCTCATCAATGATCGTAATTTCATGTCCTTCTTTATCGAGTCTCTCAACCAGGGTTGCACCTACTTTGCCGCAACCGATAATGATGATTTTGAGTCCTTTTACGTTATGATTTGTGTGTGACATCATATCCCTCCATAATCTTGGCACACTATGCCAAACTACGCTATTTTCATTATAGCATAGAGTGTACTATAATATATAGGTAAATTTTTGACGAGGAGACCCCTATGGATTTAACAAAAGTACTAGAATTTCGAGGAACCTGGCGTACCTACCAGGCCAGAGTTTTAAAAAACGCAGATAAATACATGGAGGATGGAAAGGTTCATATCGTGGCAGCGCCTGGGTCAGGAAAGACCACCCTTGGTATTGAACTGATTCGCCGAAATAGTATGGTGACCTTAATCCTTGCGCCGTCCATTACCATCCGTGAACAGTGGGTGAGCCGTATGGAGGAGGCCTTTTTAAAGGATGGGTTATCCATTACGGATTACGTGTCGCAAGACCTTCGTGCGCCGAAGACCATCACTGTCGTGACCTACCAGTCCCTTCACAGTGCCATGAACAAGTACAAGGGCGTGCTGGATGAATCCGGAGTTACTGCCAATAGTCTGGAGTCAGATGACCGTTTGTATGTAGAGAAGGAAGAGGAAGTTGATTACTCTGGCTTTGATCTTGTGGCTACCATGAAGAAGGCTGGGCTTAAGCTTATCTGTTTG
Source organism: Agathobacter sp. (assembly GCA_045628825.1). Lineage (GTDB taxonomy): Bacteria > Bacillota > Clostridia > Lachnospirales > Lachnospiraceae > Roseburia. The sequence goes on from JAZQQA010000018.1 coordinate 11,594, forward strand.
GACGAGTGCCATCATTTGCGCAACGAGTGGTGGAAGGCCTTGGAGGAATTTAAGGAAGCGGTAAAGACAGAAAAATTGATTGCACTTACTGCAACGCCACCTTACGATTCCACGCCAGCACTTTGGAAACGTTACATGGATATGTGTGGGGAAATTGATGAAGAAATTACGGTTCCTGAGCTGGTGCGTGAGGGAAGCCTCTGCCCGCATCAGGACTATGTATACCTCAACTATCCAACGGAGGAAGAAATACAGGAAATCGAAAAATTCAAGGTGCGAAGCAAGCAGGTTCAGGACTTCCTGCTTAGTGATGAGAACTTTGTAAAGGCGCTCATGACCCACAAGGGACTAAGAGGTCTGTTCAGTGAAGAGGAGCTTCTGGCAGAGGGAGATTACCTTATCGCGCTGCTTGTGTTCCTGCAGGATAAAGGCATTGCTTTTCCACAGAGCATTCAGGCTACCTGTAAAATAAGACAGGTTCCGCCTTTGACGGAGACCTGGCTAGAACAGCTGGTACAGGGCTTTTTGTATGATGACGCAGATGCCTATGAGGTGACCAAGGAATACAGAGAGTGGTTGACCAACGAGTTAAAGACAGCAGGCCTCATTGAGAAGAAAAAGGTGGCATTTGTGGCCAGCGAGAGCGTGCAAAAGCTGCTTACCAATTCTAAGGGAAAATGTAAGAGTATTCGCGACATTGTAATGAGCGAATATCAGAACATTGGGCCAGAGCTTCGTATGCTCATTCTTACGGATTTCATTCGCAAGGAGTATGAGAAAACCATCGGCGTGCCAGAAGCAGATATCAATGCCCTTGGAGTCCTTCCTTTCTTTGAGCAGTTAAGAAGAGAAGGCACCATCATAAAGCTTGGTGTGCTTTGCGGCACCATTGTGATTATCCCAGCATCTGCCAAGGAAGCTTTGCTTACTGCAATTGGAAACAGTGGAAAAGTCACCTTTGGGCCAATTGGTGCGCTTCCAGAAGACGAATATGTAAAGGTGACTGCGGTGGGAGACAACCATTTCCTCACTTCTGCGGTTACCGATATTTTTACCCAGGGACATATGCAAGTCCTCATTGGAACCAAGTCTCTCTTGGGAGAAGGCTGGGACAGCCCTTGCATTAATTCCCTTATTCTCGCAAGCTTCGTGGGTTCTTACATGCTTAGTAACCAGATGCGTGGACGTGCGATTCGTGTCTTTAAGGGTAATCCAAATAAGACCAGTAACATCTGGCATCTGGTATGTATGATGCCGGAGATTGCAGGAAGTGTAGCAAGGACAGCCAAGGAAGAGGAGAGTGCAGACTATAATCTTCTTTGTAGACGTATGGACAACTTTTTGGGACTCCATTACACGGAGGAGCGTATTCAAAGTGGTATGGAGCGATTATCTATTTTGCAAGGACCTTATACTAAGGAATCGGTGGCGCGCATCGATGAAGAGATGCTTGCCATGTCAAGGGAGAGAGAATCGCTACTGGAGCGTTGGAAAACAGCATTGGTTGACGCCAAGAAAATGGAAGTTATGGATGTGACGGAAGTGACCGGAGATCCTGTGAGCCAGACCATGAAAAAGAAGGGCTTACGAGATTTGGCGCTTGCGGGCGTTGGCACAGTAGCAGGACTTGTGCTTGCAATGGTAGTGCCAGCACTGGGACTTCCACTGGCAGGCTTTAGCGTGGCGGCTGGTGCAGTGAAGCTTCCAAAGTATAAGAAGGTGGAAAGCCCGGAAAAGCGCGTGCAGGCTGTAGGAGAAGGCATTTACCATGCGCTTTGCCAGATGCAGCTGATTGAAGAACCAGGTGGAAAGATTCTTGTGGAAACCAAAGGCAAGGACAGACAAAGCATTTTCTTAAATAGTGGCACAGGACACGATAAGCTACTGTTTGCAAAGTGTGTGCAGGAATTCCTTTCTGCAGTGAATGATCAAAGATATTTGCTGGTGAAGGCCAACCGTCACCAGGAGGACAGCTTCTATTGTGTGCCAGACTGCTTTGCAAAACGAAAAGAGGATGTAGAAACCTTTTATCATTTTGTGGCGCCATATATCGGACCATATGATTTGGTGTATACAAGAAGTGAGAAGGGAAGAGCGATTCTGCTGGAGGGCCGTATGAAGGCGGTGCAGGATGCCAAAGAAAAAGCGATAGCCATGAAGGCATATCGCAACAATCGATAAAAGGATATGAAAAAGGCGATTACCAAATGGTAACCGCCTTATTTTGTGCATTATATGCTAGGAATGAATTAAGCCTCAGCTCTCTCCATTGCCTCTTCGTAATCTCTTGTGCCAGCCCAGATATCGTTAGAATATGGGTTCTTGCCAAGCTTCATTGCACGCTTGATGATAACAGCGATGCAGACTACGTTAGCGATGATTGAAAGACCTGCTACAACACCCTGAGCTGTTGGGTTAGCAACGATGCCGATAGATGCGATGTAATCATTTACTGCAGATGTCTTTCCAGCGCCAGCCTTGTAAAGATCGATTGCTGGTCCATAAAGATCAATTGCCTTAAGACCAAGAGTCTGTGCATTGCCGTATACAGATGGCATTACAGAGAAGGTCTTAGAAATCTGGAAGGTTGGAACAACCTGTGCGAACATACACCAAATTGCTAAGGTGTTTGCACGGTTCTGAATCCAAGCACCCTTGTTCCAAAGTGCGTTAGCAAATGTAGGAGCAAGAAGAAGTGCAAAACCACAATACCAAGTATGAGTTGGAAGATTGAGGTATGTGTACTCGAAGTTCCAGATATCATAAGCAATGATGAAAGCGATGGTCATATCTGGCCAAAGCATATCACTCTTATTCTTATCCTTAGAAGTAAGAAGGTGAACACAACCTGTCATACAGAAGATGTTGATGATACCTGCAACTGCGTTGAGGATATTCCACCATCCACCGTAGATGAATACACCTTCGTTTGAAGCCCACCAAGCACCTGAGAAATCGTGTGTTACGTTGTAAGCTGCAAGAGCAGACTCCATATCAGAAACAACAGCGATTAAGATGTTAGCTGCAACGATGAACCATGGGAACCATGCGAACCACTTCTTCTTACCGATGCCCCACTGATACTTGATCATCATGAAACCAACGCATCCGATATCAGCTGCATAAAGCTTGAAGTAATGGAACCATCCGTCCATGTAAGCAACGGTTGGATTCTCTGCTCCGCCGAAAAGTCCGAAATGAGCAAGAATGAAGTAAAGTGTAAGGATACATGGGATGATTACGAAAAGAATCATGCCGCCAACCTTAGTACGACGTCCAATCTCGTTCATGAGGATTAATCCAGCAAAAACAAGTACCCAGCCAAGTAACTGTGACATACTGTTAATTTGGAATAACATAAGTATATCCTCCTATTAGATTATTTATGTGTCTATTATAAGTACTAATTGTTAAAAATTCAACATTTATTTTATGGAAAAAACACTAGAAAAAGGGCGAAAGTTTCCAAGGTTCTTGTGGAAGTTCACGGGGAAAAATGATATAATTTTAGAATGCTTAGGATACAGGATGTGTGGGGGACGCATCCCGTGTAGGGGTATAAGAACGAAGGGAGATTTTTACAATGAAACTTAACACCAAGCAGACAATCCGAATTGGATTTGCATTTTTATCCATCTGCGCATTTTGGCAGATGTACAACGGTATTATTCCACTGATTTTGAAGAGCACCTTCAACATGAACGAGACCATTACTGGTGTCATCATGGCAGCGGACAATGTACTTGGACTTTTCTTACTTCCAATTTTTGGAAGTATCTCAGATAAGTGTAAGAGCAAGCATGGAAGAAGAACACCATTTATCTTCTTTGGAACCATTGCTGCAGTCATTCTTATGCTGCTCCTTCCATTGGTAGACAACAGCTATTTTGTGAACCCTACCGTTGGAAAAGAGATCCTTTTTATCGCAATTCTTGGCGCACTTCTTGTTGCTATGGGTACTTACCGTAGCCCTGCAGTTGCTTTGATGCCAGATTTGACTCCAAAGCCACTTCGTAGCCAGGGCAATGCGATTATTAACCTTATGGGTGCACTTGGTGGTATCCTGTATCTTTTGATTTCATCTGTTTTATATTCAAAGAGTAGAACTAAGGATCTTGCTCATGTGAACTATTTCTTGTTGTTCTTAATTGTGGCTGGCATCATGATGATAGCTCTTTGTCTGGTATGTATTACCGTTGACGAGAGAAAGCTTTATGATGAGGTACAGCTTCTTGAGGCTGCACACCCAGAGTGGAATCTTGCAGAAGTAACAGAGGAAGGCAAGGAAGAACTGCCAAAGGATGTAAAAAAGAGCCTTATATTCCTACTGGGTTCGGTAGCCCTTTGGTTCATTGCTTACAATGCACTTGAGACCTGGTTTACTACCTTCGCCAATGTGGAGTGGGGCATGGCCCTTGGCTCTGCTAATATGTGTCTTACCATTGCAACAGGTGGTGCGATTTTGACCTATGTACCTTCGGGTGCTTTGGCAGGTAAGATTGGTCGTAAGAAGACCATCTTAATTGGTGTCGCAATGATGGCTCTTTGCTTTGTATTTTCATTTGTGTTCTATCTTGGTTTCCAAGGAGAGTTCGCAGGAAAAGAGACCATTTTATTCTATGTACTTTTGTTTATTGTTGGTATGGGTTGGGCATTCATCAATGTTAACAGCCTTCCAATGGTGATTGAGATGTGTAAGGGTAGTGATGTTGGTAAGTTTACCGGTTACTATTACACCTTCAGCATGACTGCACAGATTGTAACCCCAATTCTTTGTGGTGCATTGCTTCGTTATGTGGGATATTGGATTTTCTTCCCATACGCATTTATCTTTATGGCACTTGCCTTTGTGACCATGGGCTTTGTAAAGCATGGTGATAGCAAGAATGTAGAGAAGAAATCCTTCATGGAGACCATGGCGGATCTCGACGATTAATCATAGTGGAAGCAAATAGGGGGAGAATGATGAGAGAGTTAGATTTTTTGCTTGGGGAAGAGGATTTCCTTGCGCAGATGGAAGGGCCTCTTGCACAGTTCCGCGAGGAACACTATAAAGAGGGTATGGTTACCGGTGTAAACAACCATATGATTCACTATGTGTATTTGAAAAGAGAAGATGCGAAGGCTGCTGTGGTTATCTCCCATGGCTTTTGCGAATTCATTCGTAAGTACGATGAGCTTCTCTATTATTTCTACGAGATGGGATACAATGTCTACATGCTTGAACACTTGGGACATGGCTTTTCGCACCGCCTTGTAGATGAGGTGGATAAGGTGCATGTCACCAATTTTGCGGATTATGTGGAAGACTTCCGCATCTTTACGGAATTGGTAAAGGAGCAGAATGAAGGTATGCCGTTGCTCTTATTTGCACATTCTATGGGTGGCAACATCGGAGCTTTGTTCTTGGAACAGCATCCAGGCTATTATAAAGCAGCGGTTCTTAGCTCACCAATGCTTGAGGTTGCAACAGGAAAATATCCTGCTTGGACAGCATATGTGGTGACCGCACTTGCGACACTTACAGGAAAGGGAACGAACTATGCACCTGGCAAGCATGGTTTTGATCATGTGAACATCTTCCCTGCCAGCAGTATGCTGTCAGAGGCTCGTTACGAATATGCCTTCCGTCTTCGTGAACAGGTGCCTGAGTATCGCACCTATGGCGCAACCATGACATGGGTTCTTGCCTCTTTACGTGCGGCATCAAAGTCACGCCGCGATGCGAAGAAGGTGCAGACACCAGTTCTTCTTTGCCAGGCAGGTCTTGATAAGATGGTTGGTGCCAATGGACAAAATATCTTTGCCGAAAGAAGTAAGAATACGAGACTGGTATGCTTTGCGGCTGCAAAGCATGAGATTTTCAATTCCTTACAGCCAGAGCGAGAAGCGTTCTGGAAAGAAGTATTTACGTTTTATGAGGAACAGTGTGAATGACACAAGAAACAATGGATTTTACAACAGGTAGTATATTTAAAAAACTGCTTTGGTTTATGCTTCCGATTCTTGCAGCGCTGGTGCTCCAGACCATGTATGGTGCCGTTGACATCCTGATTGTGGGCTGGTTTGGTTCTGAAATCAGTATCTCAGCAGTATCTACAGGCAGTAGCCTGATTGGTATGGTAGTGTTTGTGCTGAATGCACTTGCCATGGGCGTTACTATTATTATAGGAAGGCTTTTGGGCGAGAAGAGTAAGCAGAGACTCAATCAGATTATCGGTGGAGGAATTGCGCTTTTCCTTGTGATTTCCATTTTTGTAACGTTGCTGCTTTTGGCGTTTGCGCCAGGGCTTGCTTCACTCATGCGTGCTCCAGCAGCAGCTTACGATAGGACCATTACTTATATTCGTATATGCGGTGGTGGTATTGTATTTATTATCGGATACAATTTCATCAGTAGCGTGTTCCGTGGAATTGGTAATTCGCGTTTGCCACTGATCTTTGTTTTGGTTGCATGCATCTTTAATGTGCTTTTGGACATCCTTTTTGTCATGGTCCTTCACATGGACGTGGCAGGAGCAGCACTTGCTACCGTGTTGGCACAGGCGCTTAGCCTGGCGCTATCCATTCTTGTTTGTAAGAAGGTGGAGCTTCCATTTTCGATTAACCTGTCAGATATTCGTTTGAATCGAGAAGTGCGTCAGATTTTATTCTTGGGATTTCCGATTGGCGTACAGGAATTCTTGACACAGATTTCTTTCTTATTATTATTGGCTTTTATCAATGGTATGGGATCGACAGATGCGATTCGCCTTGCATCCTCTTCTGGATACGGCGTGGCTGGAAAGGTGACAGCAATGATTATGCTTGTGCCATCGGCACTGATGCAGTCCATGTCCAGCTTCATCGCGCAGAATGTCGGTGCTGGGCAGGAGAAACGAGCCCAGAAGGCCATGGGATTTGGTATGCTCATTGGCGGTGTGATTGGAATGGGAATGACGATGCTGGCATTCTTCTATGGACACGAGCTGGCAGCAATCTTTACACCGATTGTGGCATATCAGGATAAGGCTGCGGAATACTTAATTGGCTTTAGTTTGGAGGCAATCATTACCTCGGTACTCTTTTCCTTTATTGGATACTACAATGGACATAACCAGACCATCTTTGTTTTACTACAGGGGCTAGCACAATCCTTTTTGGTGCGTCTTCCTATGGCCTACGCCATGGTGAAGCTGTTCCCAGACAATATGATGTATGTTGGTGCAGCAATGCCGGTGGCAACCATGTTTGGCATTTTGCTGAATACCTTATATTATAGTTACTACACGAAAAAAATTGGCGCAGACCGCGTGACACTTCGCGCCTAGGAGGAATAATGAAAAAGTTTTTAAAGGTATTAAAGTGGATTGGAATCGTGATTCTTGTAATCATTGTGCTCGTGGTATTGTTCTTTGGAATGCTTACCGTTACCGAATATAAGCCAGATCCAGTTGTGGATTTGGATATCCGTAAGGGCGCAACAGAATCTCCAGTAGAAGGAACAGCCCTTCGCGTTGTTAGCTGGAATGTGGGCTATGGTTCCCTGGGAGAAAATGCTGATTTCTTCATGGATGGCGGAACCAAGGTAATGACATCTACAACCGAAGGCGTATATGAGAATCTCTCTTATGTACAGGACAAGCTTGACGAACTGAATCCACAGTTGGTGCTTTTCCAGGAGGTTGATGAGGATTCTAAGAGATCTCACCACATCAATGAAGTGAATGAGATGATGAATCATTTCGCAGATACCGATGCTTTCTTTACCTATAATTATAAGACCAAGTATGTACCATACCCAATTCCACCAATTGGAAAGGTGCAGTCAGGACTTGTAACCTTAAGTAAGTACCAGGTAGAAAGTGCAGAACGTGTGGCACTTCCTTGCCCATTCAAATATCCAGTGCGTCTTGGCAACCTGAAGAGATGCTTGGAGGTTAGCCGTATTCCGGTTGAGGGAAGTGACAAGGAACTTGTAATTGTGAACCTCCATTTAGAAGCATATGACTCAGGTGAGGGCAAAATTGCACAGACCAAGCAACTGAAGGAGCTTCTTGAATCTGAGGCAAAGGCTGGCAACTATGTTATCGCAGCAGGCGATTTCAATCAGGCATTCTCGAATGTAGATAACAGCGCATATCCAAAGGTAAGTGAGGAGATGTGGATGCCAGGTAGCATTGATGTCTCTGAGTTCGGAGAGGGATTATCATTTTTACAGGATAATTCGGTGCCAACCTGTAGATCCTTGGACAAGGCATATGCGGGCGCAGACAAAGACAACTTCCAGTTCTATTTAATCGATGGCTTCATCGTATCAAGCAATGTAAAGGTGCAGGCGATTACAACCATCGATACAGGCTTTAAGGCTACCGATCATAACCCAATCGTTTTGGACGCAGTCCTTGACTAACCGATTTGGCATTTTAAGTCAAGTAGTAATTTTGACAAGAATAAAAAGGTATTTTGTAGAATATGCCTTATGGATTCGAACCACAACATCTTGTATAATCATACATGGAATAAAACAAACCATTGTGAAAATGCAATAAGGAGTGGGAAAATGTCAGACGAAATCTTAGACGAAGTAATGATTAAGGGAACATGCCAGGGAAAGGCAGATGCAATCGTAAATTGCCAGTGCAATATTGAGAGCGCACCAAGCCGTTGTGAGCAGGCTGAGAAGTGTATGTTCTATTCTTATTATAAGTGCAGTAAGCAGTGGAAGAGACTTGCGTAAGGATATATGAAGCGAGTTTTAGTACTAAGTGATTCCCATGGCAATGTGGGAAGGATGGAGACGGCGGTGGAAGCGACGAAGCCGGATCTCATCATTCATTTGGGGGATTGTATTACAGATGCAAGAGAATTGCAGGAGCGTTATCCAAGGATTCGTATGGAGATGGTTCCAGGCAATTGCGATTGCTCCTTGGACGATTCGGAGCGGATGCTCGTCATTGAAGGGCATTATGTCATGCTTTGTCATGGTCATACAAGACAGGTGAAGAATCATGTGTTTTCGCTTCTTATGGCAGCCAAGGAGAAAGGCGCAGAGTTAGCCCTCTTCGGACATACCCATATGGTATTCCAGGATTGGCACGAAGGCGTCCGACTTTATAATCCAGGAAGCATCGGTTCGCCGGGGCTTCACATTCCACCTTCCTATGGGGTAATTACCTTCACGGAGAAGGACATACATATGGAAACCGTTTACATGGAGTAAGGATTTTTTCCTTACTCTTTTTTATTGACTTATAACACTTTAACGAGCTATAATATTGCGCGTGTATCGCAGTTGTATGGAAGTATACAATATATTAAGAAGATATTTTTGGATATAGGAGCAGAAAAATGGTTAAGGTAGTGAAGTTTGGCGGTAGCTCACTTGCTAGCGCAGAGCAGTTCCAGAAGGTTGGTAACATCATTCGTGCAGACGAGACCCGTAGATTCGTGGTTCCAAGTGCACCAGGTAAGAGAAATTCTAAGGATACCAAGGTAACAGATATGCTTTATGCTTGTTACGCATTGGCTGAAGCAGGAGAGGATTTCCGTGTACAGTTAATGAAGATTAAGGATCGTTATGATTCTATTATCAATGGTTTGAACCTGAAGCTCTCTTTGGATGATGAGTTTAAGACAATTGCAGAACAGTTCAAGGCAAAGGCTGGTTCTGACTATGCAGCTTCTCGTGGAGAGTACTTGAACGGTATTATCATGGCAAACTACCTTGGCTATGAATTTATTGATTCTGCAACCGTTATTTTCTTCGATGAGAACGGTGTATTTGATGCAGATAAAACAGATAAGGTTCTCTCTGCAAAGTTAGCAGAGTGTAAGAACGCAGTTGTTCCTGGATTCTACGGCGCAAACCCAGATGGAAGTGTTCGTACTTTCTCAAGAGGCGGTTCTGATATCACAGGTTCTATCGTTGCAAAGGCAGTGAAGGCTACGATGTATGAGAACTGGACTGATGTATCTGGATGTCTTGTTGCAGATCCAAGAATTGTAAAGGATCCACAGCCAATCAAGGTAATTACTTATCGTGAGCTTCGCGAGCTTTCTTACATGGGAGCTTCTGTTCTTCATGAGGATGCTATTTTCCCAGTTCGTAAGGCTGGTATTCCAATCAATATTCGTAACACCAACGATCCAGAAGCAGATGGAACATTAATCGTTGAGAGCACCTGCCAGAAGCCTGATTATACCATTACTGGTATTGCTGGAAAGAAGGGCTTCGTTGCAGTAAGCATTGATAAGGATATGATGAATGCAGAGGTAGGTTTCTGTCGTAAGGCATTACAGGCATTTGAGGAGAATAATATTTCCATTGAGCATATGCCATCTGGTATTGATACCATGACTGTATTCGTACATCAGGCAGAGTTCGAGGGCAAGGAGCAGCAGGTTGTTAGCTCACTTCGTTCTGCAGTAAGCCCAGATGTGATTGACCTTGAAGCAGATCTTGCGCTTATCGCCGTTGTAGGACGTGGTATGCGTTCAGCCCGTGGTACTGCTGGTAGAATCTTCTCAGCACTTGCACATGCCAACATCAACGTTCGTATGATCGATCAGGGTTCTTCTGAGCTTAACATCATCATTGGTGTAAGCAACGATGACTTTGAGAAGGCAATTACAGCAATCTATGATATTTTCGTAGAGACAAGACTTTAATTGAATCAAAAACAGGAAGGCTCACCTTGAAAAAAAGGTGAGCTTTTTTAGTTGTTATCACATCAAAAGAGGGTATAATAGGGGTAGGGATATAATTATATAGAGGGGGAATCACCATGAATCACTCAGATATGATACGCGTTAAAAACAAAATCCTTGTGGTTGCTCTTGGCGCAAGTATTTTACTTCGTTGCATTGTAAATGCAACTTCTATGAGCCTTGCGGATGTTTTGCCGCTTGGAATGGCAGGCGCTGTAATCACTGGCATCATGGCGCTTTGCGCCTGGAAGGTTAAAAAGCCGGTGATTGTGGAATATGTCATGGTTGGTGTGCTTACTGCTTTGGCGACAATGTGTATGGTCATGTTTCCATGTACCACCAACTTCCTGATGTATTTTTTGGCAATTTTCATGATTGTTATTTATGAGGACATTATTCCAATTGTATTGCAGTGCTTATTAAGTAGTGTGTGTATGATTTATTTCTTCAGCCGCTATGCAGATAAGCTGCAGGGCAGTTGGTCAAGAGATGCTTTGGTCATGAGCATTGTCTACATTGTGTCGGGAATGTTTGTGTTCTCTGCTATGAGCCATTTATCAAGAAAATCTTTCCAGAATATGGCAGCAATGCATGCAGAGAGCAATGAGGCTAAGGTTAAGGCAGAGGGCCTTCTTGGCGAAATCGGAAAGAGTGTTGGAACACTTGGTAGCGCAAGTGACCAAATCGAAGAGAGCGTTGTTGTGACTGGGGAAATCTCAAAGCAGATTGCCGATGCTATCGATGATATTTCGGCACGTGCCAACGAAGAGGTAGATGCAGCTACCGCAATTCTTGGGGAAGTAAAGTCTGGTGTAGTACAGGTAGAGGAAATTGCAAAGGCATCCTCAGAAATGACGGAGTCCTCTCATGGAACCGCTCAAAAGGTGGAAGATGGTGCAACACAGGTGAGCAAGCTTCGTAAGGAGATTGAGACCTTAAACAGCAACATGGGAGAGATGATTGAGTCTATCAATTCCTTGGCAGAAGAGAACGGACAGATTATCGAAATTCTTGGCACCTTGGATAAGATTACTTCTCAGACCAATTTGCTTTCACTGAACGCTTCTATCGAGGCTGCAAGAGCAGGAGAAGCAGGAAAAGGCTTTGCTGTTGTAGCAGATGAGATTCGTGAGCTTTCAGAGTCTTCTCGTAAGTTTACAGAAAAAATCCATGGTATTTTGGATGGCATGACTGCCATGACAGAGGCAGTTAAGACCGAGATTCTGGAAGGCCAGACTACACTTACCGAGTGTAATGAGTCTATGGGACAGGTAGAGCAGGCCTTTGAGGGAATTGCAAGGGAAACGGATGGTGTCTTACAGCAGGCACAGATGGTAGAGGAAAAAGCAACAGATTTGGATCGACTTATGGGGCATACCTTAGAAAGTGCCACTGCGATTTCAGACAGTGTATCTTCGACCTCTGCTGCGTTGGAAGAGATTTCGTCCAGCGTCACCGAATTGGATGGCAACATTAGCCAGGTTGTAACGGGATATCACGATATCAATGCGATTACAAATGCGCTAAAGGAAGCTTCATCTGGGGAATAATTGACGCGAATCTATTAAAAAAGTGTGAAAAGCCCGAAACATTTCGGGCTTTTTGTTGTGTAAGGGCTAAAAAGGTGCTACAATATCGATATTGTGGACTATTGAAGGAGATACGAAAAACCCATGAGCGCAGTAGAAAAAATTTTTGGTACTCATAGTGAGCGAGAATTAAAGCGTATTTATCCGATTGCAGATAAGGTTGAATCTTATCGTGATGCAATGATGGCTCTTTCAGATGAAGAGTTGAGAGGAAAGACAAAAGAATATAAGGACAGATTGGAAAAGGGAGAGACCTTGGACGATCTGCTTCCAGAAGCATATGCAACCATTCGTGAGGCAGCACGTCGTGTACTTGGTATGGAGCATTACCGTGTACAGATTATTGGTGGTATTATTCTCCACCAGGGACGTATTGCAGAGATGAGAACTGGTGAAGGTAAGACCCTTGTGTCTACCCTTCCAGCATACCTCAACGCATTGACAGGAAAGGGTGTACACATTGTTACTGTCAATGACTACCTTGCAAAGCGTGACTCAGAGTGGATGGGCCAGGTGCATGAGTTCTTAGGCCTCAAGGTTGGTGTCGTACTTAACGGCATGGACAACGATGAGCGTAGAGAAGCATACAAGTGCGATATTACTTATGTAACCAATAACGAATTAGGCTTCGATTACTTAAGAGATAACATGGTAATCTACAAGGAGCAGTTGGTTCTTCGTGGACTTAACTATGCAGTCATCGATGAGGTGGACTCTGTATTAATCGATGAGGCTAGAACACCTCTTATTATTTCCGGACAAAGTGGAAAGTCTACCAAGCTTTATGAAGCTTGTGATATCCTTGCAAGACAGATGAAGCGTGGTGAAGATATCCCAGAGTACACCAAGATGGATGCCCTTATGGGTATTGTACAGGAAGAGACTGGCGACTTTATTGTTAATGAGAAGGATAAGGTTGTGAACTTAACGGCACAGGGTGTTGCCCGTGTAGAGCAGTTCTTCCATATTGAGAACCTTTCTGATCCAGAGAATCTTGAAGTACAGCACAACATTATCCTTGCACTTCGTGCGCACAATCTCATGTTCCGCGACCAGGATTATGTCGTTAAGGACGATGAGGTTATGATTGTCGATGAGTTTACCGGACGTATTATGCCAGGCCGTCGTTATTCCGATGGACTTCATCAGGCAATTGAGGCAAAAGAGCATGTAAAGGTTAAGAGAGAGAGCAAGACACTTGCTACCATTACCTTCCAGAACTTCTTCAACAAGTTTGCTAAGAAGTCTGGTATGACCGGTACTGCTTTGACAGAGGAGAACGAGTTCCGTGAGATCTACGGCATGGATGTAGTAGAAGTACCTACCAATCGTCCAGTTGCTCGTATTGATCATCAGGATGCCGTATACAAGACCAAGAAGGAAAAGTTCCATGCAGTTGTTGAGCAGGTAAAGGAAGCGCATGCAAAGGGACAGCCAGTTCTTGTTGGTACCATTACCATTGAGACATCAGAGCAGATTAGTATTCTTCTTAAGAGAGAGGGTATCCAGCATACCGTCCTCAATGCAAAGTTCCATGAGATGGAAGCAGAAATCGTTGCCCAGGCTGGTCAGCATGGGGCTGTTACCATCGCTACCAACATGGCAGGTCGTGGTACTGATATTAAGCTTGATGATGATGCAAAGGCTGCAGGTGGTCTTAAGATTATTGGTACCGAGCGTCATGAGTCAAGTCGTATCGATAACCAGCTCCGTGGTCGTGCTGGTCGTCAGGGAGACCCTGGTGAGTCACAGTTCTTCATTTCTCTTGAGGATGATTTGATGAGACTCTTTGGCTCAGACCGTATGATGGCTGTATTTAACGCCCTTGGTGTTCCAGAGAATGAGCAGATTCAGCATAAGCTCCTTACCAATGCCATTGAGAAGGCACAGCAGAAGATTGAGAGCAACAACTTTGGTATTCGTAAGAACTTGCTTGAGTATGATAAGGTTAACAACGATCAGCGAGAGATTATCTACGATGAGCGTCTTCGTGTATTGAACGGAGAGAGCATGCGTGAAGCAATCCTTCGTATGATTCAAGATCAGGTAGAGCGTACCGTAGATATGTGTATCTCTTCTGAAATCAAGCGTGATGCATGGGATTTGCGTGAACTCAACGAGCTTCTGCTTCCAGTGATTCCACTTGCACCAGTGCTTGAGGAAGACATTGCTGGATTTGTGAATGGTAACCAGCTGAAGCAGTACTTGAAGGAAAAGGCTGTAAAACTTTATGAGGCAAAGGAATCAGAGTTCCCAGAGCCAGAGCAGTTCCGTGAAATTGAGCGTGTGGTTCTTCTTAAGGTTATCGACCGTAAGTGGATGGATCACATTGATGATATGGACCAGTTGCGTCAGGGTATTGGCCTTGCAGCATATGGTCAGAAGGATCCCAGAGTTGAGTACAAGAACATCGGATTTGATATGTTCGACGCTTTGACCGAGGCAATTCAGGAAGACACGGTACGTCTTCTCTTCCACGTTCAGATTCAGCAGAAGGTAGAGCGTGAGCAGGTAGCCAAAGTGACAGGCACCAACAAGGATGATTCTGTGGCAGCAACACCTAAGAAGCGTGCAGAAGCTAAGGTATATCCAAATGATCCATGCCCTTGTGGAAGCGGTAAGAAGTACAAGCAGTGCTGTGGCCGCGTAGTAAAATAAGAACTTCATAAGGATAGTAATCGGTGCCAGGTTCTATGGGACTTGGGTAAAAGGGAAACAGGTGTAAATCCTGTACGATCTCGTCACTGTAAGCAGGGAGTTAAGCACTATCATTTTGTCACTGATGTATATGCATTGGGAAGGCGTGCAAAACAATGATCTGTAAGCCAGGAAACCTGCCGATTATATTGGTACAGGAAGCAATTCCAAATCACGAGTAATTGATTGTACGTAAGGCATAGCTTTATTTTGATGCAAAAAATTACTCCGCCAGATGCATGTCTGGCGGAGTTTTTCGTGTGTACTTCCGAAATCCTTTGAGGAATAGATGACAGAAAAAAGGAGAGAAAGAAATGTCAGAAACAAAGAAATCAAACAAGAAACTTATCATTGGAATCGTA
>JAZQQA010000019.1:0-5761 GCA_045628825.1 Agathobacter sp.
CATGGTTATTCGTCGCAATATAGATGCTGTCTGCATCCTGCTTTACAATAATACCTGTACCACAGCTCTCCGACTCATACTGTTGCTTCATGCCAAACCAGCTCTGATAGGTCTTCACACTTGTATTGGTAATTGCCACAATACTTGGCATGACTTCTTCCACAATGGAAGACACATCCGTAAGTTCCTTCGCATGGCCTGTGGCTGTCTGCTGTGCATTTACTACTGGAGCGCTACCATCCTCAGTTGACCAAGGCACCTGTGATACCTTATCGATTCCAAGAGCTTTGATTCCTGTATAGCTTACACCAGTAAATACCAGTCCAGATACAAGTCCGAATACCAAAGCAACCGCAATGGCTCTTCCAATCACTTTTCCAAAACCGCCCTTATGCTCTGCACTTTTCTTCGCTGAAGAATAAACAGGTGGTGCTTCTCTCACATCCTGTGCATCTACATAAATTCCACTGTAATCTCTCTCATAGTTTTCCATGACATTTCAACCTTCCTTTCATGAAACTATGTGTATCATACACCATAATTCTATCTTTTCTATAACAGAAATCTTATAAAAAAATAAATTTTAAAAAGTGGCAAGAATACACATTGTATCCTTGCCACACACTTCTTTATTTCTTCTGACTGACAGACACCTTATCAGGGAAGCCTGGTACCTTACCATTCTGGTTGTAGTTCACCATTTCGTAAGCGCCCTTATAACTGCAGTTGTTTCCTGCTTCGCCAACCCATACATCCATGCCTGTGCAAGCAGATGAAGATACACTGGAATTCAGCATACTCTTGCTACCATAGACACCTGGATTGTATCCAGCACTTCTGACAACCTTACCAAAAGCTGACACAATAGCATCCATTTCGGACTTTGACAGCTTCTGCTGCTCTGGTGCACCCAGTTCAATGTAGATTGGAAGTGTCACCCCACCGTAAGCCTCAGCAACCTTTACTGCAAGAGAAGCTTCTTCTACTGCCTCCACTTCATTGGTTGCACGAGAAGTGATATATAATCCCACCTTGATATTGGAATCTGATGCACCCTTGATATAAGTTGCGGCGTTGCTATCTTCTGCCAAGGTACCATTGGTTCCACGGAATCCCGCACGTACATATACCTGGTTCACAACCATAGATGCTTTGTTCCAGTCGATGTTACCAGAGTATTTATTGACATCTACGATGGTCTTGGTAATCAGTTTTCCTTTGGTATCAAAGGTATATTTCACACCATTGATAACCTGAGCACCAGAAACTGCCTTACCATTCTTATCATAATAGACGGTTCCATTCTTACTCTTTTGCCAGCCGAAAGTGCTTTTGGTTTCTTCCCCTGACTTCTGGTAATAGTCTTTACCTGCTACATAATCCTTGTATGTTGCAATATGCTTTCCTGCATTATCAACATATATTGTTGACGAGCCATCTGCTCCATATAACTGTCGATCATATCCAATTACATCAAGCTTAACCTCAACTGTTAGTTGCTCCTCTGGCGCACCTGCAATGCTTACTGTTCCCGTAACCTTTATAGCCATAGCTGCGCTATCTGCTACACTGTCAGCCTTTACCGATATTGCTGTAGTTGTATGAGTAAGCGTGGCTCCTGAACCTGCGTAAGACACTTTAATATCTTTCAAATTTTCCGCACTAATATTAAGAGTACAACTATTTTCTCCATCAACATCTGAAAAAAGTGTTGCTCCATCCGTCACCTTTAGTGAGGCAACCTTCTTTACTTTTTTAGGCGCTTCTGTTGTTTGTGGAGCCGTGGTAGTAGGCGTTTCTGTTGATGAGGCCTCTGATGAAGATGCCTCTGAAGAAGAAGAGGTTGACTCACTCGATTGTTCAGTACTAGCTGTTTCACTAGAACTTAACTCTTCCTCTTCCCCACTTGGCGTTACTTCTGCAGCCTTAATGTTCTGTGCAAACGTAAATTTATCAATCCAACGGCTAAACATATCTGCGAAAGAATCATTCTTTGCTACAGTAACGACACCGGAAGATGTTGTAGCTGCTTTTGTCGTTTCTGGAACTTCATATTCTTTTTGGGCATTTTTTGTCGTAGGAGCAACCCACTTCACTAATTTTTGCGACTTCACCGCGGTATACTTTGCTGCATTGGTCTTTGTCTCACTCTCTACATAAGACACAGAGTCAGAAGGTCCAGCACTACCATCAATGTCACGAACATTCTCTTCATCCCCTGCAAGGCCTTCCGAGAATACCTTATCCATGACATTCTCATCTACTACATAGTCAAGTGTTGCCTTAACAGTGACATTCATCATGTAGTCTGATGGATCAAAACCTCCTGTTGGAAAAATGCATGCCACATAGTTTCCAGCAGCAATTCCAACGATATGAATCATGCCATCGCCATCATCATCGGTGAAGGTCTCACCCTTCATCATAGAAAGAGATTTTGAATATTCGCTAATTGCTTCGCCCTTCTGATAAAGCAAAGACTCATAATCGGTAAGTGCTTCGCCTGTTCTACTTGACTTTAATCCATCGGTGGAAGAAGTATCCACATTAGGTGTGCTCACAGAATTTCCATCTGACAATGGTGTATTGGTTTCTTCTGGCACAATGATATTGCCATTAGGGTCCAACTGCACATCTGCGCCAAAGCCCTGGCCTTCGCCGTTCGCTTCGAACTTTGCGATTTGAACATTTAGTGTCTTAATGGTCGTAATATACTCGTTTAACTTTGCAGCATCCTCTGATGAAACTAGCTTCACCTGGAATTTCTGACCATTCACCTTCTCATCAAAGTTGTCCTTGATGCAGATCGTAAGGTCTTCCTTGAGCGAAGAAGTAGCCACACTACAAGGTGTATAGGAAGGAATATCAACTACACCATTCTTTGGTCGGCTCTCTTCTTCAACCACCTGGTTCTTATTGCCATTTCCAGCATGCATTGCAATTGCAACGATACCAATGGAAAGCACCATTAAGATACCGAAGCATGCTGCCGCAAGGCCAATCTGTTGCATCTGGGACATCCCCATAATTTTGTCCACGATGCTCTCATTTTTCTTCTTTGTTGCCATGAATTGCCTTCTCCTTAATTTAGTAAGAGCCGCTGTTGTTCTGTAGCGGCTCTTATATAGTTCATTTTAAATTACTCAACGGTAACGGATTTTGCTAAGTTACGTGGCTTATCTACGTCAAGTCCACGTGATACTGACATGTAGTATCCAAGAAGCTGAAGTGGGATCACTGCAAGGCTTCCTACAAAGTGCTCATCTACCTTAGGAATATATACAGTAAACTCTGAGTTATCTTCAATCTCATAATGACCGTATGTGGTAAGACCCATAAGGTATGCACCACGGCTCTTACATTCTACCATGTTGCTGATGGTCTTCTCATAGAGATCACTCTGAGTAGCGACACCAATAACAAGTGTTCCATCCTCAATAAGGGAAATGGTTCCATGCTTAAGTTCTCCAGCTGCGTATGCCTCAGAATGGATGTAAGAAATCTCCTTCATCTTAAGGGATCCTTCGAGACAGATTGCATAGTCGATACCACGTCCTACGAAGAAGACATCATGAAGGTTAGCAAACTTTGCTGCAAACCACTGAAGACGTCCCTTATCCTCGATAATCTTTGTGATTTTCTCTGGAATGGTATTGATTTCATCTACATAGTGACTTACTTCTTCTGCTGTAAGCTCGCCTCTTGCCTCGGCAAACGCAAGCGCAAGCATATATGCTGCGATAAGCTGTGTGCTATAAGCCTTAGTCGTTGCTACTGCGATTTCTGGGCCCGCAAGGGTATAGAATACGTGGTCAGCCTCTCTTGCAATGGCTGAACCAACCACATTTACAATACCAAGGGTCTTAATTCCACGATCCTTTGCTTCCATAAGAGCCGCCTTACTATCTGCGGTCTCACCAGACTGTGAGATTACGATAACAAGGGCATTCTTATCAAGCAGCGGCTTACGATAACGGAATTCAGAAGCCAATTCCACACGTACTGGAACCTTGGCCAGATCCTCCAATACATACTGTGCAGCCATTCCTACATGCCATGCAGAGCCACACGCTACGATGTGAATCTGTGACACATTCTTCATATCCTCGACGGTAAGTCCAACACTAGATAAATCAATCTTATTAAGACCATCTTCTACATTTACCACGCTGTTGATGGTATCCTGGATAACCTTTGGCTGCTCATGGATTTCCTTCATCATGAAGTGTTCGAATCCACCCTTTTCGGCAGCTTCTGCATCCCACTCGATTTCTACCGACTGCTTCTGGACTTCATCGCCATCGAGGTTGTAGAACTTCACATTGCCTTCCGTAAGGCAAGCCATCTCAAGGTTATCGATATAATATACATTTCTAGTGTACTTAAGGATTGCAGGTACATCAGAAGCTACATAAGCTGCATCATCTGCAACACCAACGATCATTGGAGAATCCTTACGTGCTACCCACACCTGATTTGGGTACTCTTTGAACATAACAGCAAGTGCATAAGAACCACGTACACGCACCATAGTCTTTGCAATGGCATCGATTGGTCCCATCTTGTACTTGTTGTAGTAGTAATCTACTGTCTTTACGAGAACTTCTGTATCGGTCTGTGAGTAGAACTCATAACCATGACGGATGAGTTTCTCCTTCAGTTCCTGGTAGTTCTCAATAATTCCGTTGTGAACACCAACGACATTAGCGTCATCACTCTTAACAGAGGTTGAGCTGGTATGTGGATGTGCATTCACTTCACTTGGCTCTCCATGCGTAGCCCAACGAGTATGTCCAATACCGATGGTACCATGAACTGCGTTACCACCATCTGTTTTCTCCGTTAACTCTGCAAGCTTACCCTTTGCCTTAACTACGGTTACAGGATCCTGTCCCTCACGAACAGCGATTCCTGCTGAGTCATATCCTCTATATTCAAGTTTTGACAGACCATCCAAAAGAATTGGGGCTGCCTGTTTTCTACCTACGTATCCAACAATTCCACACATGTTGTCTTATGTCCTTTCTATACGGTAATTCCGTTCTTCTTTAACAATTCTCTTGCTGACTCTACCGAATCCACACCCGTTGCATTCTTGATTGGAGCGAACTCTTTCTCACGCTCTACTTCAAATGACAAGCAATCATCCATCATATAGATCATATCAAGAATCAAGGTCTCGAACTTATATGCATTTGGAGTCTCTGGCTTTACTGCATTACCATTCTCATCAATATATGGCACCTTCTTCTCTACGATGTGCATCGGAAGGTTCTGATTCATAATCGCAATCAACTTGTCCACGCGGAAAATATAGTTGAGGATTACACCAAAACCATAGAGAAGTGAACCCTTCTCATTGGTTGCAGTTGCCATCTCTTCGGTTAACTCGTAGTACTCTACAATCGATGGGCGTCCATTCTCTAAGCACATAGCACCAACACGCTCATGTGGATCCGCCTTACGAACCACCTTAGCACCTGATACACAGCCGCTCTCGATGGTTGCACCGACGAATACTGGGTCTGCAATCTGCTGAAGTACATTATCTACAGCGAAGACATTGAGCCATTCAACGCCCTTTTCTTTCATATCCTTGTCAAGACCAGCCTTTACAAGAGACTTGAACCAACCACCATTACCATTTGGTGACATAGCAAGAGAATCTTCACTCTCCACCAATACGTTGCCATCAAAATCAACGGCTGGAACCATTTCCTGTACGAAGAACTTTACGAACTCTGGATTGTATCCGAAGTAA
>JAZQQA010000020.1:0-2857 GCA_045628825.1 Agathobacter sp.
TCGATTGCCCCACTCCTTCGCCTTATCAATTTCCCCAGCCCCCAGGAGATTTCCTATCATAATACCTGTACCACCACTCATACCATGGGCCACACAGGCCAATAGGTTTCTAGAAATGGAAGTCAACGAATTGGCGGCTACTGCATCCTCTCCCATGTGTCCAAGCACAACGGTATAAGAGCTAAATGCTACACCCCATACCAGTGCTGCCCACAATACTGGCGAAGAGTAGCTCATAAAATCGCGATTGAGATCTTTTCCAGCAGATGCAAACAGCTTGCTCCAATGGATGTGAACACGCTCTTCTTTGCCACTCTCTATCATTGCACAAATCAGTTCAATTGCTCTTGCTGCCGTTGTTGCAATCGCAGCACCCTTTACTCCCATGGCAGGAATTGGTCCCACTCCAAAAATGAATACCGCATTTAACACAATGTTAATTAGTACTGCAATGGAACTGATTCTAGAACTAATATGGGTATATCCCGTATTCTTTAAGATGATGAGGTATACCTGGGAAATCGCACAAATGCAATAAGAAAGAGCCACTGCTGTTAGGTATTCACTTCCGGTTGCTATAATGCCTGCATCATTCGTAAGAATCCCCATCAGTTTTTCAGGGAAAAATAAAGCTGCAAGGGTAAAAAGCAATCCTCCCACCAAATTAAAACGCAGTGCAATCGGGATTACCTTTTCGATGGTATCCCCATCCTTTTTTCCCCAATATTGGGCAACCATAACGCCCATGCCTGCTGATATTCCTGTGATAAACAAGTTTAGGATAAACTGCACCTGACCCGCTAAGGAAACGGATGCCATGGAATTCTGATCCAGTGCCCCTAGCATCACCGCATCCGTCGCAGATACCAACGCAAGCATGAAATTCTGGAATGTAATTGGAATGACCAGTTTCTTTAAGGTCGAATAAAACTCATCTTTCATCGTCCTTTGAATCATAAGCATTTTGTCTCCATAATTTTATAGATCTCCTTGTAATCGAACTAATGATTTTTGTACATCAAATCCATCTGGATAGCGTTTCTTCAGCTTATCCAAATTGGCCTGCAAAATTTCTTCTAATGGAATATCCAGCGCAGTAGCTGCCTCCGCCAGATACCATGCGATATCTCCTAGTTCTTTGGCTAGATGCTCCTTATCAAGCTCATGCCCTTGTGCCATCCATTTCTTCACAATATCGATTGCTTCACCAGATTCCCCGCACAAGCCCATGACGCTATTGATGAGCACTTCCTTCTTGTTAAGTTCTGGATTTAATGTAGTCATAGCAAGCTTCTGATACTCGTTAATGTTCATTGAATTTCCCCCGTTCTATTTCACAGATAAAATCCGCATACTGGTGTTGTAAATGACCGAACGTTATTTCCAAACAAATCAATCTCTTCCGCCATCACTTCTCCACATTGCACCTGCCGCCATGCCTTTTTCACTTGCTCCACATAGTCTGCTGGAAGTTTTGCGGTATCGTGAGATGCATAGATGCAATCATATTCATCCTTTAATGCAATCAATTTATCAAGGGATTCCTCGAAAGATTCTGAACATCGGTGCTGCCCAAACATATATATATGTCCTTTCTGAACAGAATCTCCAGCATACAAAGTTCTCTTTGTAACGTCCAAAATTGCGACGCTTCCCTTGGTATGCCCCGGAATATGCACAATTCGTAATGGACGATTTCCCAAATCAATCACATCTCCATCATTTAAGGGAATCATCGAAGTGTTCGGATATCTGCCCTTCACGTCACAAGCCTCATAATCAAATGGATGAATATAAATATTGGCAAAACTCGCTGTTCCAGAAGTATGATCTCTATCCCCATGTGTATTGAGTAAAACAACTGGCTTACTAGTTAAACTTTCTGCAATTTCAGATGCATTTGGGCAATCCACTCCACTATCAATAAGCATCGCTTTCTCTTCACCTTCCAAAAGGAAAAAGCGAACAAATCCATCTTCGATTCTCCAGGTATTACCATCAATTTGTATTATTTCTGCCATCGTTCTCCCTCCCTAACTTAAGAAACGCCTTCCCGCGCTTTCATCCTCGCTAACGCAAGTCAATCCAATATCTCTGCTCCAAATGGCCATCTTCCTCAACTTCATTTTCAAGAATTCCGCCATTCTTCATGATTGATTTTGCCGAACCTATATTGTCCTTATCACAGCACATAAGTACTCTGTCAATCCCCAGCTTTTTGCACTCTGCTAGAGCAAGCGCAATCATGGCAGTTGCGTATCCTTTTCGTCTCTCACTCGGGCGTATGCCATCACCAATATGTCCACCTGTTCGTAGCAGTCCCTCATTCAAGTAATGACGAATGTTGACCGCACCAACAAAAATGTTACGATCCTTATCCAAACAGAACAATGTTGTATCTGGAACCCTGCCATCCTCAGTCTCTTCCTTGATTTCAAGATTCTCTAAGTAATAATCAAAATCCTGAAAATCATTTCTGAAAATCATCCAAGGAGAATGATTTGTATGGTTCTTTTCAATATCCGCCTTCCATTCCGTGAGCATATCCGTCAACTGCTCTTTGTACTCTGGAGTAAGTCTCACAAGTTCTATATTCATGATAGCCTCCTACTATTATATAAAGTCATAGTCTTTCTTTACCTTTTCTATAGGTTTGACTATGCTATTTTAAGATACTGTGGATTGGTGAACGCCTCCTACCACTTGATGGTTAAATAAAGGCTCCAACCACAGTCTCTTTGTTTATTTGTTAATCAGTTAGTTACCGCATGACGGTTTATCAAGAAGTAGGTTACGATTGCAAGGAGCCCTGTGGATCTTAAAACAGTATCAATAATCTTAAGGAGGTCCTATATGA
>JAZQQA010000021.1:0-3019 GCA_045628825.1 Agathobacter sp.
TGGATGGCATCATCCTCGGTATTGATATTTAAGACGCCACCTGCAATCACAATGCCCTTCTTGGCCTTGAGACCTTTGAGACTTGCGTCATCTGCATCGTCTTCGCTTGATGTTTCCTGTGCTTCTGGCATTTGCATATCCGGCATCTGGCCACCTTCTGGTGGTGTCATTCCTTCCGGAAGTTCCATCCCCTCTGGCAGCTGGCCTGGGGTAAAGTCTCCGCTTGGTGGCGTCATACCTTCTGGAAGCTCCATTCCCTCTGGAGTCTGACCGCCTTCTGGACGAGTCATGCCCTCACGATCTGAGCGGTTTCCTTTATCGAAGGACCCCTTATCAAACTTACTCTTATCAACCGTTCCATCAGCCGCGTTTCCAGATTGATCCGTCCCTTGATTCCAAGTGCCGCGGCCGCCAAAGCCACCACGACCACCGAAATTCTCACTGCTTGTCTTCACCTCTACCGCACCATCTGCGGTTTGGATATTGTAGGTACCATCTAAGACATAGAGTTCCTTTTTCGAATAGATGGCATCACAATTTGCCGCAGTCACATTTAAGGTTCCAGTTCCATCCAATGTCAAATCACACTTGGCAAAAATAGCAGCATCGATTTTTTCGTCACTGTATGTTCCTTCCGTTGTAATGGTATTGACGGTACCATCCGCCAGCGTAATGGTGACTGCCCCTGCCTTTTCCACGTAAATGGCGACACCTGCGTCACTGTTTATGGTGACGTCGTCCAAAATAAGCTCTACATCCTCATCCTCTGCGTCTACAACAATGGTTCCATTTTCCATGGTTCCTGTTAGGGTGTAGCTGCCACCCGAGGTGATGGTAACCTGGTCACCTGCCTCTGACAAATTGATGTTTTCTCCCGTTGCAAAGGTCTGCACATGGCTGTCACTACCGCCACCCAAAGTCATATTACTTGCTGTGCCACAAGCCGTGCACAATGTCGTAAGGCTAAGCCCTGCTCTTAAGAGGAGCGCCATCATTTTTACCTGATTATAACGCAAGAGTATTCACCTCCTGTCTGCACATACCAACCTCGAGGTTGCCGTTTCTACAACGAAGCTGATCAATGAATTCCTTCTCATCTGCCAAATTCTTAAGAGTTACATTGTAGGTAAGCTTATAGAGACTTCCCATGTTGCTGGTCTTAACTGATACCACTTCGCACTTGGTTAAGTACTTCGCAAAAAGATCCTCGAATACTTCCCCGTAGTTCAAATCCTCTGGAATGGTAATCTTAAGGGTCTTGTCATTGGCAGTATTGCTCTCTCCGAATGGAAGGAACTTGAAGATCATAAGAACAACGCCCATGATAATTGCAAAAACGATAGCTACTGGATACTGTCCCATGGCTGTTACAAGGCCGCAAGCCATGGCAAGGAAAATGGTTCCGATGTCCTTGGCATTGCCTGGTACCGAACGGAAACGCACCAACGAAAATGCTCCTGCCACTGCAAGGCCTGCGCCGATACTTCCATTGACCATAAGAATCACCATGCAAACCACTGCTGGCAAAATCACAAGCATTGTCAAAAAGCTCTTGGTATAGGTACTCTTAAATGCATAAACCCATGCAAGAAAAACTCCGATTAAAAGTGATACTCCTACTGAAACTAACATACTATTCATTTTATAATTCCTCCTATTGTGCTTTCTTTTCTAATTTCTGAATGTGTGTGTACGCCGTCGCGTATTTTGAAAACGATGTCTTATAGATTTCCTCTTCCGTTAGGAAGTTCACCAGCCATTTGGGAATTGCCCCTCCCGTTTTGACTTCTAACAGAACCTTGCCCTCTGGCAAAATCGCCTGTCCATAGATTCCCTTTTTTAAATCCAAATCATAATCTCTCCAAAGAATGTTCTGATCAAAGGTCATACGAAATTCATGATCATTCTTATCGTAGTAGGCTTCTCTCTCATACGTCAGAAGCACTGCGGGCCTTAGGTCGTCATAATAGGAAAAGCAATAGGCGATCTCTTTTCCGATCTGTGTTTCTTCCATGCATGGATTCTTAAGAAGTGTTCGAAGTTCCTTCTCTCGCAGCTGCATGCGCCTTTTGTAAACTACGGATTCATATTTCTTCTTTAGTTCAATGAAGATTTTCGTATCTTCCTCTGCCACGCCATAGCTTCGCGCTCTGACTTTTTCTTTATAGATTGGATGCTCCATGGATCTTCGAATCAGCCTGAAGCTTGGGGTATCGTAATAGAGACTTTGAATGGTACTGCGTCCATGTACATCTGGAATCATGTACTTTGCCATCTTAGCTCTAAGTCGCTCATATTGCGGTGCGGTCAGCATGTACTTCATTTCTGTCCGCTTAAAAATCATCTGTTCTGCCATGTCTTTCTCCTTTCGACAATGGCATCTTAACAAGCGAACCTTAAATGAACCTTAAAGGAGAAAAATTTTCTTTTGGGCAATAAAAAAACACCCAACATATCGTTGGGTGTTTCTGCAAATCTTTGTTAAATTGTGAATTTTGAGATGTTCTCTTTTAGGTTCACTGCAGAGTCAGCGAGTTCTTCTGACTCAGATTCTACGTTCGCACTGTTCTCAGAAACTGCATCTGCAAGTTCCTGTACACTGAGCGCGGTTGCACCAATTTCTTCTGCGGATGCAGACTGCTCTTCTGTGATGGCAGCCATGCTACTTGCAACATCGTTGGCTTCATGTACCTTCTCAATCATAGAGTGTACGATTTCATTGGTACTTGTAATATTCTCAAAAATTTCGTTGAACTGGCGAGCCGCTTCGTCCACGATTTCTGCGTTGGCATGAAGTTCATCCACGCTCTTCTGGCTCTGCGCAACGGTGCTTGTAATCATAGAAGTAACAGAAGCAATCAAATCGGAAATCTCATTGGCTGCACTCGCAGAGGTCTCTGCCAAACTCTTAATCTGCATTGCAACAACCGAGAATCCACGTCCTGCTTCTCCAGCTCTTGCTGCCTCAATACTTGCGTTGAGTGCAAGCAGGTTGGTCTCCTCTGCAATATCACTGATG
>JAZQQA010000022.1:0-7623 GCA_045628825.1 Agathobacter sp.
TCCTCATTCGCAGTTGCACTCTCAATGATTGGAGTTGCCACTGTATCCCATGCCGCTCTTGTATCAAGCAGATTGGTTTCTTTTACTTTGACACCAAAGACATAGTTCTTTCCGACTTTACAACCAAGGTAATAGGTACCTGCACCTTCGATGGATAATTTTGTCATTTCGCGGTCATCTTTTTTAAAATTAAGAGATGTTGCTGCAACTTCGTTACCGTTTTCATCAAAAATTGCCATTCCTCTTCCGTCACCACCTGCTTGCCAGTATACAGTCACTGTTGCATACTTCTCAGCGGTTGTAAACTTAATGGAATTTGCGAAATTTGTTGTATCAGTTTTACCAGCGAAATTGATTCTTGATGAAGAAGTGTAAGTTTCAATAGAAACTACCTTAGCTTCTACCTTCGCATCTGAAGTACCACTTCTTCCATAAATCACTTCAAAATAATTGTCTTTTGAAGCCTCTCTTACAATAGGATTCTCTTCCGAGGTCTTTGTTTCTATTTTTAGTTCTCCCGCATCCATGAAGTGCGAAACTTCTACCTTCTTAGGACCATCTGTTACTTCCATCTTGAGGACACGAACACCACGATCAGAACCTGTTCCATAGAAAGAGTACTTTCCTGCTGGAAGATTATTGTAAGTGAATTCAACACCATTTGAGCCAGTTACAGAAGTAGCTCCTGCAGTATTTCCAATAACATCTCCACTAGCATTCTTCAATGCAAACGCTGACACATTCGAACTACCGGTACTACAAATTGTTACGACAACTTTACCTGTGCCCTTAATTTCAAAATCAAGGCTACTTCCACTAGACTTGGCAAGTTCAATGGAATATGTATCGCTGTTTCCTCGAATCGATCCCGAACCAGAATGAGTAATCTTTCCGTTTGCAAATGTTTTTGCAGTTACTGATTCTTTCTTTCCAAGTTTAGTAATATTTTCCTCTTTCGCCGCATCAAATACATAAGTTATAACTTCATCAATTGTCTCTTCTGGCTCAACAATCTCTGGGTACTCAATTGTATCCTTCATTACGATTGTCATATCCTTGCCATCAAATGCATCCCAATCTCCAAGGAAGGTTGCTACTGATACATCGCTACCATCTGCAAGCTTTGCGCCCTCAATTGATGCATTTGTCTTTGCCCAATCAGCACGCTTAGCGCTATTGTCAACGCCAGACAATTCCTTTGAACCAAACTCATATACATTATCTGAAGTTCCACCAAGAGATTTGTTCCATCCCTCAGCATTAATCAAAGATTCCTTATTCTTTGCGTTACTATTGCATGAATCTGCAATGTTTGTTGCATAGAAAACAACCTCAGAGGTATTTGCCTCCCATGGTCTTCCAAGATATCCAGCCTTAGAAGTCTTTACTGATGCTGTATTTACACCAGGAATAGTAGATACAACATTACAGTTGTACATGAGATATCCTCTACCATCCTTCTGCTGCGCAGCTGTAATATAGAAGACATCATTGCTATCTTCCATAGTATTTGCTACAAGATTACACTTTGCAAATACTGCCGTCATACCACCGAAGATATAATCGGTTCCACCGTAAACATCACAGCCATAGAACGCTGCAGTTACATTTTTTCCGCCATATAAAGTATCCTGACGTCCAATGAATGCACAGTTGTCAAACGAAACTTTCTGGGCATTATCCTTAATAGCAAGAGCTGCTGCTCTTTCTACATACTTTTTATTCTGAACAGTGGTATCTCCAACTGTTTTCATAGTAGCTCTAGCAACAGAGCCTTCCTTTGCACCAGACTGTGCCACAATAACATCGTTTACAGATGCTGCCGATACATACTGGTTGAATGAGTTCTCAAAAATGATACCATCTGCTTCAAATCCGTTTGCACCTACGACAACGGTTGCATTCCAATAGCTTCCATTGGTAGTTCCTGAACCTGGATTTACAAAGCTTGGATATCCATTTTCCTTATTTGCTGCAAGAACATCAGCGTCAAACTTACATGCATTGTTCATTGAGTAGTATGTATAACCGTGGCCATAATACCAAGTTACACGAACTGCGTTCTCATCAATATCAACACCCTTGTTCTTAAGTGCGATGCTTGGAGTAGTACTTGCATTCTTAAGAGTTACATTTGGCACATCAACAACAAGCATTTCTTCATAGTTGCCTGGCTGAATGCTAATGGTAACACGAACACCATCTGCACGATCCATTGCACGTACTGCATCAAGAGCGCCATTGATGGTTGTATAAGCACATCCTGTCGCACCAACAGTAAGGGTTGTATCCTCAGTCACCTTTGCAGCTGTAGCAGCTGTAACATTAATAGAACTAATGTAAGAAGTTGCCTGGTTTCCAGTTGTAATTACTACATTGCCAGCGTCACCATCGTACTTAAATTCAACTGTCTGCTTTCCACCATCAGAAGTCTGAAGACAATTCTGCTCTCCAACAGTTACATCCCAAGTATATCCAACACCAACTGTAATGGTTGAAGGACCAGCGACAGGAACAGTAATAGAACCATTCTTATTCATCATTCCATAGTTTGCACTATGCTTTGCTCCAGCAACAATGGTAAGACCCTGATAGTCAGGCTGTCCTGTGTAATCATCTCCTGTGAAAGACCAGGCTGTCTGAAGTCCCTTTTCGAAACGAACTTCTTTTGTCACGTCAGCGCCATTTACTACAAGATTAGAAGTAAGCTTCTGATTAATCCCTGAAGCAACCACTTTTACGGTATATACTCCATCACGAAGAGCAATTCCATCTGTACCTGTGAAGGTATATACATATCCTTCCTCAACAGTCTTATCTTCATCTGCATGTCTTGTAAATGTAAATGTTGCATTTGCAAGATCAGAAACGGTTGCACCAACTGGGTTAATTGTTACTGCATAAGTTGCCTTCTTCTCAAATACAATCTTGTCAGTTGAAGAACTTACTGTTGTAGTAGTAAGTTCGTAGTCATCTACACCTGCTACAGAAACGCTGTATTCAACATTCTTTTCAAAGCTCGCGCTGAAAGCGCTTCCATCAATGGCAAAAGTAGGAACATAATCTTTTCCATCGGCTGAAAAAGTGAATGTAGCATTTGCAAGTACATCCGCTGGAATTCCTACTACTGTTCCATTTGCTGCTGCTAATTCAACATTTGTTGTAACAACATCAAATGAATAGCTACCATTCTCTCCGCCTGCATTTGCTGCAAGTACAAGTTCTGCGTCAGAAGTAATGATATAACCATTTGCATTTTCAAGTGATACTGCATATGAATATTTGTCGTTTAATACAATGCTATATGCTCCATCAGTAACTTCAGCTACACACTGAGCACCTGTTGCACGATTGGTAAATGCTACAGAAGCTCCTTCAGCAAGTCCTGTAACAGTACCAGACACCTGAACTTTGTTAGTATGCTCAACAATGATTCTTGCAACTACAAGCTTCTCGTTTGCTGAATAAATCTTTGCAAGTCCATCTACTGTTGCATAGTAAGTATATGCGCCTGCCACACTACTGCCTAATGTATGTATATGAGACTTCTCATTATCATTAGCCTCTTTAAACACAACCTCTGAATCAGTTCCATTGCTTGCTGCGTATACAGTAACAATGTCACCAGCCTTTACTGCTAACTGAAGGTTAACTGCATCTGTGGAACCTTTATTGGAATAAATATATCCTGCATACACATTTCCATCAGAATCCTTCAGGCTCTTCGCATCAAATCGTGTAAGAGCTGTATTTGTTGTTCTAAGTCTATGTGTTGTTGGAAATCCACCATCATTAAAAGCGAGTTCAACATTTTTGTTTCCATCAAGCACCTGAAATGATGCAAGATTCTTTCCTGTTGTTCCAGCTTCTACTTCTGGA
This sequence comes from Agathobacter sp., assembly GCA_045628825.1. GTDB lineage: Bacteria > Bacillota > Clostridia > Lachnospirales > Lachnospiraceae > Roseburia. The sequence continues at coordinate 3,880 of JAZQQA010000022.1, forward strand.
TACCAACTATTGATAATGTCAGCATTCAACTTATTATTGACACCATCGAACTGCTCTCCACCAAAATCCCAGACATCAATCTGAGAAGCTGCTGGAGCTTCGTCTGCGAATACTGCCAACTGTGGCAAGCTGGTAATGGTCAATAACAATGCCAAAGTTCCAGCAAGTATTCTCTTTGCTACACTAAGTTTCTTTTTCATACAACCTCCTAAAAATTTTCGCCTTCCACACACTTAACTGCTCTTTTTCATCTGTTTCTCCTATGAAAGCATATGTAAGGGCTTACATTTTTTGTTACAAAAAAAGCTGTCCCTAGTAGACAGCTAAAATACCTGTTTAGTCGTCCCATGTATCCTTGACAGGCTTACTATATCAGCATCTGCGCAGGGTATGCATGAGACCTAGGTACCATTTTTGATTGTAAAATGTGTGTTTATACGTAGAAAAAATCACGAAACTTTTGTGCATATTGCATAAGTAAGCATTTACAAAAATGCCTCAAAGCCTTGATTTTAGCGGTTTGTAAGGGATAATGGCAGCTCCAGTCCATGGGCCTCCAAAAGTTCCTTGTTTCTTAGAATCTCATCCGCAGATCCGTCTGCGACAATCCTTCCCTCAGACATCAGGATGACACGGTTACAGGTATCCCACACGAAGTCCAAATCATGGCTTGTAATAATCTTAAGATGGTCAAATTCATTGAGCACATGGATGAGATTCCGACGGTTTTTCGGATCCAAAGCCACACTTGGCTCATCCATCAGTATTACATCTGGAATCATAGATAGAATGGTCGCAATGGACACAAGCTTCTTTTCTCCACCGGACAACTGGTAGATTGGACGATTGGCAAGATGCGAGATATGGACTTTTTCCAAAGCCTCTTCCGTTCTCTTCTTCACTTCCTCTGCTGGCAGACCATAGTTTTTTGGCGCAAAGGCCACATCCTGATAGACATTGGTCATAAAGAGCTGGCTGTCCGAATCCTGGAAGACATAGCCCACCTTTTCACGGATTTTGGCCAGGGTATTCTTTTCCAGCGGAATCTCCTCAATGCGGATGCTTCCCTCAAATCCCAGCTCCAGTCCTACCAGAATCTTAAGTAAGGTTGACTTTCCCACACCGTTGGCGCCGATGATTCCGATGGCGTCGTTCTCATGGGCGGTGAAGGTTACGCCCTGCAGGATTGGGTGATCCTTCTGATATGCAAATGATAAATTCTCGACATTGATATGAATGTGACTCATAGGTCCTCCTTCAACGATAGGGCCACTGCAATTCTTCGCGTGGACCAATCCTACAATTGTTTTTCACTGTAGGGATTTACATAAACAGGCTTCCCACGATTTTGAACACTGGGAAGATACGGATTAAGGCAAAACTGATTGTCCAAAACAGTAGATACGCTGCATCTCTTCCTCCAAATGGTCTTTTTTCCATCTGAAACTCTCCTGAGAATCCGCGCAAACACATGCTTGCATAGACATCGTCTGCTCGGTCCATGGAACGAAGCAGAAGCTGGCCTACCAGAGATCCCCATGCCTTAAAGTGCACGCCCTTTTGCCCTGGTGCACGAAGAGAATAGGCCTGTGCAATGCGATGCACTTCCTCTAGCATGACAGTAATATAGCGGTAGATAAGAAGGATTTGCGTCACCATCACCTTTGGTACATGAATCTGGCGCAGTGCATAACACACCTTCTCAATGGTGGTTGTCGCAATGAGGAGGTAGCTTGCAAGCACCGTCAGCACACCCTTTACCATAAGGGACAGCATAGACAGCACGCCTCCGCTGATTCCTATCATTTTTCCCCCAAGCATCATGTATGACACAATCTCGCGGTCAAAAATCGGATTGAATACGCCAACAATGCACACCAGAGGCAGTACGACACGCAATCTGTGCAGCGCACTCTTCCATGACAAATCTGCCATGTTAAAGGCGATGATTGGGTAAAGTGCCATAGCACATACCCCTGCCAGGTCATACTTTGGAAATGACACCACAAGCACGATGTATAAAATCGTCAAAAACAACTTAACCAGTGGATGAATTAGATTCACCCACTGGTTCTGTTCTGCTCTCTGGCTCAAATGTTCAATTTCAACAATTGCTTTACTGATTTTACTCATTCACTACTTCACGTTTCTTAAAGAATTTGAATGCGTTGGATGCAAGCACGCAGACACCAAGTACTACTGCTCCACCGAACACACCTGAGAATCCATTGCCGATTGGGTTCTCTGAATTTTTGAATCCATAGTCAGGAAGGAATGCGGTATTCTCCTGAATTCCCTCTGCTACCTCATAAGCAGAACCATCTGCTTCAAGCTCTGTAGTTCCTGCCACCTGCTCCATGGACCATTCAAGGCCATCAGGATTTGATGAAGCAAAGTAAGATACACCACCGCCAAGCACTACGGCTGTTACAGCAAGGGCAATGATGGTTGCCTTAAATGAGAATCTTCCTTCCTTCTCACTCTTTGCCTCTACACCCCAAAGAAGCTCTGGTCTTGCCTCATATACAAAGCAAAGCACTGCTGCGGTAATAAGTCCCTCTACGAAGCCGATTGCCAAGTGAATTGGTTGCATAGAAAGAACAAAGGCCTTAAATGGAAGTTCTGTAATTCCTGAGATCAAGGTCTCAAGTACAACAGAAAATGCTCCAAGCTGTAAGGTAAGCATACTTCCAAGAATGGAAGCGCCCACGATTTTCTTCTTATTGATGCCGTTCTTCATCATTGGTTTCCAGATGAGAAGTGCTCCTAGGAAACAGCCATAGAAGGCCATGTTCCACACATTACATCCCAGTGCCAGGATGCCTCCATCTGCAAACATCAAACATTGTATTAACAGTACTCCAATCATGGTTAGGAAGGCTGCGTAAGGTCCCAGAATTGCGGTAAGCATCATACCTCCGCAAAGGTGTCCTGATGAGCCTGTTCCTGGAATGGTGAAGTTGAGCATCTGTGTTGCAAAAACGAATGCTCCCATTACTCCCATCACTGGAATTTTCTTTGTGTCACTTTCTAAACGCACCTTGTGTACAGATACTCCAGCGGTTGCTGTAGATACTGCGTACATAGTTGCTGCTACTGCTGGTGCTACCAGCGCGTCTGCCATATGCATAACTCTTTAATCCCCTTTTGTCTCACACGTTGTATTGTTGCGCAAGCCTGGCACACTTTCGCGCGCTAACATGGTGCCTCGCTTTCACGCAAATACCACCTTATCAGTTTTCCCAGGGGCCCACAAGCCCGTGGGGGGGATAAATTTCTATCTTTTTTCTAGAAAAATATTGGTATTCCCCACCAAGGAATTGGTAGGAAAAATGCTAGCCCTACAATCACGCCAAAAAGTGCGCCAACCACTACATCCTTCACGAAATGCACACCGGAATAGACGCGCACATATACAATCACAAGCATCACGATAACCATAAGAATTCCCGCTTGCAAGAAGTCACTTCCGAACATCAAGGTCATTCCGATGACTGTCGCAGAATACACATGACGGCTTGGGAAGGATTTGCCCTTGGTGTCCTTTGGGATTCCTGGCCCTACGCCGTAGAGTTCGTAAGGTCTTGGCTTATTTACGGCTGCACGGAAAATAGATAGTACTACAAACCCTGGCAGGGGGATCACTACCTGTGGCACAAGCATGTAATCGCGCAACATAAAGCTGTAACAAAGGAGTGCGCCATATACAATCACCGCAAGCCATGTACTGGCCTTGCTTGAAAT
>JAZQQA010000023.1:0-8875 GCA_045628825.1 Agathobacter sp.
ATCTGGATATATCCAATCTGGTCCTCAAGCATCTCTCCTTCGATACTAGGCAGCTGCACCTGACGACGCTCTACATCCACTTCAATGGTCTCCCTGATGGATGGACGATAGATCACAAGATGTGCATAAGTTCCTTCTTCGCCTCGAATGAGCTGCACCAGATTGGTAAGCTCCATAGAGGTTGCCTCTACCTGCTCATCACCTTCTCCAACCGCCAGAATCATATCGTCCTTCATAAGGCCTGCTTCCTCTGCTGGAGTTCCTGCATATACCTTTGAGATGGTGACTTCATTGGTCAGCTTATCCTGGGCAAGTCCTGCACCAATTCCACCGTAGGTTCCTGATGTAGAAATCAGAAGGTCCTGCAGCTCAGTTGGATTATAGTATACCGTGTACTTATCGCCAACACCTTCCACGTAGCCATGAAGCAACGCCTGCTCCAATGCCTCATCATCCAAGTCATCATAGAAATAGATACCTAGATGCTCATTGATTTCATCCAGCTTATTGGCAAGAGCTGGTGTAATAACCTGCGAAGTGCTTGCACTTTTCACCCCATGCTTACCAAGGATAAGATAGCCCCCTGTAAGGTCTGAATAAAAATTGGCAAGTAGCAAAAAGAGGCCTGCACTTACCAAAGTTCCAACGAGTGCGCCAAGCACAATCCATTTTGCGACGCCGCGTTTTTTTGTTGTTCCCTGATCCATCACAGGCTGCATTTCCACAGCCGTCTGCTGACTTTGCATATTTTCTTCCATTGTTTGTGTTTTCCTCCGTTCTACTCGCCCGGCCTGCGGCTATACAAAAAACTACGCCCCTGGCACCATGCCAGAAGCGTAGCTCCAAGTTACATTTTTATTTTCTTAAATGCTTGTGAATACTAATGATACTTCCAAGGAAGCCAAGGCCTACGCCAAGTGCAACCGATACTGGAATCATGTCGTGGAAAAGTGTCTCCACATCCAAGAACACCAAAATGGTTCCAATGAAACTGAATCGCTCCGTCACATAGGCAATGCTCTGTCCATAAAGGAAATACAAGATTCCCAAAGGAATGGCTGCGCCAAAAAGTCCGATGACCATACCTTCTACAACGAATGGCGCCCGTACCAAAAAGTCAGTAGCACCAATCAGCTTCATAATGCCGATTTCCTTCTCTCTTGCGTGAACACCAACAGATACCGTGGTGGCAATTAAGAATACGGCTACGCCAAGCAGAATCAAGATAATGCCAGCGGAAATAATCCATACCAAACGATTAAAGTCTGTGAGCAGGTTGGCTACAAACTCTGACTGATGCACGCTTCTTACACCCTGCAGTGTCTCAAGATGCGCAACCAGCTCGCCCTGCTTTGATACATCCTTAAGATAGATCTCAAAATGTTCTGAGTTGGCAACTGGGTTGTCTCCCTGGAAGGCCTGCGCCAAATCTTCTCTTCCCTCGAAGTAGTTCTCCTTTACGTAGTCCCATGCTTCTTCCGAAGACACATAGACACACTTGGAAATCTCTGGGCGAGAAATAATGTCATTTGCAATCTCTTCGATTCTGGCATCGGAAATACCAGGCTCAAAGAATACAGTAACTGCAACGCTTTCTTCTGCAACTCTTACCATGTTGTTGAAGTTGGCAACAATCATGTAGAAAAGTCCAAACACGAAAATACATGCGGACATAGTAGCAATGGATGCAAGGGAGAACATCTTATTACGTCCGATATTCTTGAATCCCTGCTGAATGGTATACCAAAATGTATTAAGCCTCATCTACATCACCTTCTTCGTAATCGCCATCCTTGCTATCGCTTGCAATTACGCCTTTCTTTACGGTGATGACACGCTTCTTCATGGTGCGCACAATATCCATATTGTGTGTTACCACGATAACGGTGGTGCCCTTCTTATTGATATCCTCTAACAATTTCATGATTTCCCATGCATTTTCGGTGTCCAGATTACCCGTAGGCTCATCTGCCAGCAAAATGGATGGTTCATTGATAACCGCTCTCGCAATGGCTACACGCTGCTGCTCACCACCCGATAACTGGGTTGGCTTCTGCCGATAGTTGGCTGCAAGATTCACTGTGCCAAGAACATTAAGTACACGCTTCTTGATCAGCTTGGTTGGAACACCAATGACCTTCTGCGCAAATGCAACGTTCTCATATACACTTCTATCCTCTAATAAACGGAAATCCTGAAATACCACGCCAATTTCACGGCGGAACTTCGGGATTTTCCTATGCTTAATCTTCTTAAGCTCTTTGCCGTTGATGATGATCTTACCTGAGGTAGGCTCAATCTCTTTTAACAACAGCTTAATGAGTGTGGACTTTCCAGAACCACTTGCGCCAACAATAAATACGAACTCGCCGTCTTGAATCTCCAGATTCACGTCGTTAAGCGCAGGGGTTCCAGCGGAATATGTCTTATTTACATGTTCCAGCTTAATCATTCATTTTCTCCTTAATAATCCAAGGACTCCATATATCTCATATACTTCACAACCATAAGAGCAATACGGAAGGTGATTGCATCTTCGAATACACGAAGGTCAAGTCCTGTGCTCTTCTGAAGCTTATCCAGACGATATACCAAGGTGTTACGATGGATATAAAGCTGTCTAGAGGTCTCGGATACATTCAAACTATTCTCGAAGAATTTGTTGATGGTAGTCAACATTTCCTCGTCAAATTCATCTGGTGACTTTCCTTCGAAAATCTCCTTGATGAACATCTTACAAAGTGGAATTGGAAGCTGGTAAATCAAACGGCCAATGCCAAGCTGTGAGTAAGCGATGACATTCTTCTCCTCGAAGAAAATCTTGCCTACGTCAAGGGCCATACGTGCTTCCTTATAAGAACGAGACACATCCTTAAGCTCGTTCACGATGGTACCATAAGCTACATGGGCATTGGAATCGGTATCTCCATGGAAGAGATTGATGATGACTTCTGCGGTTTTGCCAAGGTCATCATAGGTCTCATGCTCTGCAAGCTCTTTTACCACGATAATATTCTTCTCATCGACTGCGGTTACAAAATCCTTAGACTTGCCACCGAAGAGGCTACGAACCTTCTCAAGCTCATTGCCATCCTTGTCGCGATTGGTCTCAACAATAAATACCACGCGCTTCACTTCGGTCTCGATATGAAGCTTCTTGGCGCGGTTATAGATATCAACAAGAAGGAGGTTATCAAGAAGTAAGTTCTTGATGAAGTTATCCTTGTCGAAGCGCTCCTTGTACGCAACCAAAAGGTTCTGAATCTGAAAAGCTGCGATCTTACCGATCATAAGGCTATCCTCATCATCGCCACCTGATACAAGCACATACTCCAACTGATGCTCGTCAAACACCTTAAAGAAATGACAGCCGTTCACAACCTGACTATCCGCCTGTGAAGAAGCAAATGTACGCGCAGACATTACGAACTGATCTGAGCTTGCAAATGTAGTTGCAAGAATCTTGCCCTCTACATCAATGACACACAAATCCGCCTTCGTAATCCCCTTTAAGCCATCAATTGTACTCTGAAGTATCTGATTGGAAATCATACCCCTTCTCCTTTGCTATATATACATATTGAACAAATACTTTTTCTTATTTTATAACATATTCCCATAAAATGAAAGAGAAAAATCGGATTTTTCTTGGTTATTTTTCACTAATTCCTTGCGTACTCGAGGAAACCTTCACCAAAAACCTCCCTCACATCCGACACAATGACAAATGCAGTTGGGTCCACATCTGCTACGATTTCCTTCAACTGCACAATCTGTTTTTTGGACACAACGCAGTAAAGCACGCACTTATTCTCCCCAGTGTACATGCCCTTTGCATCAAGACCTGTAGCACCACGGTCTAGCTCCGCCATGAGGCGATTTGCCAGTTCCTCGTACTTGTCGGAAATAATATAAGCAGCCTTCGAATATTTGAAACCTTCCAAAATCGCGTCACTGACCTTGGTTACGACATAGACTGCAACAACTGCATATAAGGAAGCGCGAAGACCAAATACAAAAAGGCCGATTACGACAACCGCTCCGTCCAAGACCTGAAGAATCTGGGCGATAGAACGATGCTTAATAATGAGCTGCACCAATGCTGCCACCATATCGGTTCCACCTGTGGTTGCATTACCACGAAGAACAAGTCCCATTCCAATACCAGAGAAAAGGCCACCAAATACAGCTGCCAAAGTATAATCACCCTGTGTCATATCAACACAAGGAATAACGTAAAGCCACACCGAAAGCATAATGGTTCCAAACACCGTGCGGCCAACAAACTTCTTCCCTAAAAACAGATAGGAAAGAATAAATACTGGGATGTTCAGTACCAAGTTGGTAAGCCAAAGTGGAACACCACCTGCCCATATGCTTTCCGTATAATGCTTTACAATAATTGCAATACCAGTAAAGCCTCCTGTGACCAAATTGATTGGATCATAGATGCACTGATAGGCCACTCCCATAAAGGCAGTTCCCAGAATAATGGCAAGATAAGCCATAACCACGCTCAAGATTTTTTTCTTTTTTACTTCACTCATTTTCTCACTCTCTCCTCAATGAATAATCTGACAATTTATGTATATTTTTGCTAATTTTTTACAGTTGAAATGTCAATTGCTAAATACGATTTTTTGAAAAAAAGCTCAAGTTTATCATTTTATTACAAAACATTCGTTCGTTTTTTCAATCCACAAAAAAGTGCAAAATTGTGGATAATGTGTATAACTCTGTGTATAACTTGATTTTTCGGCCTTTTTTATTTTTGAATGTGGACTATTTTCATTCTTTCCAGATATATCCTCTTTTAACTTTTGGAATAATCCTTTTTGCTTTTGTGCAATTTGCACATTTCACCTCATGAAAGCCCCCGGTTTTCTTCTTGCAAGTGAACAAAAACTCCTTCACCATTTCTAGTACCATGGTCACAAAGCGCCTATTTTCAAGGCTTTCAGCACTAGTACCAGCATTTTCCTTCTGAAACATTTTATGCATACGTTTAAGTAAAAGTGCATAAAGGTCTCTAACACAGAAAAAAACGGAAGCCTTTCGCTTCCGTTTTTATCAAACCTCTTTGGTTATCTTCTCAATTCATTTTTACTAGAAAATTCTTCTTACTGCAAGGATCTTCTTGTAATCCGCCTGGGATGTAATAATACCAGTTTTCTTATTGCTTGCATGAACAATGGTGTTGTTGCCTACATAAAGAGCAACGTGTCCACTGTAACATACGATATCTCCTGCCTGCATCTCATCGGTGCCAACACCGTATCCAACAGAACGGTCTGCCTTTGAGCTGTGTGGAAGGCTAACGCCAAATGCGCCATAAACCGACATAACGAATCCTGAACAGTCTGCACCATTGGTAAGACTTGTTCCACCATAGACATATGGATTACCAACGAACTGAAGTGCATAGTCGATAACTGCCTGTCCATCTCCACCAGAAGGTGGATTGTAGTTCTTAGAACCACCAGAGGAAGAAGACGAAGTAGAAGCCTTGGCAGCTGCTGCCTTACGAGCTTTCTCACGCTCTGCCTTTTCCTTCGCAAGACGTGCTTCCTCTTCTGCCTTAGACTCTGCATAACGATACTCAGTAGAAAGAGTAACGAATTCAGCAGATACATAACCTGTACCAGCTTCACAAGAAACTGCATACCAGTCACCCATGCTCTCATCTACAACAGTAAGGTCATCTTCAAATGGAACCTGGCAGATGATGCTTGCATCTGTGGAAGCTTCTTTACGAACATTCAAGGTCTCTGTGGTAACGGTTGCTACACGACGTCCAACGCTACGTGCAAGTGCTTCGTCACCAACAACCACATATTCTGACTTTACATATCCCTGGCAATTACCAGAAGAAATCTCGTACCACTCACCGTCCTCTGCAGTTACGGTGCCAAGTACATGTGCTGCGCACTTATCATAGAGCTTACCAACTACTTCGCTCTCAGTTGTAGCCTCTGCTCTAACATTGACATAATCATGAACCTGCGATACTGCGATATCTGCATATTCACTTGCCATCCTTGGAACATCAAGAGCAAGTACTGCTGCATGCTCTGCTGTAGCAAGAATCATGCTCTCAGCATCTGCATGAATGCCTTCGGAAAAAGCAAGCTGCACACCAGCCTCTGGATTCACGGTAGAGCTGATCATTCTTGATTCATAAGTGGAAAGACCTGCAACTGTTACAGATGGCTGTGTCTCTACCACAGCGACTTCCACTTCTGTATTCATATTCACATCACTCTGGCTATTCGCCTGTGCACCAATTGCAAGTGCAAGTGTTGCAACAAGACAAGCCATTGTTTCAATAATTCTACGATTCATGTAATTCCCCAAGCAATTTTATTTCTAGCAGTTTGGACTGCCGAATTAATTATTACAAATATGTTACAAATATTACGTTGCTATTATAGCAAGACACCCTATGCTTGTCAACCCATGCATTTAATCCTTGATTTTTCGGGACTTTCGGCCTATAATTGGCTTACAGGATTTTGTAATAATTACAGAATCACTTCTATATTACAGAATCACTTATATATAGAAAGGAGTCATGCGTATGGATATTGCAAGAATCACGCTTGCCAACACACCGCCTTCCGATCCAGGTTCCTTAGCCAGCACGGTTGGTATCGCAATGCTTGATCAGTCCATCGAATTACAACAGGATATGAGCGCTAGTATGATACGCATGATGGAACTATCGGTTTCACCAGGTATCGGTGGCAACTTTGATGTAAGTGTATAATAACCATGAAAAATCCCGACTTTGGAAATTCCAGAGTCGGGATTCTTATTTGTTCTTTATTATATTTGTTCTTTATTATAGTAAAAATGATAGAAATTACACCTCTACTTGGTTGCGATTGCTTCCACCTCAAGCATAACATCCTTAGGAAGTCTTGCTACCTCTACACAGCTTCTTGCTGGGAATGGTTCTGGGATAAACTGCGCATATACCTCATTGATGGCTGCGAAGTCATTCATTTCCTTAATAAATACTGTGGTCTTTACCACATTGGCTGTGCTTGTTCCAGCTGCCTCAAGCAAATTGCTTAAGTTCTGGAATGCCTGCTTTGCCTGTGCTGCAGAGCCTTCTGGAATTGCACCAGTGGCTGGATCTACTGGAATCACACCAGAAGTGAAAACCATGCCGTTCACTTCAATGGCCTGTGAGTATGGGCCAATGGCTGCTGGAGCCTTGTCTGTCTTAATTACATTCTTCATATTACTATGCCCTTTCTTGTCTTAGTCATTCACCTTACGAATCTTTCCATCCGTAATGTCAATTCTTCTTTCCTTATATAAACGGCCCACGGCACGCTTAAATGCATTCTTGCTAAGTCCTGTCTCTCTTGCAATGACCTCTGGGCTTGCCTTCTCTGAAAAAGGAAGAACCCCCGAATAAGATTCGATGATCTCCATCAATTTTTCCGCATCCTCATCCATCTGGATGTATGCCTTATCACGCAGGGTCAAATCCAGCTTGCCGTCTGCCTTCACATCGGTAATCTTAGCCTCAATGACCTGTCCGATACGAAGTCCACTGTGGTCCTCATGACTTGGAATACGTGCGGAAAACTGATCGTCTACGGCCACGAATGTACCGAAATTCTCGCTGAACTCATACACACGACCCGTGACAGTTTCTCCCTTTTCATATGGCGCGTCGGTGCGAAGCAAATGATAGATGCCACGCATGGTCGCACAAAGGCGGGAACTCTTATCAATGTAAAGGGACACAAGAATCTCATCTCCTGCCTGTGGCTTTACGGTCATCTCTTTATAAGGAAGGAACAAATCCTTTTCTAGTCCCCAATCCAAAAACGCACCAATTTTTCCAAGCTCCTTCACGCGAAGCACTCCAAACTGTCCAAGGGTAAGCTTTGGTGTGTTGGTGGTTGCAATCATACGATCCTTGCTATCCTTATATAAGAAGACGCGCAGGCTATCTCCTGCCTTTACCCCTTCTGGAACCTGCTTCATTGGAAGAAGGACACGCTCGTTACCCTCACGGCTTTCTGCCAGGTAGACACCAAACTCTACCTTCTTAATACAAATCAGTTCCTGATACTCTCCTAATTTCATCTGTTTACCTCATGTCTTTCCGTATAAAAATTACCAATGCATAGGTCTTCCCATGCACATCATTAAGAGCTACGGATACGCGGTCGTCTTCTGCCAAAACAGATACGACAATCTCGTCTCCCAGCTTTGCTTCCGTCTTATATTCTACACGAATCTCCCCTGTTTGGAAATCCTGTGGAAGATAGTTCTCTGCCACCTGAATATATTTCTGGTTATTCATGTGTCCATTGCTATCGATGTAGTCCGCTGGCACAGTAAGGCGATCCATTTCCTCCATACCCTCTGGCATCTTAAGCTTACGGCCAATCTTCTCCATCTCATAATCAAATGGCTCGCCAAGGGTGAATCCATCAATCATATCCTGTGGTACAACGGTTGGAACTGGCTTCTCGCCAGACAAATCAACCAGGGCCCATACGCTATTGGCATAGGCAAGCACTTCTCCACTCTTTCTACGCATCGCAAAGCTTCTACGTCCGTAAAAAGCCTTCATCTCATATGGCTCGGTCTCGATCACAACCTCGTCCATAAGATGTGGCATCTCTTTTACCACGATCTGCCATGACATTACGATCCACGCCTGCTTATGATTTGCAAGATACTCTACCCCGTAGCCTACCGTTTCTGAATGAAATGTACTGCAATCCTGGAAGTAGTTGAGAAGACTGGCAAGGGTCAGCTTGCAATCCTTATCCACCTCGCTGTATCTGATTCTACTCTCGAAACTAAACATACGATTCCTTTCTTTCCCCTACGGATAGTATTATAT
>JAZQQA010000024.1:0-5459 GCA_045628825.1 Agathobacter sp.
CGCTTAGCCGCATGAATACAGTCTTCCTGCAAGACGATTTCTCGTATTTGCTCCTCTGGCAAGGTGCCAAACACACCATCGCTCAAAAGAAGAATGGTATCGCCTTCCATAAGCTGGATTGGCGCATAGGAGATATCCCGAAGATCTACTTTTGGACCGCCTATGTAGCTGGTAAGCCCAGCTTTTCCTGTGGTATCCTCGTAATCTTCCATATCTAACACCCCATCCACAACACGATGAAGTAGCTTATTGCCCAGGTTGTGTTCCTCGTTGAGCTGATACATCTGGCCATCGCGAACCAGGTAGATTCTGCTATCTCCTACTGAAGCAAAATACAATTTGTCCCGATAGACAATGGCAGCAACCATGGTAGAACCAAAGTCTGACTGCGAGTGCTCCTTCATAATCTCCGCCTCAAGGACCATAGAGTCTACACAATTTGCCCAGTAGCCCTCCTCGTACACATAGCGATTTGCCGCACGATGATAGACAAACATAGAGCTGGTGACCATGGCACTGGCCTGATCCCCATCACTAAGTCCTCCCATACCGTCTGCTACGCAGGCTACAAACCCACGTTCCATCAGGGTATCTGGGTCGTCTAGGTTTCCTACCAAAAAGCTGTCTTCCTGGCGGCTTCGTTTGCCCAAGCCTTGAAAATTAGCAACTTCAAGTTGTGGAATGGTCTGCCCGCGCAGGGTTCTTGCGAGATCACCATGCATCAATTTTTTTAAAAAAGACATCTTACTCATTCTGTAAATCCTCCCAACTGAAGTTTGCGCCACACAATGCAAAAAATGCAAAGTGCACAGCCCCAATCGTCAACACATCTCCACTCTTAATTTCCCGTGGCTCAAACACTGGTGTGTCGTTAATATAATCGATGCCTCTCCCACTCTGTGGTAGGTAAAAGAACATCTTTTCTAAAGCGTCATAGCAGATGCAGGAATGGTTCTTTTGCGATACAGATGGGCAGTCCTTAAGTTGAACATCCATACCACTTCCGCGTCCAATGAAATTGTTTTCTTCCATCAGCGAATAATCCTGACCTTTGGCTACTCCCTCTAAGCAAACCAGCCAACCAGCCAGCTGCCTTTTCGGTAATATTTCCTCTCCAAACACAGGCGCACCACCAATCTGAATACGTCTATGCTCAGTTCTCACACACTCAGGACAAACCCCGTCCTCAGTTGCGTAATAGTTGTGTCCATTCTCACATCTTACAATGTTTCCAAGTTCTGTTGTCATAATCGTTTCTCCTTAAAATTTTATCGTATTTAGTCCTTTAATGCTACATTTTTCACTCTGTCACCGGGTTGATTTTGGTGGCAAAATGATTCCTACTAATCTCCGCCTCCGACATAAGTAAATACTTGTCATAATTGGTTCCTGGAACATCATTCCAGGTCACATCCACGAAGTAATACTGGCCTTCTATCAGCACTCGATTCCATGCATGAGTGGAGCCATTGGAACTACCAGAAGTAGTGCCTCTTATGTAATCCGTTGGAACTCCCGCTTGGTTCATAATGCTCTTGAAGGCATTGGCATATCCCTGGCATCTGCCTCTTCCATTGATGATGGCATCCCTGGTGGTATAGTACTGGAGATCGTATTCCATATGCTCGCACAGATATCGATTCACCGCCCGGACCTTGTCATAGTCATTCATCTCCGGAGTTACCACTTGGTTTAACACCCACTGGCACAAATCTTGTGTACAAAAGGTATTTAGGGTTGCTTTAAGTTCTGCCTCTGCCTGGGCTGGATCTTGTGGGCCAGGCGCTGGTTCCTCCTGTACCACTTGTTCTGGCTCTGGCTGTGGCACTGGTTCCGGTTGTGGCTCAGGTTGCGGTTCTGGCTTTGGTGTAGGCGGCTCTGCAGTTGCTATCTGCACACCATCCACATCAAAACGGTCTCCATAGAGCTTGTAGATATATCCATAGCCTCCATCAAAGTCAATAAGTACCCAGTTTCCGTTTTCCTCATAATAGGAATACATGACATCTCCCGGAATCGTTCCTAAAATGGTTCCGTTTGGCGTTTCTCGGACGTTTTGCGTTCCAACACGGACTAGAATGCTTCCAATTGGATCAATCGCTTGTTCTTCTGTGGCCTCTTCGGTCTCTTCCACTTCCTCCCCAACAATTTCTGCCGATACCGTATGTTCCTCTCCACTATTCCGTTTTTCTATGGCTACTAAAAAGCTGCCACCCGGATAAAGTGATAGTCCTACGAACAGGGTAAATACACATGCAATAAATAAACCTTCCCAATATTTAATTTTTGAATCCAATCCCCTTTTCATAATAAAAAAACCTCCTTGATTTATTCTCTAAAACGAGAATATCAAGAAGGTTCAAAACTTTTTTGCACTTTTTTGTTCCACTAATTTGCAACGTAACCAAAGTGTTTCTCTATAGCTTCGTAATAATCATATTTGTCTTTCTGATCTCGCAGACATCCAATAAACATATAGCTACCAAATACTTTTGAGATACCACATACAAAGGAAAATTCTTGAAGAATGTCCAAACCAAGCAATGGGTTACTTGTTCTGTCATAGTTGATATACATATTTGAAGTGAATGAAAATCCATCTAAAGATATGGTTAAATCCCTATGAAGGAATTTAAGAGCAGTACATTTTTTTCCTAGTCCAATCTTCAGCAATAACTAGCATCAAGTGTAAATGCATTATTTTTCATTTCGCATAAAATAAAACTATTCGTCAAATGTCACTTCACCATCGATATCCTCGACAGAGTTATATATGGCGCAAACATTTTGTGAAGATCTAGATATTTTATCCGACTTACGATTCAGGCGTTTTCCAATAAACGCAATCGTTCCTGTAATCTCACCACCTTCATAAACAGAATCAATTAATGTAATATAGATTCCCTTAATTCCTCGAAGGCTAGATTCCGTAACTTTCATACCAATTTTCAAATCATCAATTGATAATGTATTTGTCATAGATATCGTCTCCTTTCTTAAAATATAGCATTAATTCGCTGACTTGTGTAGAATTAGTTTCCTCCTTGATATTAATTTTTCTTCTGCAGAGATTTTTCATCAGAACTGATAGATATGAATTCTTGACAGTGTTGCAAACGCAACCTAAATTTGAAAAAAGCAATGCGAAGGTGAGTATATCACCACACGATAAAAAACGCAACCTTCAAATTAAAAACTCCACCCAGCCGGATGGAGTTTCAATACTATTGTTATTTCGCCCTTGTCTCTAAGAAGGTCAGCTCTCTTACTGCCTCCCAGTCATTTGGGAACATGTCCACATACAGTTTCATAATGTCCTTAGCAGAGCTGTACTGTCCTGCATACTCATACGCAATGGTGAGCTTACGCAAAATTGCTGACTTATTTGGTACGCTCTCCAGCTCTAACGCATCCTTAAAATGGGTAATGGCACCAACATAATCGCCTCTTCCCATCTTAATGCAGCCCATCTCATACAAGCAGTTTGAGTTAGCGCATCCTGCATCCAGATACGCCTGGAAGTAAGACTCTGCATTCGTCGGATCATTTTTTGCCAGATAGACCTGAGCCAGATAATAGTTGCCCTCAGGGTTCCCCTTTTCCACTGCCTCAGACAGATGAAGCACTGCCTGACTATACTGGCCAAGCATGTACTCGATGCGACCCTTGTAGACCTTATCCGTAGCACTCTCACCCTTAATAAGCAAAGCCTGATTCAGATAGCTATCTGCTTCATCCACACGGCCCTCTGCCGCAAGCATGTCATGAATACCAATGTACAATTCATAATCCGAAGGATTTCCCTCGATTGCTGCATCAAAATCCTTCTGGCTCTCGCTTTCCATTCCCATTCTTGCATAGAGACAGCCACGAAGAAAATGCGCTCTGGAATCATCATTGTAGGCAATAATTGCAGAATAAGTCTCCAGCGCATCCATGTTGCTGCCATTCAGATACTGCGCCTCAGCCTTGTAGTAGCAGATATCAATCTCTGCATCTGACACGGTACCACGCACCTGGTCGAGCGCCGACTGGAAGGCATCCACTGCCGCCTCATAATTGCCGTCCTGCAAATATATGATTCCCTGATTTCTATAATCTGCCTCTGCCTGAGACATGCCACAAGCACTCAGGCTTGCTGCTACTGCCGCCACACAGAGTATATGTAAAAAATGATTGTGTTTTCTCATCTAGTCCTTATCACTCCTATGCTAGGATTATAGCCTATCTTGCCCTCTTTTCCAATGGCAAAATCTGATGCAAATACGCAAAAGGCCATAGCAACTCTTCAAAGCTATCTTCCAGATAATCAAAGATATCATCCTCGTCATAGCCCGTCATACGGCCAATCAAGATCAGGATGTCGCGCAGGGCTTCATAGGACAGCTCGCCGCATTCCATAAACTCCAGAAATGCCACATGACAAATCATGGCGTATTCCATAGCAGTCCACTGGAGCATCACGGTAATGCTTTGCATATCAGACTGCGGTTTCAAAAGATTGGTAAAAATCTCGTTGACTAAGAAATTGCGAAGAAGCGACTGGTAAGAATCCCAAATAGTCTCAAATGCCTCGCATTTCTCCTGCTCTGGCAGCCTCTTACTGCGACTGATTTCCTTTGCCAATGGAAGAAAGCGCGCGAAACGTTCCTTATAATAGCCCTGTCTTTCATAATTGATGCATAGGTCTAGTAGTAGCTCATTGCGCTCTAGGAATGCACTTTCTGCATCCGCCTCCAAGGTGCCTATCTCTTCTGCTAATTCGCCTAAGGCCTGCTCCGAGAAATAGGTATCCCAATCAATTTTCCAATCAGCATCCGCATAATAGTTCTCTTCCACATCCAGCATCATATAAAAAAGCATACGAAGGGATGTGCCAAGATCATACTGGCCACTTAGGAGAAATTCAATCATTCTGTCACGAAGTCCACGCAGAAGCTCCAAATCCTCCGTCTCTTCTGTCTCTGGAATGCCAGAGCATTGCTCTCCATCGGAAAAAGTGATAGCCGTGTCCCGTAGCAAATCAATCACAACTGGGCAGATATTCATGCCCCCATACTCCGCCTGATCCACGAAAAACAGATTCTGCCTTGGGAAAGTATCACAAGTATGGCATAGTACCGTTTCTCCGTGCTCCACTACCATCTGGCAGAGATTGTCCTGATTGAGGAATGGGCAACGATTCTGAAAAAGCTTCATGCTTCCTTTTCCCTTATTGACGTAAAAAGAAAGTGGCTTCTCCTGTCCCGCAAGATAGATGGAATTCCATCTTGCAAGGGAATAGTCATCAACAGCAATGCTCCACTCCTTACAGCAAGTAAAGGAGCATGCGCCTCCAATACATTTGAAATTGTCACGTAATGATATGGTTTTTGTCTTCATATTTCCATTATACACATACATAAGCTTTCTGACAGCAGAAAAAACACCCTACCAAGCGCACATTTGGTAGGGTGTTT
>JAZQQA010000025.1:0-9472 GCA_045628825.1 Agathobacter sp.
GAAGGCCAATACCAATATGTTCTTGCATGCACTTAGAGGAATCGATATTTCTCTTGAACCTGTGGGAATTCCGGCTTCTGTTCATGTGTCAGCTGTTGCGGGCGTCTATCAGATCGAGGATGAGAATTGTACCCCTGACCAGATTATGGCCAATGTCTCTATGGCGGTTTCTATTGCAAAGAATGTGCAACACAAGCCTTTTGTCTTCTTGACCGAGGAAGTAATCGAGGAGATGAATGCGCAACGCCAGCTGATGGAGCTGATTCCAGATTGCCTTGAGCGCAAGGAGTTCATGCCGTTCTATCAGCCAAAGGTGAGTCTTGAGACGGGACAGCTTTGTGGAGCGGAGGCGTTAAGTCGTTGGAAGCATGAGGGCGAGTTTATCCCGCCAGTTCGCTTTGTGCCATTGCTTGAGCGTAACGAATCGATTTGTGATTTTGATTTTTACATGCTTCGTCGGGTCTGTGAGGATATCAAGGCCTGGAGAGCTGAGGGCCGTCAGGTGCCTGTGATTTCTGTCAATTTTTCCCGTAAGAATCTGGGCAATCCGATTCTGGCAGAGGAGATCTACAACGTGGTCAAGAGCTACGGCATTCCAGTGAATAGCGTGCAGATCGAGGTGACAGAGACCCTGGATGACTATCCATTTGATTATCTAAAGGGCGTGGTTGAGGCCTTGCAGCGCTATGGTCTGACTGCGGCAATCGATGATTTTGGTGTGGGTAGTTCGTCGGTGCGTTTGATTAAGGACGTACCTTTTGATGTATTAAAAATTGATAAGAGCTTTGTGGACTCTTTGGAAGAGAAGGACCGCAAGTTCCTGCGCCATATCATTGAGATGGCAAGCGAGACAGGAGCTTCCGTCATTGCAGAGGGCGTTGAGACCAAGGAGCAGGTTGACGTGCTAAAGGAGCTTGGTTGTCAGCAGATTCAGGGCTACTTCTTTGACAAGCCACTTCCAAAGGAAGAGTTCGAGCATCGTTTGGAAAATCCAGAATATATGTAGGAAATAAAAAGTCGACACAGACAAATCTGTGCCGACTTTTTTAATAATTGCTATTTCATGAGGCTTCTTACGAAGCTCTTTGCATCTGCGAGATCCTGTGCATCTGGGTGTCCCTTATGCATCATAGCGAAGGATCCACGGCAGTGGAACTCCTGATCACAGATTGCAACGCCGTTGCTTTCTGCAAGCTTCTTCACCTGCTTGTAGGTAGATGGAAGTAAAGCGGCGGTACTGATGTTAACGATCTGTCCAATCATGTCACGATTGTCAGCGATGTATTTGATGACTGCTTCGTCTACACCTGCTCCATATACAGAACTTCCGAGGAAAAGGCAATCAACCTTCTCGGTAAGTGGTGCGTCTGTGGTAAATGCTTCTACGCCGAGCTCTTCTGCTACTGCTTCGGCAAGCTTCTTTGTGTTTCCTGTCTTTGAGTAATATCTTACTGCGTATGTCATATTTGTATCTTCCTTTCTTTGAAAAAATGGATGAGCAACGGTTATCTCTGATTGATTACGATTGGATTGTACACAATTAAAACGCGGATGTCAAGCGTCATTTTCACTTTTTACTGATTTTTCTTGCTTTGCATGTTATAATGTGCGCAGAAATACAACATATTTGAGAAAAAAAAGGAGGCAACTGATGACGAAACCGAATCTTGGCGAAGGAAGCATTCCTTCCCTTTTATTTAAGCTAGCCATACCAACCATTGTAGCGCAGATGGTGAACCTTCTTTACAATATGGTAGACCGTATTTACATCGGTCACATCCCAGGAGACGGCAACCTTGCCCTTACTGGTCTTGGCCTTTGTTTCCCTGTGATTATGCTTGTGACGGCATTTGCCATGCTTGTCAGCGCAGGTGGTGCACCTCGTGCTGCCATCAATCTGGGCAAAGGTGATAAGGAAGCAGCGGAAAAAATCCTTGGCAATGCAACAGCGGCCCTTGCGATTCTGGCTGTGATTCTTATGGTTGTGATTGAAGCCTTTATGCCTCAGCTTTTGGTGCTGTTTGGCGCCAGTGCAACCACCATGCCATATGCCCTTGGCTACCTTCGCATCTACTGCGTGGGAACCATAAGCGTAATGTTTGCCCTTGGTCTTAATACCTTTATTACTTGCCAGGGCTTTACCACCAAGTCTATGACAACGGTTTTGATCGGTGCGGTTTTGAATATCATTCTGGATCCGATTTTTATCTTTGTTTTCCACTGGGGGGTTATGGGTGCTGCCATTGCAACCATCATTTCACAGACGGTTTCTGCAATCTGGGTTGTTTACTTCTTGGCTAGTAAGAAGTCTACCATTCGCATTCGCAAGGAATTTTTACGCATCGAGTGGCCAGTGCTTGCACCGATGCTTGCCCTTGGCGTGTCACCATTTATTATGACTTCTACCGAGAGTCTTTTGAACATTGCTTTCAATGCTTCGCTTGCGAAGTACGGCGGAGATATTGCGGTGGGCTCTATGACGATTTTGGTCAGCGTCATGCAGCTGCAGCAGATGCCACTTCAGGGCTTGCTCCAGGGTGGTCAGCCGATTATGAGCTTTAATTATGGCGCAGGCAAAATTGATCGTGTGCGTCAGACCTATCGTATTTTGTTTGGAATCGTAGAGGCGTGGAGCCTTATTTTCTGGATTATCATTGAGTTAAATCCACAGATTTTTGTACGGATTTTTGCCAATGAGCCTGCAGAACTGATTGCAGCAGCATCCTGGGCACTCCGTATTTATATGGCTGCCTTTGGCATCTTCAATTTACAGCTTGTATGCCAGCAGACCTTTGTGGGATTGGGACAGGCCAAGGTTTCTTTACTCATTGCTTGTCTTAGAAAGATCATTCTTTTGATTCCACTGATTTTTATCCTGCCACATTTCTTTGCAGACAAGACCTTTGCAGTTTTCCTTGCAGAGCCAGTGGCAGACCTTGTCTCTGTCGTGGTTGCGACCTTCTTATTCGTAACCAAGATTAAGGGAATTTTGGCACAATCACCGGGGCTTGTTGAGAATAAGGAGTAGAAATGTCGAATTTTAAATTGCAAATCGGAGCTATGATCGTGGTCCTATACTACATCGTGTTAAGCATTCGTGAGGGATCCATTCGAAGACGCCAGCAGTGCTCGAAACTGTATGACGCACTTCTTGTGGTAGCACCATGCGCAGTTCTTTTTGACGGAGCTACAGCCTGGACCGTTAACCATTTGGACCTGGTATCGGAGAGACTGAATCGTAGCTTACACCTTCTATTTTTTCTAAGCATGGAAATCGTGGTACTGCTTATGATGATGTACCTTGCAGACATTACCATCGGGCTTACGACCACAAGAAGAAAAGTCATTGTTGTTACACCGGCAGCGCTTGCCATGGTGGGAATCCACCTGTTCATCAAGCAGCTCTATTACGTGCAGGGCAAGACCACCAATTATTCCATGGGAATCTCGGTCATCATTGGATATGCAGTGATCGTGGTATATTTTGCGCTCGGTTTCGCCGTGCTACTCACCCACAGCCAGATGATTGAGCGCCGGAAAAAGGTGAGCGTTTATACCTTTATGGTGGTAATTACCATCCTGTTAGCGATTCAGGTATTTTATCCTGAGTCCCTCATTACATCGATGCTACCAGCCATCTGCGTGGTCATGCTGTATGAGAACTTTGAGAATCCTATTGAAAAACAGCTTCATGCCTACAACCACGGCATGGTAAAGGGCTTTGCCACCTTGGTGGAAAGTCGTGATGACAGTACTGGCGGACATATTCACAGAACCCAGGGCTATGTGCACATCCTGATTCGTCGTATGCGCAAACATAGTGCATATCGTCGTATCTTAGATGCGGACTATGTGGAAAACATCGTGAAGGCTGCGCCTATGCATGACATTGGAAAAATCGCGACTCCAGATGAAATCCTGCAAAAGCCTGGAAAACTCACAGACGAGGAGTATGCTACCATGAAGGAGCACGCGGCTACAGGTGGGGATATCATCAAGAAGACCTTTTCGGGTGTGGATGAGCAGGAGTTTTTGCACATTGCTTATGAGGTGGCCAGATACCACCACGAGAGATGGGATGGCAAGGGCTATCCAGAAGGGCTTAAGGAAGAGGAGATTCCTCTTCATGCAAGAATCATGGCCATCGCAGATGTGTTTGATGCGGTGTCAGCCAATCGTTGTTACCGAAGCGCCATGCCACTTGACCAATGCTTTTCCATTATTGAGGAGGGCGCTGGAACCCAGTTTGATCCAAGGCTTGCAGCGATTTTTCTAGAGGCAAGAGATGAAGTGACGCGCTTTTATGAGTTGAATAAGGAAGTATAAAAATAGGGACCCTAGCATTGCTAGAGTCCCATTTCTTTTGCTTTCAATCTGTTTTCCCAGTGGAAAAATGATTACTTACGAGCTGCCTTTAAGTCATCGAGAGAAGCGTATGCACCAGACATTGCTTCATCATCAAAGTCGATTACTGCAACCATGGTCTTGCCCTGGTTGATTACAAGCTCTTTGCCATCTGCTGTGTAGTAGTGAGTTACAAGTCCATCACCATCACACTGCCAGGTAATAGGAATTGCCTTACCGTTGGTAGCGTAAAGACCTCTTCCTGATCCTACGATGTCGATGTCTACACGGTCATGGTTCTGTGAATCAAGATATGACTCAACCTCAGTGTACTGAAGGATGATGTTCTTGAATTCCATTGCCTGGTTGTTGAAACCATCTACCTGCTTCTCGCCGTGGATATAACGGGTGTAAAGCTTGGTTGAATCATCGTATACATAGTATGGCTTTGAGTAACGGAAGTATCCAGATACAGCTGCTGCTGCCTGTCCATCAGCAAGCTCGATTTCATTCGCATCGTCCTTGTTGAACTTGAAGTATCCGTCAAACTTGTCCTCACGAACAGTTGTCTCATAGCCCATCTTCTCGATACACTTGTCAATCAAATCGGTTGAGGTGTAAGCATTGTGTGGAGCCTTCTTATCCTTTGAACGGAAGAAGTAAGGTCCGAATGGTCCCTCATAGAAGTCGATATCATCAATTGCGTTATTGAAGAAGTAGATATCGTATGCTGCTGCAGCACCACCGAAGTGGATGTAGATTGCATCCCATGCAAGTGCAGTAGCGATGAAGTACTCACGTGCGGAACGGATGTTACCCCACTTCTCAAGTCCTGAGTAATCAGAGTAGATCATCATCTGGCGGGAAATACCACCTTCTGCCTCGAACTCATATACAACATCAGCAAGGGAAATACCATACTGTGGCTGTGCTGCCTTATCTTCAGGAACCATCATAGCAACAGGTCTCTTCTGAGCTTCCTCTGTGGTAACCATAAGTCCTGTGGTATAGCTTCTAGCCATTCCGTCTGGAAGAATCTCTGCTGGTTCTTCTGTCTCAACCTCAGGTGCCTGTGTCTCTACCTGCGCGCCAGGATTGTCATTGCCCTCTTCCTTTGCAGGAGCCTTGCTTCCACAACCTGCAAAAAGGCTAACAACCATAGCGGTTCCCAATAATGCGGCAAGTAATCTCTTACGCATAAATTAGAATCCTCCTTATTTCATTGCCTAAGCAATTTTTTGTCAACGTTAATCATAACACATTCTATAGAAGAAAGGAATAAAAAAAGATAAATGGTATAAAATCAAGTACATCGTAGACAAACCTTGCTAATGATGATAAAGTACCATGGGACAAAAACGAGATAAGAGGGATATAACAGAGGAGAATTATAATGAGAAAGACAAAAATTATTTGTACCATTGGACCAGCAAGTACCAATGAAGAGACATTGGAGCAGTTATTCCTTGCTGGAATGAATGTAGCACGTATCAATTTTTCCCATGGTGATCATGCGGAGCAGCAGGCTAAGGTAGATATGATTAAGAAGGTGCGCGATCGCATGGGCCTTCCAATTGCGCTGATGCTTGATACCAAGGGACCTGAGTATAGAATTAAGACCTTCAAGGACGGAAAAGTGACCGTTAAGGAAGGAGACACTTTCATTTTTACCACAGAGGATATCGAGGGAGACGAGACAAGAGTTGCTGTTTCTTATAAGAATCTTCACAAGGAAATCGGCGCTGGCGATACCATCCTTGTTGCCAACGGCCTTTTGATTTTTGAAGTAACGGAAGTAAAGGGCAAGGAAATCTTCACAACCGTTAAGGCTGGTGGAGAGATGTCTGACCGTAAGAGTATGAATTTCCCAAATCATGTCATGAAGGGAGATTACTTAAGCGAGCAGGATAAAAAGGATTTGATGTTCGGTATCCGCAATGATGTGGATTTCGTAGCTGCTTCCTTCGTATCTTCTAAGGCAGATGTGCAGGCCCTTCGTGATTTCTTAAATGCCAATGGTGGAGAAGAAATTGATATTATTGCCAAGATCGAGAATCGTTCTGGTGTAGATAACATCGAAGAAATCTGTGAGCTTGCAGACGGAATCATGGTTGCAAGAGGTGACCTTGGTGTAGAGATTCCATTCATCGAGGTTCCAGCCATCCAGAAGTATTTGATTAAGAAGTGTCGTCTTCTTGGTAAGCGTGTTATTACCGCAACCGAGATGCTTGAGTCTATGATTCACAATCCAAGACCTACAAGAGCTGAGATTTCCGACGTTGCAAACGCGGTATACGATGGTTCTTCTGCAGTTATGCTTTCTGGCGAGACTGCCGCAGGCCGCTATCCAGTAGATGCGGTTCGCAACATGGCTGAGATCTGCGAGCATACCGAAGGGGACATCAACTACGAAGAGAGATTCCGCAGAACCAAGTATGAGATTCGCGACAACAACGATGCTATGAGCCATGCTTCTTGTGCAATGGCCATTGATACACAGGCAAAGGGAATTGTTATCAGCTCACATTCTGGAATGACGGTTCGTATGGTTAGCCGTTTCCGTTGTCCAGTAGACATCATCGGTATGACCACTTCAGAAAAGGTATGGAGAAAGCTCAACATGAGCTGGGGTGTAACACCTGTGCTTAGTGAAGAGTTCTCATCAGTAGACGTTATGTTCTATCACGCACTTCGTCACGCTAAGGAAGTATTTAAGCATGAGAAGGGCGACAATGTCGTATTAACTGGTGGTCCAGCATCCGGTGTATCTGGCAACACCAATACCCTTCGTTTGGAGTCAGTACAATAAGTTATTTATAAAGGGAAGTATCGAAAAAAAGGGAGGCAGCAGTTATGGTAAAGCATGTCATTTTATGGACATTAAAGGATGAGTATTCTGGAGCGCAGATGGATGCCATTAAGGCAGAGATCAAGGCAGGTCTGGAAGGCTTAAAGGGACAGATTCCTGGACTTGTAGAAATCCAGGTTAACATTAATGGCTTATCAAGCTCAAACGCGGATTTGATGCTCGACTCAACATTTGAGAGTGAGGAAGCTCTTAAGGGATATTCCGTACATCCTGCTCATGTGGCAGTTGCAAATGAGAAGGTACGTCCTTTCACAGCTAGTCGCGTTTGCTTGGATTATGAAATCTAATTAATTTATAGAAAAAGACCCTACATATAACATATGTAGGGTCTTTTTGCGTGGGGTTATGTAATATGAAATTCATAATCCAAGAAAAAGTAAGATATGATAGAATGGTAAATAATTAGTTTATTTGATATGAAAAGAGGAGCGTTCATATATGGATAAGAGCATGATTTTAAATACAATTCGCGACAACATTAAGCGCGTTATTATCGGAAACGAAGCAACCATCGATTTACTTCTAACCGCGATTCTTGCAGAGGGACATGTCCTTCTAGAGGATGTGCCGGGTACAGGAAAAACCATGCTTGCAAAATCCCTTGCAAAGTCTATGGATGCAGCCTTTGGGCGTGTGCAGTTTACCCCAGACCTACTGCCAAGTGATGTGGTGGGATTGACGCACTTGGATCCAAGAACCAACGAATTTGTTTTTAAAGAGGGTCCAGCCTTTTGCAATATCTTACTGGCAGATGAAATCAACCGTGCCACACCAAAGACCCAGAGTGCCCTGCTTGAGTGTATGGGCGAGGGACAGATTACGGTGGATGGAACCACCCATGATTTGCTGGCGCCATACCTTGTGATTGCAACCCAGAACTCCTTGGAGAGTCTTGGGACCTTCCCTTTGCCAGGGGCGCAGATGGACCGTTTCCTTATGAAGATTTCCATGGAAAGCCTGACCAGGGAGCAGGAGATTGCTTTGGCAGAGCGTTTCCTTAAGGATGCGCCACTGGAACAAATCGGTGCGGTTTGCACGAAGGATGAGATTGTGGCGCTGCAGCAGGATTGCAAGGAAATCGCAGTGCACCCAGACCTTATGGGATATATGGTGGATTTGTGTCAGGCCACAAGAAAGGATCCAAAGGTACAAAACGGCGTGAGCCCACGTGGAACCTTGGCTCTCGTGCGCGGTGCAAGGGCCTATGCCATGGTACAGGGCAGAAGCTTTGTAACACCAGAAGATGTAAAGGCAGTTGCAGTTCCAATTCTGGCCCATCGCCTTACCATGAATGTGAGCATGGATAGTGACAAGGCGGCGGTAGCAGTCATTGAGCATTTGCTTCAGAGTGTTGCGCTTCCTACAGAAGAGTGGGAGAGGAGATAAGGGCGTTTCATGTTTTGGATTTTAATTTTTGGAATCCTAATTGCATATGGAAGCGTACATTTTCTTTTTGCCAAGCACTGGAAGAAGGGCCTGATGGTTCAGGTGGAATTTACAGATAACTATGTCTACGAGGGAGACACCTCCTGCCTTACGGAGGTTGTGACCAACAATAAGTGGATTCCGGTGAGCGCCCTGGAGGTGCGTATGGCCATGAGCCGTAATCTCGCCTTCGTGGGGGAGGCGGTGGACAATGCCAGCGTGTCGGACCAGTCTTACCGAAGAGACATTTTCTCCTTTTTGCATCATGAGCGCGTCACCAGACGTCTGTCCTTTGTGGCAAAAAAGCGAGGCTATTATGCTATCGACCAGATGGACATCGGGGCCTATGATTTTTTCTTTGAAAAGTGCGGCTTTGAGATAAGGCCGGTGAATACTTCCATGTATGTCTATCCGGCGCAGATTGATACCAGACGCATTCAGTTTTTGACTACAACACTTTCTGGAATGATTGCTACCAGAAGTCGTCTCTTTCCAGATCCTTTTGAGTTCGCTGGAATCCGTGACTACAATGACAAGGATCCCATGTCGACGGTGAACTGGAAGGCCAGCGCCAGACAGGGAAAATGGATGGTCAATCAGTTTGACTCTACTACGAGTACTGAGCCTGTGATTCTGATGGACTTAGAGGACAGCCATATCCTAAAGCAGGAGAACCTAACGGAAGAAGTCATTCGCATTGTGGCAGGTCTTGCGGGAAGACTTTTGGAGGGCCGCATGCCACTGCATCTATATAGTAATGCTGGCATGAATCTGGATATTCCGGCGGGTGCTGGCTCTATGGGTACCATTAACCGGCAGTTGGCTGTCATCGAT
>JAZQQA010000026.1:0-3306 GCA_045628825.1 Agathobacter sp.
AAGGATTTCCTGCTCCATCTCGATGAGCTTGGCGCTACGCTTACGAATGCTTCCAGTTGCTCTGGTAGGAGACATGCCATTCATCAGATTTTTAAGCAATTCCTGGGCAGTCTCATAGTTATTCATATCGTTGGTATTGGCAGCCAGGTTGCCAAGCTTGGCATTGATGGCATCTGTGGTCTGACTCACACATTCATTCTGTGCGATATAGACACTGCGCTTAAAAGAAGCTCCGTCCAAATCAAAGAGTTCCACACCAACATTCTCTGTAAAATCAACGGATTCAAGGTTGGTCTGTACATCATAGATATGGAAGGTATCTGTTTTCTCGGTATTACCAAAGGTACGCACGATGCGATACTCTCTGCCACCTGCTTCAAAGGTAAGCTGACCGCCAAAGACGCCACCCTGCCATGGAGCATACAAGACACGCTCTCTTGCAAAAGCCCCTGGCTCCTTCTTGCTCTCTAGTCCATAGAACATGGCCTTAATAAAAGCTGCAAGTGTGGATTTTCCCCAGGCATTTGGCTCATTGATTACATGAATGCCCTGAGAAAAGTCCAAGGTCAGATCGGAGATTTTTCCGAAATTTTCCACATGACATGATAAAATCTTCATCCTAGATCTCCTCCCCTGACAAGGCCAATACGCCACAACGAATGACCTCTTTTTTCTTTTCTTCCTCCAAATCGGAAGCCATAACCATGCGCACAAACTCGCCCTTTAAGGATTCATCCTTGGCATAGTCCTCATAAGAAATGGCAAGCACAGTCTTATCCTCTACCTTTACAAAGTAGAAGTAGTCCGCAAACATTTCCTGCAAATAATCTACATTTAACTCTGTCTCAACATTCAATTCTCCTACCAACTCCAGCTTTACCATGCTACTGGTTGCATATGGCTGAAGATTGATGGTCTCTTCCACCTTTCTTGCGGCTTCATGTGTAGAGGTCCCGCCAGTAATATCCACTGGAACTGTATACAGGGTACGTGTGGCACAGCTAACAAATTCTGTCTTTGCACTTCTTTGATTCTCGTCAATATCAAGCACCACAAAGCCCTTGGTTCCACACTCATCAAAGCCACGTCCCTCTGGACAACCAGAGTAACAGTATACACCTCTTGCATCCAAGGTATCCTTGACATAGCTGTGCACATGACCAAGTGCAAGATAGTCAATGTTCTTACCACGAAGCTCATTCAGGGAGATGTTCTCAGCCCCTTGTCCCCCGCGATATTCCCCTGCCTGACCATGCAAGGTGACAATATTATAGGCATCCGAAGAAAGCACCAAGGAACTATAGGCTACAGCTGCGTTGGCACCACTAAGCTCAAGACCAGATACCACCACCTTGCCACCTGCATAGGTGTAGCTGGTCCATGCCTTATCAAACATTTTCAGATTCTCTGGGATTTCATCCAACTGCGATAGGAAATTGTCGTTGTCATGATTGCCCTTCAGATACAAGAAATCGATGTCTGGATGGCTGACAATGGTCTCTCGTACTACATTGCGCACCATGGCAGACACATTCCTGGTATCGAACAAGTCGCCAGCAATCAAGATCACAGATACCCCATTGGCCACCGCATACTCCACGATGTGCACAAAGGTACGAAGGATCTCATTCCGGCGCTCTTTGGCCTGTTCCTTAGATAGGTGCGACTGCATCTTTGCATCCAAATGCAAATCGGCACAGTGAATTAACTTCATAAAAATCTTCTCCTTACACGCCAACTACTCTTCTTCTAATAATTGGCTTAGTCTTCTTCTTGCTTCTTCATAGCTGGTAAAATGGATAGCTTGCATACCAAGGGCTGCTGCCGCATCCACATTTTCACGTCTGTCATCAATAAAGACACATTCTTCTGGCACGAGACCATTGCGCTCCATCAAGAGTTCATAGATACGTGCTTCTGGCTTCACCATCTTTACCATAGCAGAAAACACACTATCTTTCATATATGGCAAAAATACCATTCTTGGCTTGGTCATGGCATGTAAATACTCTGGATAGTTGGAAAGCACAAACAAATCCAAACCTTTCTCCGTGAGTTCACTAAGCCAAGGAACCACATAGGAAAATGGCTCAATAATCACACCCATATGGTTATATGCCTTGCGAATTGCAGCCTCATGCGCTGGATCATTGGCGATAAACATGGCAAGATAGTCCTCCGCCGGATATGTTCCGGCATCCCCCTCTAACCACAAAGGATGCTCGAACATCGCCTTGCACACGGCTTCCCGCTCCTCTTCTCCAAGTCCCAAACCTTCCATAAATCGCCTTGGATCGTAGTCCACAAGCACTTTTCCAACATCAAAAATTACATTCTTAATCATGAAAGACCTCTCATCTGAATCATAGGTCCACCCTTCTTCTCCAGGTAATCCTTTGTAATGGTTACGGTTCCAATATTGTTATCCTTTGGAATCACATACATAATATCAAGCATATACTCTTCAATAATGGCACGAAGCGCTCTTGCACCGACCTTCTTCTCCTTTGCCATATGTGCAATGGTATGAAGGGCTTCTTCCTCGAATAGCAACTGTACTTCATCCAAGCGTAAAAGCTTCTGATACTGCTTGATGATGGCATTCTTTGGCTCCACCATAATCTTAACAAGCATATCCTCGGTTAAGGCTTCCATTGCAAAAAGGATAGGAAGACGGCCTAAGAATTCTGGAATCATACCGAATTTACGCACATCCTCTACGGCCACCTGCATAAGCAGATTCTCCTCATGATCATACTTGTCCTTAAGATCTGCCTTGAATCCGATGGAAGCTTCCTTATTCAGTCGCTCCTTGATGATTTCTTCCAGTTCTGGGAAGGCACCACCACAGATAAATAGAATATTTCTGGTATCTACCGTTGTCATAGGCACCATGGCATTTTTGCTGCTGGCTCCCACTGGCACCTCAACCTCTGCACCCTCTAGAAGCTTCAGCATTCCCTGCTGCACGGATTCTCCAGACACATCACGCTGGTTGGTATTCTTTTTCTTGGCGATCTTATCAATCTCATCGATAAAAATGATGCCGTGCTCTGCACGCTCTACATCGTTATCTGCTGCCGCGAGAAGCTTACTTACTACTGATTCAATGTCATCACCGATATATCCAGCCTCGGTCAGAGAGGTCGCATCCGTAATGGCAAGAGGTACATCCAAAAGCTTCGCCAGAGTCTTTACCAAATAGGTCTTACCACAACCGGTTGGTCCAATCATAAGCATGTTGGACTTCTCGATTTCTACGCCATCATCTACATCCGCCATGATACGCTTGTAATGGTTATAGAC
>JAZQQA010000027.1:0-9749 GCA_045628825.1 Agathobacter sp.
GGCACAGCAAAGCCATAGGTCTTGCTTTCCTCAAAGGTGCAGACCACCTTGGTCATACCGCGCTCCACAATGCGGACAACCACACCTTCTCTTCTGCGCTTACTGCCAGACTGGGAAAACTGCATACCCTGTGGACTCACGGTAATTTCTACCACATCCTGATGCATAGCTCCATTCACATGCTCCGCCGGGATAAAGATATCTTCCATCTCGCCCTCGATGGTCACAAATCCAAAGCCCTTAGGATGAGCAGTAAACACGCCCTGCTTACGCTCTACTTCGCTCTTGGCATACTTGCCCCTTTTGTTGAGCACAATCTTGCCCTCTTCCTGAAGTTCCAGCAGAATCCGCTCCAGCTCTGGGCGATCCTCCTTATGAACATCAAGCATAATGCAAAGCTCCTTAATTTTCATCGGAACATAGACATCGGAACAGATAAATTTATATACGGTTTGTTTTCTTCTCTCGTAATTTTCCATATAAATTCCTCTACGTAACATATAAATAAAAAGAAGGGTGCCGCATAAGCGACAGCCTCATCTTATCTCATCTTTAATTCCAGAATCCCATGTTGAGAACAACTGCAATTACAAGGAAAAGAACTACACCAATGGTAGTTAACTTTACGAGCATTCCTTCAGCGGAACGTCCTTTATTTTTGCCCCAGTATGTCTCAGCAGCTCCGCTGATAGTACCAAGTCCAGCAGACTTACCTTCCTGAAGAAGAATTGCTGCAGTAATCGCAATGCTGATTAAGATAAGAACAACTGTCAAAATTGTCTTAATAACGGTCACGGTTTGCACCTCCTAATATACGATAATTCGTCAACTTACGAAAGTATATCACATGAGCATGGCGATTTCAAGCAATTTTTACTCGTTATCCAGCATAGAAGTACAGTTTGGACATCTGGTTGCTGCAATTGCAATCTTGCTCTTGCAGTAAGGACAATCCTTTGTATCTGGCGCCTTCTCTTCCTTCTTAGGACCAAACTTCTCAGCAGCCTTGTTCATTGCCTTTACAATGCAAAATACCACAAGAGCCATAATGAGGAAGTTGATAATTGCACTGATGAAATTGCCATAGGTAAGCACTACATCATCCTTAAGCACAACGGCCAACTGATCAAAATTGGTGGTTCCAAACAAACCAAGAAGTGGATTGATAATATCATTTACAAGAGAGCTTACGATGCTTGTAAATGCACCACCGATGATGATACCAACTGCCATGTCCATAACGTTGCCGCGACTAATAAATGCCTTAAATTCTTTCATAAATTTCTTCATGGTTCTACCACCTTTTCTTTTTTCTAATAATTATACAATATAGTACTAAATTTTCAACTTTTTGTTTCCTTTCGCCCCTATTATCATATATAATAAAGTAGTAATTTTGTGTACAAAAAAGGATACGATTATGCAGAAAAAACGCGTAGCAAGCCTATGTTTGTTGGTTCTCATTCTTGTCTTCTCATATACTGGCTGTGGCAGTGCTCCAGGTGGCCAATCCATACCGATTCCACAGACACCGTCCTCCTCTGGTAAAACAGATCCAGCTTCCTCAGAAAAAGGAAGTCGTGACAACACCCCAGTGGTGCTTGTGCCTACTGCCAGCGGAAGTGAAGTCTACAGCTGTGACGTTGCATCCATTGATGCTAGCAATACCGCAGAGGGCTATTTCGTTGCCTCCTATACTGGCAATAACGAAAAGGTAAAAATGCAGGTTACTGGTCCAGATGGCAACACCTACACCTACAACATGCATGGTGGCGAGGAGGTCTTCCCTCTTCCAAGTGGCAACGGAGCCTACAAGGTAGCAGTATATGAAAGCGCAGATATTAGTTCAAACAAATATACCATGGCTTTCTCACAGGACCTTTCCGTGAACATAACCAACGAATTTGGTCCATACCTCTATCCAAGTCAATATGTGAACTTCCATGATGGTTCGTTGGCCATTGAAGAGGGTAAGAATCAAGCTTATTCTGCCAACAGTGACCTGGATGTAGTTACCAATGTCTACAACTACATTATTTCGAATTATTCCTACGACTATGACAAAGCAGCAACCGTCGCTTCTGGTTATCTTCCAATCGTGGATGACTTCTACAAGAGCAAGACGGGCATCTGTTTTGACTACGCAGTTCTTATGGCGACCATGCTTCGTACACAGCGTATTCCTACCCGACTGGAAATTGGCTATGTCGGCGAAGAATACCATGCATGGATTAGCGTGCATACACCTGAGACTGGCTGGATCAACGGGCTCATCGAATTCGATGGTACTGCCTGGAAGTTAATGGATCCAACCTTTGCGGCCACAAGCGGAAAGCCAAAGAGCTTTACTGCTGATAGCGCATCTTATCTGATTAAATACGTATACTAGGAGGTTTTACGATTTATGAAAAACCGCAAGAAAATATCTGAAGCCGAAATATCTGCCTTCTGCGAGCAGGTATGTATGGTTGTTACCGCTGGTCTTCCAACCTACTATGGCATCTCACTTCTTCGAGATGACGCAGCGGATGAAGAGACCAAAGCACTTTTACAAGACATCTACCTTCCAATGGAGCAAGGTGGCACTTTACATGACGCATTGAAGGCAACAAAAGTCTTTCCTGACTATATGGTTCACATGATTGAGCTTGGCGAGGAAACCGGCCGTTTGGAAGAGGTACTTAAATCCCTTTCCGCTTACTACGAAAGAGAAGCTTCTATTCGTGCCAGCATTAAGCATGCCATTGCCTATCCAGTTATCATGACCACCATGATGCTTGCCGTTATCATCGTTTTGATTACCAAGGTTCTTCCAATCTTTTCACAGATTTACGAAGAGCTTGGAAGTGAATTAAATGGTGCAGCAAGAACGCTGATGAACATCAGTAATGTACTCAATAGATACCTCATCGTAATTGTGATTGTTGTTGCAGTCGTATTGCTGCTTATCCTGATTCTATCCCGCACTGGTTTGGGACGTCTGGTGTTCCAGGGTGGCAATTTTGCAATGACGATTTCTGCTAGCCGTTTTGCCAACTCTATGTACCTGGCACTTGCCAGTGGTCTTGATACAGACCAGGGTCTTGCACTTGCCAAGCAGCTTGTGAATAATCCGCACATGGAGGCCCGCATCGAGCGCTGTCAGGAGCACATTAAGCACGGAGAAAGCTTTGGAGATGCCTTAGTTCTATCTGGTATCTTCTCTCCTATCTATTCCAGCTGGATTTCCATTGGATACCGCACTGGTTCCATGGATGATGTAATGATGAAAATCGGACAGTCCTATGAGCAGGCTTCCGAAGATCGTATTGACC
The DNA here is from genome assembly GCA_045628825.1 of Agathobacter sp. GTDB lineage: Bacteria > Bacillota > Clostridia > Lachnospirales > Lachnospiraceae > Roseburia. The sequence continues at coordinate 3,315 of JAZQQA010000027.1, forward strand.
GTTTCATGGCTACTTTGGAGCCAACACTTGTAATTGTATTATCCGTTTTGATTGGACTTATTCTCTTGTCCTTCCTGTTACCACTCCTTGGTATCATGTCATCCATCGGATAATTAGGAGGTTTTATGTTTGCTGTAAGGCGTAAGAAAATTCAACTAACTGCATATCTTCCACTTGCAATACTCTTGGCAGCACTGGTGCTTCTTGGCGCAACAGCAAATTCTCTGTACGCAGAGAATGAGAGCAAGCAAAAGGATATTTTGGAGCGTGCACTCAATCGTTCCATCACCCAATGCTATGCATTAGAAGGCGCTTACCCTTCTTCCATTGCTTATCTGGAAGAGAATTATGGACTTACCTATGATAAGAAGTCCTTTTACATTGATTATCAGTATATTGGTTCCAACCTAAGACCAGATACCACTATTATAGAAAGAGACTAGATTATGATGAAGCTACATGCCTCGGATCATAAGGTCGATTTGCTTTTTGTTCTTGCCCTGTTCACAATGTTTGCAGCAACTGCATTCCTTGTAGTACTCATAGGTGCCAAGCAATACCAAATCACCGCCGACAACATGGATTACAACTATGAGGTGCGAACCACCTCGTCATATTTGCAGGAGAAGCTCCGTCAAAGCGATACAGGCGCAGACATCTATGTAACCACCATAGATGGCACCTCTGTCCTTGCCATTACAGAAAAAGGCACAGAGACCGATTACTGCACCTACATCTATTGCTATGACGGCCACTTGCGCGAGCTCTTTGTTCGTGCAGACGCAACCTTTGATTTGTCTGCCGGCCAATCCCTTTTGGAGGTACAAGACTTTTCCGCAAAGCTGCAAAGCAAGGATTTGCTTGTTACAACCTTTACTGGCACAGATGGAGTAACCTATCCAATTTACTCTGTCATCCATACCGCCAGCGGAAAGGAGGCCCCATGAAGAAACGTTACCGCTCTTCTGGAAGCAGCCTGTTTCTGCTAGAAATTATGGTGAATATCCTATTGTTCTCCATTTTGCTTTGTGTATGCTTGCAGTTCTTTATCAAGGCGCACAACCTCACCAATGAGACCACAAAGCTGGAACGTGCAGTATCTGTGTGTGCCAACGTGGCTTCCCTCTATGAAGCTGGAGACGGAAGTCTCTCCACATTAGACGAAGCATATCCAAACTCTGTCATCTTAGATGAGCGCATGATCCTGTTCCTGGACGACAACTTCCTAAGCTGTTCCAAGGAAAACAGTTCCTATAGCGTCATTATCTCCTACAGCAATGCCGTCACTGCCCTAAAGGGCGTACACATTGCCTGTGTGGAAGAGACGAACATCCTATATGAAATTGATGCAATGCACTATGAACAGCATCAAATTTCGGAAGGAGGACGCCTATGAAAAATCGATTCAATTTTGGCTTTTCATCTGTACTCATCTCCTTCATTATGATTTGTATCGTAACCTTCTCTGCACTGTCACTTGTAACTGCCAATGCAGATTACCGATTAAGTCAGAAGGTAGCCAATCGCAACAGTAGCTTCTATGCTGCAGAAAAAGAAGCCTATGCAGAGCTTGCAAAAACCGATGATACCTTAGAAGCAATCTATCAGGAGGCATCAGATGCTTCGGAATATTATGAAGCAGCCAAGGCAAGCTTAACCACTGGCACCTGGAGTAGCGAGGAAAAAGGAGAGGTATACACTTGGATTCAACCCATTGAAAACAATCAGTACTTGGAGGTCTCAATTCTTGTTTCTTATCCAGATCAATATACCAAGACCTACTATCATCTTCTCACCTGGCGTACTTACATCGAAGAAGATCCATTTGAAGAACAACCACTTAACCTAATTGGTTCTCATTAATTACAAAGGAAGGGAATTATCATGGACGTTAGAAAAACGCTTGAAGAGGCAACCTTAAAGAAAGCCTCAGACATCTTTATTGTCGCTGGACGACCACTTACTTTTAAAACTGAGGGCGATATGCAGACCCTTACGGATGCAATGATGCTTCCTAGTGACACCTACGAATTTGTTGTTGGAATCTATGCTCTAGCAGAGCGTGATATTGCTCGATTTGAGCAGTCTGGAGACGACGACTTCTCTTTCACAATTCCAGGAATATCTCGTTATCGTGTAAGTACCTTCAAACAGCGTGGTTCCTACTCTGCAGTCATTCGTGTCATTTCATTCAGTCTGCCAAAGCCACAGGATCTTATGATTCCAGATGCTGTTATGAATCTTGCAAACCATCATCGTGGCATGATTCTGATTACAGGACCTGCAGGAAGTGGTAAATCAACTACCCTTGCATGTATCATCGATAAAATCAACCATGAGCGCGAGAACCACATCATTACCCTTGAAGATCCAATTGAGTTCTTACATCGCCATGATCAGAGTATTGTGTCACAGCGAGAAATCAACAGTGATACTGATAGCTACTTAACCGCGCTTCGTGCGGCACTTCGTCAGAGTCCTGACGTTATCCTTCTTGGAGAAATGCGTGATTATGAGACCATCAACACCGCTGTTACAGCAGCAGAGACTGGTCACTTGATCTTCTCTTCTCTCCACACCATTGGAGCTGCCAATACCATTGACCGAATCATTGATGCTTTCCCAGCTGCACAGCAGCACCAGATTTCCGTTCAGGTTGCTTCTGTTTTACAGGCAGTTGTTAGCCAGAAGCTTTTGATGTCTAAGAACGGAACCCTGGTTCCAGCCTTTGAAATCATGGTACTCACTCCAGCTATCCGTAACCTGATTCGTGAAGGAAAGGTACACCAGATTGACGGTATCATCTATACCTCAGCAAGCGACAATATGATTGCCATGGATACCAGCATTTTTAACCTTTACAAGAACGGCATCATCGATAAGCACACTGCCATTTCAGAAGCAGTAAATCCAGAGATGATGGAAAAACGTATTAACTACTAAAAAAGCCCATAAGTAAGGCCCGTGTGAAAATACACACGGGCCTATTTTTACGTCATATATAACAAGACTGCAAATTCACTTATACGTGATATTTGCTAACCTCCTCATAGAGTTCATTAGAGATTTCAAGATTTCCTCTTGCCTCTGCACCAATTTCTGACATGGTACCAGCAAGTGCTACTGCAGAACCAGTTACACTTGAAATACCATCTGCTGTTTCTTCCACTGCAGCATTGATACTATCCATAGATTCCCTAATCAACTCCATAGAAGACTGCACGCGACTACTACTCTCTGCAAACTCTTCCATTGCCTCAGACATCTGAAGGATATCCTCCTGATACTGTCCAGTAAGAGAAACCGCTTCTGTTCGTCCAATTTCATTGGACTCCTGCAAGGTCTTTGAAATAGACTGCGCCTTGCTTGCAAGGTCATTTACCGCATTGATAACTTCGGTAGATACATCCTGAATACGAGAAGCTGCATCAGAAGAATCCTTCGCTAGCTTACTAATCTCATCTGCTACAACAGCAAAGCCCTTACCAGCTTCACCTGCACGTGCTGCTTCAATACTTGCGTTCAAAGAAAGCAGATTGGTCTGCTCTGAAATATTTAAAATATCCTCTACCAAGGTATTAATCTGTTCAACCTTACGGGCTGCATCAACACTCTGATCCAATGCTTCTACAACAACTGCGGTATCTGCATCACTCTTATCACGGGACTCAAGAGCGGCTTCACGCATACCCTCTACGCGCTTTACAATGGTTTCTGCAGTTCTAGCTTGTGTTGTTGCTCGGTCATATACTCCCTGAATCAAGGAAGCAATTTCTTCAATCTGAGAAACCACATGTGTCAAGCTTGCGCTTGTCTCCTGGCTGGAAGCTGACATTTCTTCCATGGTTGCAGAAATCATATTAATTTCATCTTCCGAAGTCTTAATGTTGCTTGCAACTGTTCCAGAGGATTCCTTGATGGTGGTAGAATGCTTTGAAATCAAAGCCACAATATCCTGTAGCTGCTCCAACATTGCATTGATTCCACTTGACAGAGCACCAATTTCATCATTGGTTGCAACAGGCACACGATCGGTCAAATCGCCTTCACCTGATGCCAATTTATCAACGATATCCTTCGCTTTTGCCTCAGATCTTCTTGTTGGAGTTGCGAACTGAATACGTAAGGTTACCACAACGTATACTGCCAAAATCACTGCAAATACCAACAAAATGTTATTAAAGGTGTTGGTTCCACTTACCTTCACCCTTGTACGATTCTCGAGACGTGCAACTCTTGCATCAACGGTCGTATCCAGTGCAGTTCTTGCCGCAAGCAGATCTGCTTCATACATGGAAGCATTGCTTACAAATCCACCAAATGCTTCTGCACTTCCTGACTGTGCAATTCCAACCGCTGCTTCGGAAAGACCTGCGGCTCCACCAGCCCATGCTTCCATATATCCAATCAGCTCTTCATCCGGCTGATCATTCAAAATATTAATAATCTGTCCTTCAAGGCTCAAAAGTTCCGCTGCGACCTCCTGAAGCCGCTCTGCAGATTCTTTTACTACGGCAATCTTTGAAGTATCACCCTTTGCAGCCAGTTCAGAGTTTAGTACAACATCTGAATACAGTTCAGCCATCAGGCCATCACACTTACGAAGTTCAAGGTAAGTATTATAACGCTTGGTATAACCCTCAATTTCCTTAATGGCCAATGAGTTTGATAATACACCCAAAATCGATGTAAGACCCAGGATAATGGTCATAATCATTACTCGTCTACTGATGCTTTTTCTCTTCTTGCCTATTCCATTCTTAGCCATAATTCCCTCCCATGTCTTCCAACTATAGTACTATATTATATTATACTATTTTCTGAAATACTGTTAACTATTGATAATGCACAAAATTGTCTATACAATTTATGCAAATAATACAAAAAGCCCTAGGTTCCGAAAAACCTAGGGCTTTCACTATCATTTTTATACGTTAATCTCTGCCTTTACGCCAAGCTCAGCCTTATTCGCCTCAAGCACTGGACGAACTACATCACGCAGATATACCTCTGTCTGATAAGGAGCACGACCAACATAAAGTTCTGGACGAAGAGTTGATTCAATCTCTTCCTTGGTAAGGTCAAATGCTGGATGAGCAACAATAAGGTCAACCAAGTTGTTCTCCTTACCCTCAACCTTAACATTACGACCAGCTTCCATAGAAAGCTCACGAATCACTTCATGAAGTTCCTGTCTATTTCCGCCCTTCTTAACCGCATCCATCATAATGTTCTCAGTCGCCATGAATGGAATCTCACTCATGAACTGCTTGTAGATAACCTTTGGATATACTACAAGACCATCTACGACATTCAGACACAAATCAAGAATACCATCAATTGCAAGGAATCCTTCTGGAACAGAAAGACGCTTATTTGCTGAATCATCCAAGGTTCTCTCAAACCACTGGGTGGATGAAACAATGGCTGGATTCAGTGCGTCTACCATTACATAGTCTGCAAGAGAAGCAATTCTCTCACTACGCATTGGATTACGCTTGTATGCCATAGCAGAAGATCCAATCTGGCTCTTCTCAAATGGCTCTTCCACCTGCTTCAAATGCTGAAGCAAACGGATATCATTACTCATCTTGTGAGCAGATGCTGCAATACCTGCAAGCACATTGATGACACGGGTATCAACCTTACGAGAGTAAGTCTGTCCAGTAACAGGTTAGCACTCTGCAAATCCCATCTTCTGTGCGTTCATTGGATCAATCTTATCAATGGTCTCGTTATCACCCTTGAAAAGTTCCATAAAGCTTGCCTGTGTACCTGTTGTACCCTTTGAACCAAGAAGCTTTAAGGTACCCATAACATACTCAAGGTCTTCAAGATCAAGCATGAACTCATTGAGCCAAAGTGTTGCTCTCTTACCAACGGTTGTTGGCTGTGCTGGCTGGAAGTGTGTAAATGCGATAGTAGGAAGATCCTTATACTCATCTGCAAAAGAAGCAAGCTCTGCAATTACATTCACAAGCTTCTTGTGAACAAGCTTAAGTGCCTCATTCATAATGATGATATCGGTATTATCACCTACATAGCAAGAGGTTGCTCCAAGGTGAATGATACCAGCTGCCTTTGGACAAAGCTTTCCATAAGCATATACATGGCTCATTACATCATGACGAACTTCCTTCTCACGAGCCTTGGCAACATCATAGTTAATGTCTGTGATGTGAGCCTTCATCTCGTCAATCATCTCCTGAGTGATAACTGGCTTGCCATTCTCATCGCAAAGGCCAAGCTCCATCTCAGTTTCTGCAAGTGCAATCCATAATTTTCTCCAGGTAGAGAACTTCATATCCTGTGAAAAAATGTACTGCATTTCTTTGCTGGCATAACGCTCAGACAATGGGCTTGAATATCTATCTGTACTCATTGTAATCTCCTATTATTTGGCGGCGTGGCCGAACTATCTACTAAATTCCTTAC
>JAZQQA010000028.1:0-2603 GCA_045628825.1 Agathobacter sp.
CATCGATCTGTTCAAGGCGCATCCAGCACACTATTTGCAGGCTATGGATTTTGCCAGCAACCTGTTATACCTTTCTATCTCCCTGCTTCCAAATGGGGATGAGACGGGAAACCAGATCTTTGAAGACAACAGCAAGGGCTATCAAAGCCTCTATGCCCTTACCACCATGGATCAGGTCATCGCCTATGTAAACAACTTCAGCGAGCGTCTTTGCAGCTACTTTGCAGAGCGACGCAAGGAAGTTCGTAAGCCAATTGTTGCGCAGGTAAAGCGCTATATTCGTGATAACATTTCCGAGCGCCTGACCCTTAATGAGGTGGCCGCCGTATTTGGTATCAGTCCAAACTATCTCAGCCAGCTCTTCAAGAAATACAACGACTGCGGCTTTAACGATTACATCACAAATTGCAAAATCGACGAAGCCAAACGCCTGTTATCCGAAGGTGGATATAAGGTGTATGAAGTCGCCGATATGCTTGGTTTTGAAAGTGCTTTTTATTTTAGCAAGGTATTCAAGAAGGTGGTTGGTATTCCACCTACTGAATATCTGAAATAACTACCATACAAGAGTATGTCCAATTTCTGTTGTCTCCTTCTTGTCAAAGACGATGACGTTGCCGAATCCTAGGCATCCATCTGCTTCCACAAGATCCGTTGGAGAATTCACCTCCTGGTGACAGATGATGACGACATACTCTTTTTCTTTGGTCGTAATCTTAACTGCTTCCGCCATGCTATTTGGATACTGTATCTTCTTAAGGGCAGAAGAAACTGGAATCTTTTCCACCTGTGCCTCATTTGTGGCATCCATAATCACAAGATTGCTTGCGCATCCGCTTCCTGACCAGCTTGCAGTAATGCGCACATTATCCTCCTCATGATTGTACTTTCTCGCAATATGGCTTGCATCCTTACGCAATGCCACATCACTTAGGTAATGGAATGTAGTATCTCCCTTTTCTCCATGGAAGATGACCTTCTTGTCCTGAAGCTCTACCTCTCCCCGCTCAGAAAAATGATAGTAGGACTCGTATGCGTGCTCCGCTCCATAGCATTCATCCATGACGATGTAAATGTCAGGGCGAATATAGACCACCTTACGATTCACATACACGCCAATATCCGTGTATCCCAAGTGGCCTCCCTGTACAAACTCATAGTCCTTTCCTTTGACGAACTGCTGGCGCACTGGCTGTGAAAGCTTGGTACATTCCCAAGAATCCTTACAGATTGTGAATAACTGTCCGTCTACCGTTATGGTATTGTGCATACCAGGGTCTTTATATTCAAATCGCTTTGGTCCTGTTACATAAGAGTAACGGCCACCATCCACAAGAACATCTTCTCCCCTTACTACAAGGTCTAAATGCAGCTTATCGGAATGGCCATGTCCTGCACCAATGGTTCCGCAGTGCATATGCATAAGGTTGGAATCCTTCTCCCAGCCCGAACGGAAATAATAGTTTCCGGTATCCGCCAACGCCTCAGACAGAAACTCTGGACACTTCGCTTCCATCTTCTCATAGGCTTCAATGCCTTCTCTTCCCAAATCCCAACATGACTCATAATCTGGAATTTCTTCCGCACCGAACTTGCACTCTGGCTGGTTTAAGATGACTGCTGCACGGCAAAGGAAAGGTGCAATGGAAAAGTCATCGCTGTCTCCATTGATAAACTGATAGTGATTTGGCTTTTGCCACACCAAATCAGCGCGCGCCATACGCTTTGCGCAATCCAAAAAGGCTTCCGGTATTTCTACACCATTTTTCTGTGCCAAGGCAATGACATCCAGGTAACCCTTTAGCACTTCGTTATGATACATCGGCGACTGTTCCCACTCCACGCCATCTGGCATGACTGCCATACGTGAGAGCGTGGTCAAATGGTCCATTGCTGTTTTTGCATAATAGGCCGTCTTTTCCCCTTCTGGAAGGGCCATGGCAATGTTAAATAGACCATGGTTCTCGATAACACCCCAGTTGCTAATCATACGATATGGGCTATGCATAGAGATCAGATACTTTGCATGGGCATGTAAGCTCTCCTCATACAAAGCTTTTACTTCCTCGGTAAAGCTTGGGCTATCCTTAAAATAGGCATATGCCTTGGTCCAGTATTCACCGCGGAATCCCGCCTCCAAAATACGCCAAGTGGTATTTCTTCTGTGATCATGCTCTGGGTTCTCGCAATCAAACGGATTGTCCTTGATAAAGGAAGTAAGCAGCTCCACATAGCACTTTGCATAGCGCTCATCCTTTGTATACTGATAAGCCTGTCCCAAGGTGATGAAGCATCTATGACGGTTAAACTGCCATACATACTCCTGGTCATCTCCTGGCTTGTATTCCCAATCAATTATTTCATCATAAGAAATCGGATCATCAATCTGCTCCAAATCATTCTCTGTATTGAACCAGAACTTGTGCTCCAACACGAGATTGGCGTGCACAAGCACATCCTCGACGTGCTCTGGATAATGCTTTTTGCAATAGTCTGCAATAAATGCCGCATCGTCTATAAACGATTTTCTCTCTGCCATTTTCTTTTCTCCTACCTTCTATTCCTTACTTTACCAGTACTGGTTCCAGTCAGAGTCCAGTCTT
>JAZQQA010000029.1:0-3551 GCA_045628825.1 Agathobacter sp.
TTTGGAATCACGACAAAGTCTTCGTTTGGATTTACAAGAGCCTTACGAAGATCGGAAAGAAGCTCCTCCATAGACTGGTAACGTCTATCTGGAGTCTTCTGTGTACACTTAAGAATGATCTTTTCCATGCTAACAGGAAGCTCTGGTGCATATACCAGAGGATCTGGGAAGGCTTCCTGCAAATGCTGCAATGCAACCGCAACGGTAGTCTCTCCATCAAATGGAACACGACCTGTCACCATCTCATACATCACAATACCAAGGGAATAGATATCGCTTCTGTTGTCTACAAAGCCATTTCTTGCCTGCTCAGGAGATGCATAGTGTACAGAACCCATAACATCCGAACTGATGGTATTGGCACTGGCAGCTCTGGCGATACCAAAGTCTGTCACCTTTACCTTACCCTCTGTCGAAATGATGATATTCTGTGGCTTGATGTCACGATGCACAATGTTCTTATTGTGCGCCACTTCAATACCACGGGCTACCTGAATTGCAATACTAATGGCTTCCTTAAAGGAAAGCTGAATCTTTTTCTCAATGTATGTCTTAAGGGTAATGCCCTCTACATACTCCATAACGATGTAATGAAGTCCCTCTTCACTTCCTACATCATAGATATTTACGATATTTGGATGCTCCAGTCCTGCTGCAGACTGTGCTTCTGTACGGAATTTGGATACAAAGGTACGATCATCGGAAAACTCAAGCTTGAGCACCTTAATCGCAACATAACGACCAAGAATATGGTCCATTGCTTTGTAGACATCTGACATTCCGCCAGCGCCGATTTTGCTTATAATTTCATAGCGATCCGCTAAATAAGTTCCTATTGTTAACATTCCTTCACCTCATCTGAAAATGGTTGAATCATGATTGCAGTGATGTTATCCTTGCCACCGTTTTCATTTGCAATCTCAACCAGCGCCTTTACGCGCTCCTCGACGGTACTTCTCTCCTTTATGATGCGCTCGATATCCATATCCTCAATCATATTGGTTAGTCCGTCTGAACACAGAAGCACCAAATCCTCAGTTCCCAGTTCTACCTCGAAGAAATCAGGCTCTACCTTGTCGGTTGCTCCAACCGCTCTGGTAATGACATTCTTCTGTGGGTGCTTTCTTGCATCCTTCTCTTCCACTTCCCCGCGTCTGACCAGCTCCTCAACCCATGAATGGTCTCTTGTCACCTGCCTGATGTGGTCTGAGATGATATATAAACGACTATCGCCTACATTGGCAACAATCAGTTTTTTCCCAATGATGGTTGCAACAACCAGTGTTGTTCCCATGCCATATTTATCGCTATCGCCTCTTGCCTCATCAATGAGGATTTCGTTGGCTTTTTTAATTGCTTCACTGATTACTGAAACCGGCTCATCGCTCTGATTACGAATCACAGATGCCACCACCCGCTCAATCGTATAACGCGATGCATACTCACCTGCGTTGTAACCACCCATGCCATCTGCCACAATGAACAGATTTGGGAGCTTACCTACAGGCGTTTCTGAGGAAAAGAAATAGTCTTCATTCAATTCTCTTCCTGAACCGATGTCCGTCATAGAATATGTTTTCATCCTCTGACTTCCTTTCTGGCTCCAATCTTTTTTCCAATACTCTATCTTACCATAGAGGCCCCTAAAAATCAAACCGCGGGGCTTCTACTGGCCGTCAATATAGCGCTTTCGCAGCTGTCCACAGGCACCGTCGATGTCACGCCCCATCTCACGACGCACCGTCACCTGAATGCCCTGCTTCTCAAGCTTATTCTTAAATGCAGCAATGACCTGCGCATTGCTCTGCACATAATCCCTTTCCTTAATCGGATTGACTGGGATTAGATTCACATGGCAATTCATGCCATGAATCAGGGAACAAAGCTCCCTTGCATCTTCCTCTGTATCGTTCACACCACCCACAAGGCTGTACTCAAAGGTCACACGACGTCCTGTCTGCTCGAAATAATACTTACAGGCATCCACCACCTCATGAATGTCATACTTGTTGGCCACTGGCATAAGCTCCAGTCTCTTGGACTGGTTGGATGCATGAAGGGAAAGCGCCAAGGTAATCTGAAGCTTCTTCTCTGCGAGCTCACGCATGCGTGGCACAATACCGCAGGTAGAAACCGTAAGATTGCGCTGGCTGATATTAAGGCCATGCTCATCCGTCAGTAGCTCGATAAAGCGAAGCAGATTGTCGAAATTGTCCATTGGCTCGCCGGTTCCCATGACAACCACATTGGAAACGCGCTCTCCTAAGTCCTGACTGATGCGATAGATCTGGTCTAACATCTCTGCTGGCGTAAGTCCTCTTACCAGACCATCCAGAGTAGACGCACAAAAGCGACAGCCCATACGGCAGCCCACCTGAGACGAGATGCACACGGAATTGCCATGCTTGTAACGCATCAGAACCGACTCAATCACATTGCCATCCGACAGGGCAAACAGATACTTTCTTGTCCCATCGATTTGAGAAATCTGTACTGCCTCCTGGGTCAGACAAGTCAAATATGCTTTTTCCTTCAACTGCTCTCTAAGGGCCTTGGAGAGATTGCTCATCTCGTCAAAATCCTTAGCCAATTTTCCATGTATCCAATCATAAATCTGGCCAGCACGGAATTTCTTTTCCCCAAGCTCTGTCTCAACAAAACTTGTCAGTTCCTCCAGATTCATGGATTTAATATCTACTTTTTCCATATTTCTCCTTCACCGGGGACGGTCCTATTGCCACGCACATGTGTACTTTGGCTCGCCATGTCTACCTTCTCACAAGCTTTGCGATGAAAAATCCATCGTTGCCTTCTTCCCCTGGGAACATCTGCTCTTCCGATACAAGGGAAAACTGCGGATAGTTCTCCAAAAACCATGCTACATTGTCTTCATTTTCCATAACATCAATAGTGCATGTACTATACAAAAGTGTGCCCCCTGCCTTTACATACTGGTGCACAACCGAAAGAATCTGCCTCTGCAATTCTGCAAGGCTCTCCTCTTTTTCTCTCGTCATCTTATAGCGAATATCTGTTTTTCGTCCCATAACACCAAGCCCTGAGCATGGAAGATCACAGATCAAAACATCTGCAGAGTCCACCGCTGCTTCGTCCAGAACCGTAGCATCCCAAGCTTTGGCTGAAATATTGGTTAGGTTATGGCGCGCGATATTGTCTTCGATAAGGCCTACCTTATAATCGGTTAAGTCTCTTGCTTCCACATGGCCTGTTCCATGCAAAAGTTCAGCCACATGGGTTGCTTTTCCACCCGGCGCTGCGCAGACATCAATGACCGTATCCCCTTCCTTTGGAGCTGCGGTCTCCGCCACCATCATAGAGCTGATATCCTGTACATAGAAACGGCCCTCCGTAAAGCTTGTAAGGCCATTCAAATAATCAAATCCACTGATATGCAGGGCATAAGGCAGCTTTGCATTTCGCACGACTGTCACACCCTCTGCCGCTAAAATCTGCATAAGTTCCTCTGTGGTATTAAGGTCTGGATTGGTGCGAATGGTAATTGGTCGCTCCTTACGAAAGCCTTCCAAAAT
>JAZQQA010000030.1:0-2693 GCA_045628825.1 Agathobacter sp.
CCTTAAGGCAATGGCTGCTTATTCTGGATTCTCTGAGGACCAGTACGATAGCGTATTTATTACTTTAGATAAGATGGACAAGATTGGCGTGGAAGGCGTTGCAGCAGAGCTTGCGGAGGACGGATACCCACAGGAGTCCATCGATAAGTACTTAGCACTTTTCGCATTGCTTGCGGACAAGAAGGATGTTGCAGAGGGCGTTTCTCTCCTTGCAGACACACTTGGTGCGTATTTAGAGGCCGAGGTAGCACAGAACATGAAGGAGATTGCGGCAGCAGTCAATGCTTCCAAGGGTGCTGAGTTTACACTTGTCTTTGATCCAACCCTTGTACGTGGTATGAGTTACTACACAGGAACCATTTTTGAAATTGCGATGCCAGAGCTTGGTGCAGCATGTGGCGGTGGTGGCCGTTATGATAAGATGGTAGGCAAGTTCACTGGCAATGATGTTCCAGCATGCGGATTCTCTATCGGTTTTGAGAGAATTATCCTTCTCCTTATGGAGAGCGGCTTTAAGGTACCTACTGCTGGTAAGAAAATTGCTTACTTGGTAGAAAAGGGATATCCATCAGAGAAGCTTGTAGATGTTATGAAGCAGGCAGCTGAGGCTCGTAAGAACGGACAGACCATTCTTGTGGTTCGCATGAACAAGAATAAGAAGTTCCAAAAGGAGCAGCTTGAAAAAGAGGGCTATGAAGAGTTTGTTGAATTCTTCAGAAATTAAGTTATAAGAGGTAGAAAAAATGATTCAGTCAAGAACACACAACTGTAATGAACTTCGAATCGAAAATGTTGGTGAGCAGGTTACCATTGTTGGTTGGTTCGAGAACATTCGTAAGGTTAGTAAGAACCTTGGATTCCTCATTCTTCGTGACTTCTATGGCACAACGCAGGTAGTCGTAGAGACAGAAGAAATGATGGCAATTGTTGATAGCGTAAATAAGGAGTCAACCCTTCAGATCACTGGTCTTGTAAGAGAGCGTTCAAGCAAGAACATGGAGCTTCCAACTGGTGAGATTGAGGTTGTTCCAGAAAGCATCAATATTCTTGGAAAGTGTATCTACAACGCACTTCCATTTGAAATCAATCAGTCAAGAGAGGCAGATGAGAACGCACGTCTTAAGTATCGTTACTTAGACCTTCGTAATCCTGCTATGAAGCACAATATCATTATGAGAAGCCAGATTGTTGCTGAGCTTCGTCAGAGAATGAACGCTTTGAATTTCATGGAGATTACCACTCCAATTCTTACCTGTTCTTCTCCAGAAGGTGCAAGAGATTATCTTGTACCAGCAAGAAACCATCCTGGAAAGTTCTATGCTCTTCCACAGGCACCACAGCAGTTCAAGCAGATCCTTATGGCATCTGGCTTTGACCGTTATTTCCAGATTGCTCCATGCTTCCGTGATGAAGATGCAAGAGCTGACCGTTCGCCAGGAGAGTTCTATCAGTTAGATATGGAGATGGCTTTCGCATCTCAGGAAGATGTCTTTGCTGTTGTTGAGCAGGTTCTTCCACCAGTATTTGAAAAGTATGGTCTCTGGCCATCTGCAAGTACCGCTCCATTTGTTCGTATTCCTTACCTTGAGGCTATGGACAAGTACGGTTCTGATAAGCCAGACCTTCGTATTGATCTTACCCTTCAGGATGTATCTGCACTTCTTTCTGACTGCGGTTTCGGACCATTTGAGGGACAGACCATTAAGGCAATTGTTGTAGATGAATTTACTGCAACCCGTAAGCAGATTGATGCGATTATGGCAGAGCTTGAAGTTGCAACTGCAAATAAGGGCTACTGGTTCAAGCTTGATGAGAACGGCGAAATCGTTGGTGGTATCGCAAAGTTCCTTCAGGATAAGAAGGATGCAGTGATTGCAGAGCTTGGCTTAAAGCCAGGTGATTTTGTAGGTCTTGCTGCTGGCAAGAAGCTTGTTGCACAGAAAACTGCTGGTGCACTTCGTAAGCTCCTTGGTGCTGCAAGCGAGAAGCATATGAAGAAGGATTGCTATGAGTTCTGTTGGATCGTTGACTTCCCAATGTATGAAATTGGTGAGGAGTCTGGCGAGTTAGAATTCTGCCATAACCCATTCTCAATGCCACAGGGTGGTATGGAAGCCCTTAAGACTATGGAGCCACTTGATATCTTGGCATATCAGTATGACCTTGTATGTAACGGTGTTGAGTTGTCTTCAGGAGCTGTTCGTAACCATGATCCAGAAATCATGATTGAGGCATTCAAGCTTGTTGGACTTGGTGAGGATGATGTAAAAGCGAAGTTCCCTGCTATGTACAATGCGTTCTGCTATGGAGCACCACCACACGCTGGTATCGCTCCTGGAGTTGACCGTATGATTATGCTTATCTGTGGTGAGGAGAGCATCCGTGAGATCATTCCATTCCCAATGAATAAGAATGCAATGGATATCATGATGGGCGCTCCAAGTGCAGTTGAGCAGAAGCAGTTGGACGAGTTACACATTGCACTTGTTCCAGTGGAGGAATAATACTTGAAGGAATCAAAGAAGTTACGTAATTGGTTTAAGACCAACTTCAATTTGAATACCGTGCTTCTGGTTGTCCTTATTATCATTTTTGCTATAGACGTTATGACGAGATCGGTTCTGTTGGACCGGTCTCGTCTTGAACTAGAGCAAATGCGTGCCCAGGTGGCTTATTTGCAGGACACCCTGAAT
>JAZQQA010000031.1:0-8109 GCA_045628825.1 Agathobacter sp.
CCACAAGGATATATGGTCCTTCTACCTCTGGGGCGCGTTCTACAAGCACTGCCAAGGCGCCTTTTTCAAAAACAGATGGAACAAAATCATGTCCATCTACTTTTTCTCCCTTAATTGCAAGAAACAAAAAGCCTTCCTCTACCTGACGGCTATCCATAACTGCGCCGCGAATCTCTTCTGTTTTCAAATTCTCTGGTCCCACATAGGTTCCACCGCAAGCCTTTGCGATATTATCTAGGCTAAGACCCTTCATTTTTTCATTCATATTTACGCACTGACCTATTTTGCAAATCTCTTAAGTGAAATCTCAATGAGATGCTCACAAAGCTGATTAAAGTTCATACCAATTACGGCTGCCTCCTGCGGAAGAAGGCTGGTTGGTGTCATGCCAGGGAGTGTATTGGACTCGAGGCAGAACAATTCTCCTTCTTCATTCATAAGGAAGTCTGTTCTTGAATAGGTATCAAGACCAATGACTCTTGCAGCTTCCTCTGCATAGTGCTGCATCTCCTTGGTCTTCTCTTCTGACAATTCCGCTGGACAGGTCTCCACTGCGGAACCTGCCTTATACTTGTTTTTGTAATCATAGAAGCCCTGAATTGGAGCGATTTCAATGATTGGAAGCGCCTTGCCTTCAATGACACCAACAGAGAACTCACGTCCCTTAACGAATTCCTCAATGATCACCTCGTTCTCCCACTGGAATGCATTGTCTAGCGCCGCAACAAATTCATCTGCTGAATTTACAATCGTAACTCCAATGCTCGATCCACCACAGGCTGGCTTTACAATACATGGAAGGCGAAGCCCAAGACTTGCCACATCGTTGTTGCGATTTTCCTTCTTCATTGCAATTCCCTTTGGTGTTGGAATGCCATTTGCAAGAAAGAATTGCTTTGCAAGTCCCTTATCCATAGCAATAGCACTGCTGATATAATCTGATCCTGTATATTTTACTCCGAGAAGATCAAAGGCTGCCTGAAGCTTTCCATTTTCGCCATTTTCTCCGTGAAGGGCCATAAATACCACGTCTGCCATTTGGCACATACGGATTACATTTGGTCCAAAGAAGCAGTCTGACTGGTCCTTACGGCTTGCCTTTACTGCTGCAAGGTCTGGTGCAACCTCTGGAATATTCTCCACCTTAAGGCTGAACTCTGATGCGTGGTCAAATACTCCATCCAGGTCCTCTTCCTTATCGCTATAACCCATAAATACATCCAAGAGGATGACCTTATGTCCATTCTCTGTCAGAGCCTTTGCTACCTGACTTCCTGTTTTCAGCGATACATCTCTCTCCGTAGACAGTCCACCTGCCAAAACTACAATGTTCATTTCTATTTCCTCGTTTCTAGATCTTGTACTACATATTTAGTGACATTATACTCCCCTTTTCCCAGATTAGAAACAAAAATAGTGCAAAAAACCTGTCACAAAATGCGACAGGTTCTTCATTATCTCATGATTCATTTTGGTTTCCTGATAAGATTTTCATCATCAAGAGCTTATCCATACTATCTGCAATATCACTGGTCTCGCTAGTAAAGTTCTCCACCTGATCCGCACTATCCGCAATGGCCATGCTGATGTCATGCACACTGGAATTCACACTTTCTACCATGTGCGAAATCTCCTCACTCTGTGTGCGAACCTCATTCATACGCTCTAAAATGCGCGCTGTGGTTCTGCCATAATCCATGCCCAGTTTTTCAAATGCCTCGTAATCCCCAACCACATTGGTGGTCATAAACCGGTTCATGTTCTCCACATATTCTCTTAAATTCTTCATGGCACTCTGCACTGTAGCATTGATATTTGCAATCTCTTCCACAGCCTCCGCCGTATGACCACTCAGCTCTGCAATTTCCATAGCAACAACTGCAAAGCCCTGACCGAGTTCTCCTGCTCTTGCCGCCTCTATTTGGGCGTTGATACTAAGGATTCTGGTCTGGCGCGCAATATCATTGATTTCGTCTGCCATCTCTGACACCTTAGAAATCACTCTTGCCTGCTCCAGTGCCGCCTTAATATTCTCGTTGATTTCTTCAATCAATACAACTGCATCCTGTCTATGGCTCGTAGCAAGCTGCTGCGACTCTCTTGCATATCCTTGCTCTTCCCCAACAAAATCGTTGGTATCATTTACGCTGGCAGCCAAGGCATTCATCTGCTCTACTACCTCGGATAAATAGGCACTCACCGTCTCTGCTGTCGCACTACACTCTTCCATATTTGCGCTCATCTGCAGAACATCCGCATTCATATTACCAATGGTTCCCGCATTATTTTTTGAAGATGACGCCACCTGCTGCACCAAACCGCGCACGACCTGAATAAATTTATTGATATTTCCGGCGATGACTTCCATCTCATCTCCACTATGGAATTCTACCTGCTTCGACAAATCACCATCTGCAAGCTCAATCACTTTTTGATTAAGCTTGTTAAAATAACGTCCCAGCTTTCTTGTAATATAAGTAAGAATAAGTAGCAGACAGCATATAATCACACAGGAAATAAAGAGGGTTCCGATGCGAACCTTTTGTAAAGCGGACTCAACGTCACTGTAGCTGATATCTACACCTACAAGGCCAACAACAACGCCATTATAGGTAACAGGTGCAAAGGCGCTAAGGTGAGCGCCCCACTCATCCACACTGACTTCTTCATCCGATGCGCATACACCTTCATAGGCATCATAGGCTGCCTGATCGTAACCAAACGGTTCTCCATAAGACATCGGCTCGTCCACATCTGTATCTAGGGCATAGACCAGTTCTCCTGCATCATTCATCGTTAATGCATAGATATATTCTGCATTGCTGTTATCACGCAAAATAGATAGCGTCCGATACACCGTAGCATATGCTACATCTTCCTGATCTGACAGTCCCGCAAACGCCTCTGGACTTACCGCTCCTGCCATAGCACTGGCATAATTTTCCGCCTTATCTCGCACCTGCGACAGAATAATTGCTCTGCTTTGCAGATACATAAATGAGGACAGGACACCTACACCAACAAAGGTGCCTATAAGCAGCATAAGAAAAATCTGTGTAGAAATGCGAATTTTCCGAACCTTCATAACTTCTCCCTTAAAAAGGCCAGGTCCTAAGACCTGGCCCCACACACCCAATCCCGGGTGTTTCCCTTTTTATAACTAGAACTCTGGCTCAATCAAGCCATATGTGTTGCCTTTTCTCTTGTATACCACATTCACCTCATCGGTTTCTGCATTGCGGAATACATAGAAATCATGTCCCAAAAGTTCCATCTGTAAGCATGCATCTTCTGGATACATTGGCTTAACACCAAATCTCTTGGTACGCACAATCTTAATTGCGCCTTCATCATCGTCATCGAAATCAGCATCTAAGTAATCTGGCGCAAATAATTCGCCACCTTCCTGCTTCTTCGTAACAATCTTTGCACGATATTTCTTGAGCTGACGCTCAATGGCTTCCTCAACCAAATCAATGGATACATACATGTCACTACTAATCTGCTCTGAACGAATGATGTGTCCCTTGCTAGGAATGGTAACCTCTATCTTCTGTCGCTCCTTCTCTACACTGAGGGTTACAAAAGCATCGGTATCTGGAGTAAAGTACTTATCCAACTTGGAAAGCTTTTCCTCTACTGCCTCCTTGATGCCACCTGTAAGTTCAATGTTTCTACCTGTAATTGTAATTCTCATGCGACCAACCCCTTTGCGCTATATTTGATACAGATATATCATGGTTATATTATAGCACAACAAGGTTGAAAGGCAATTAGTTTTTGTGCAGTTTTATTATTTATTTATAAATTTTCAGATTATTTTATCTAATTTGCACAACTTTCCAGTTGTGTGGACAGTTCCTCCCACTCTTCCATCGCGAGCAGAATCTCCTCCTCTAAGGCATCAATTGCTGTCTGGATTTCGGTAAGCTTTGAGTAGCTAGACTGGTATTCTGGTCGAAGCAATTCTGCTTTCAACTCCTCAAGCTTCGCCTCCTTTTCCATCAGGACTTCTTCTGCCTTTTGTACTTTCTTGGCAATTTTTGATCGCTCTTTTCCCGGATTGTAGTAAGGCTTCTTCTCTGCAGGTGCCGCCTGCGCAGATGCTTTTGCCGTCTCTGCCTGCGCTCCGCCGTTTTGACTAATGAGCCCCAACGAAGGAATTCCTCTAAAATTGTCTCTTCCAGAATTGGCCGCTGCTTCTTTGTCCAATTTCTCCTGGTATTCCTCGTAGCCAAACTGATAGAGATGTGCCGTTCCATCTTCAAATACCAGAAGACGATCTGCAACCTTTCTCACAAAATAACGGTCATGAGAAACAAAAATCAGTGTTCCTTCATAATCCTTAAGCATAGATTCTAAGGTCTCTTTGCCCACAATATCCATATGGTTGGTAGGCTCATCGAGGATTAAGACATTTGGTCTTCTCTTTAAAATCTTACAAAGGGCAAGGCGCACCTTTTCGCCTCCAGACAGCATAGAGACATTTTTAAAGACATCCTCTCCAGAAAACATAAATGCACCCAATGCATTTCGCACTTCTGTCTCCGTGAGGTTTGGAAACTCATCCCAATAATCCTGAAGCACCGTCTGGTTGCTGGTATACATGGCCATCTGCTGGTCAAAGTATCCGATTTCTACATGAACGCCATAGCGGAATTCTCCGCTTAATGGTGGAATCTTCTCTACCAGGGTCTTAAGCAAGGTTGACTTTCCAAGACCATTTCCGCCTAAAATACCAAGTTTTTCTCCCTTCTTTAGTTCAAAGGAAACGGTAGATAGTGGATGGTCATATCCGATGCTCAGATTGCTTACCATGAGCACATCATTTCCAGTCTCACGCTCAGGCTGGAAGTTGGCATGGAAGGTCTGGGTATCAAAATGGTCTGGCGCCTCAATCTTCACCATATGCTCTATTGCCTTTTCCTTGGAATGGGCCATAGAAACCTTGGTTGGCTTATTTTTAAAGCGGTCCACCATGCGTTGCAAACGCGCAATCTCTTTTTGCTGGGCGTTATAGTCCTTCATGAGCTTCTCATAATTTTCCTTCTTACGCTTCATGAAGTCGCTATAGTTTCCTGGGTAACGTGTGGTCATTCCATACTCGATTTCATACACCACATCTACCACATGGTCCAAAAACATTCGGTCATGGCTGACTACCACAACTGCCTTAGGATAGCTACGCAGATAGCCTTCTAACCATTCAATGGTAGTAACATCCAAATGGTTGGTAGGCTCGTCCAGCAATAAAATATCTGGCTTCGAAAGCAAAAGCTTAATAAAGGCAATCTTCGTCTGCTGTCCACCTGAAAAATCCCTAAGTGGCTTCTTGCGCTCTTCCTCCGAAAAGCCAAATTTACGAATCAAGACCTCATACTCTTTTTCAAAATAGTAGCCTCCATCCTCACGGAAGGCTTCTTCCATCGCGGTATACTTCGCCACCTTTTCCTCAGAATGATCATGCTCAAGCTCTGCTGCCGCGCGCTCTAATTCTGCTTTTCTGGCAATCATTGGAGCAAAAACCTTGCGGATTTCCTCCTCTAAGGTAACGGTCGGATCGTCAAAGGCAATCTGTCTAAGATAACCGATTTCTGGATTTCCAGACTTGGCAATCCATACATCCTCGTCGCTGTCACGCTTTTCTAGTTCCACTTCGCCGCTAATAAGTTTAAGAAGTGTGGTCTTGCCGCAGCCGTTTCGTCCAACAACCGCAATCTTCTCTGTGTTTCGAATTTCAAAATTGACGTCATGTAATATTACGTCGTCAGCAAACGCAACGGCGCCATTACAGATTTGGTATAACATAATTACTCCTTTTACTTGCCCTGCAAGTACTTCACGAACTGGTCTGCAGTTCTTCCACTAATGCCACCGTGGGCAATCTCCCACTTATTGGCCTCTGCCTGCAACTCCTCGTCAGACATAGTAATGCCTACGCGATGGGCCAGTTCAATTACAATCTGATAGAATTCCTTTGGACTTGGCTTTGAAAAACTGATGGTAACACCAAAACGATTCACAAGCGACAACTTCTCTTCCACGGTGTCAGAGTGGTGCTTATCGCTGGTATTATCCTGGTCATTACGATCATTCCAAGTCTCTTTGATTAAGTGTCTACGATTTGAGGTCGCGTAGATTAAGATGTTGTCAGGTCTAGTCTCTACACCACCCTCAATGACTGCCTTTAAGAACTTGTACTCAATTTCATGCTCTTCAAAAGACAGGTCGTCCATATAGATAATAAAGTTGTAATTGCGATTCTTAATTTCCGCAATAATGGCAGACAGATATTTGAACTGGTGCTTGTAGATCTCAATCATACGAAGTCCACGTCCATAATACTGATTTACAATCGCCTTAATACTGGTTGATTTACCGGTACCGCTATCACCAAAGAGCAGCACATTGTTGGCCTTCTTGCCAGAGACAAAGGCCTCTGTATTGTCCACAAGCTTCTTCTTTTGAATCTCATATCCAACCAGATCATCCAATGTAACAGCGTCCATGTTGTTGATCGGAAGGAATACCACTTTTCCGCTCGCATCTGTATCAATACGGAAGGCCTTATTAAGGCCGAACATGCCAACACCATAATCACGGTAGAAGTCTGTTACCGCTGCAAAGAATTCCTGCTCATCAGAAGCCGCTGCCAGCTTCTTGCTTAATGCCTGCACCTTTTCGCTGACATTGCGATTGTACATAAGCTCCTTCTTCTGAATCGCCTTATAATTGGTAATCATAGAGAAGCAATTAATGCCAAGGCCTTTTTCAATCGAAGAAAAATCATAGTGAAATAGTGCCTTCATAATACGGAAGTCATTGCGCACAAGCTCATTAACGGTTCCCTCACTGGCACCCACACCCTCACAGGTAATGCTGAATGGGTTTTCACTGGTAATCAAAAAGAAGGTAAGATAGTTTTGCCACAGATTCTCATTAAAACCATAGGCTGTTGCCAGTTCTAAAATGTGCTTAATCTGTGTGTTTATTTCGCGCACCAACTCTGTGCGATTGTAATTCCCGCTCTCATATTCTTCAAACAATTCTGCCAAGTGATAAAGGACACAATCTCTGTCCAAATCACCATACATAAGAAGTCCCGATACTTCGTTATACATCTCTCTACCTCTAGTTCATATTCATGTTCTTCAGTTCCTGGAACAGTTCCATATCCGATGCCTGTACCTTCATGTTGCCAGTAACCTGCGTTCCATCTGGCTTTGTAACCGTAATTTCAATGATGGTTCCTTCATCGATACCCGACGACATCATGGTCTTTAAGAAAGCCACAAATTTTGGATGAGTTCCCTCAAACTTTCTTGCTGCTCCCATCATTTTCATCATTGCTGCTGGATTCATCATCTATTCGTCCTCCTCTTGGAACACTTTTGCCGTCTCAACATAATGCATGGCATTGTGCATGTTCCGCTCGATTTCCTCTTGTGTTACTTGTCTTACAATCTTGGCCGGGCTACCTAGCACCACCGAATTGTCCGGGATTACCTTGTCCTCTGTCACAAGCGCCCCTGCGCCAATGATACAATTTTTCCCAATCACTGCGCGATTTAGAATAATGGCTCCCATGCCAATCAAGGTGTTGTCGCCCACGGTACATCCATGCACAATGGCACCATGCCCAATGGTAACATTTTCACCAATCGTCACGTTCTCATGCAACTCCACATGCAGTACCGCATTGTCCTGCACATTGGAATTCTTTCCAATGACAATCTGGTTAATCTCCGCCCTAATTACTGCATTGTACCAAATATTTACATTTTCTCCAAGTATGACATTGCCCTTTACCACCGCACCCGGTGCAATCCAGGCTGTTTCTGCAACTGTTGGCTTCTTCATTCTTCTTCTCCTTACTCTGGGGCACAAGAAGTGTGTCCCTCTTCATACAGCAAGCGCAGACATTCCTCCAACGCTCGCTTATCTACATCTTGGTTAGGCAGAATAGCAACTCCTACCGTAATCGCTTCCTGCGGAAGGGCTGTTTCCTTGAAAAACTGATAGTCCACTTCCGTCTCTTTTCCTAGCGCAACCCCCGTTATCGCGTGATTCAAGGCAACAAAATCCGGAATCATTTTTGCAAGCTCACAT
>JAZQQA010000032.1:0-12327 GCA_045628825.1 Agathobacter sp.
ACATATCCGTTCTCATCTGCATCTGGATTTGCTGGATCATAGGTTGCAATAAAATCGGTCTCATAATCCTCTGTCACTCTACCGACCTTAACACCATTTCCAATACGCGCATTACGTGAAGTCGAATAATAGAAGCTAAATGGAGTCACACCCTTTTCCGAAAAAGTAACTACCTTACGACGATAAGGTGTACCAGCTTCTGTAGAGGTCGTATTCACATTGGCAATATTCTCTGCAATGATGTCTGTACGAAATCTCTGCGCAGTCATACCAGACGCGCTTATATTAAATGCTTGAAATAATCCCATAACTTACCTCCTTACTTCGAAATTGCGGCCTTCATACGGTTGAATTCTTTGGTTACTCCTGTAGTTAGGGCCTGATACTTAATTTGTTCCGAAGCTAATTCCACATTTTCGGTATCAATATCTACGTTATTTTCATCCAATCGATAGGAAAGTCTGGCATAATCGGTTCGAATGGTAGGACGAAGCTTGCTAAGATCCGCACCATGCACTTTCTTGTCTAAGGATGTATATTTACTTCTTCCAAGCTCATCCTGAAGAAGGGATTCGAAATCCAAATCTCTTCTCTTGTAGCCTGGAGTATCTACATTTGCAATGTTGTTCGCAATCAATGTCTCTCTGGTCCAGCTAGCATCTGCCGCACGATCCAGGTTATTTACGTAATCAAAAGCAGTTGAATGAATCATAGGCGCCTCCTTACACTACTCCTAAGTACACTATCATAATTTATTATATTTCATATCTAGGAAAAAACAAGGGATTTTTTCGTTTTTTACACAAAATATAGTGTCAGCGCGTGCTTCTGTCCACAAGATACACAAGATATCGTTTTTTGTGTTTTTCTCATTTTTCTCCTAAAAATGCTCGATATAACAGCAAAAAAGGACCTATACAAAGTATAAGTCCTTTTAAAACAACCCTATCCATAGGATTCAGTTTTTATAAATTATTTCTCTTTCATAGCCTTCAGTTCCGAGAATACCACATCATTTACAACCTTGATGTAAGTTCCCTTCATACCTGAAGAACGAGATTCAATAACACCTGCACTTTCAAATTTGCGAAGTGCATTTACAATGACAGATCTTGTAATTCCAACACGGTCCGCAATCTTACTTGCAACCAAAATACCCTCATTGCCTTCAAGTTCCTCAAAAATATGCTGAATTGCTTCTAATTCCGAAAAAGAAAGTGTGCTAATCGCAGAACGTACAACAGAAAGCTTACGCTCCTCCTCTGCAGTCTCATCATGAACTGCTCGCATCATTTCAAGACCAACAACCGTTGTGCCATACTCCGTTAAAATAATATCGTCAATATCATACTCATGATCAAAACGATATACAAAAAGCGTACCAAGTCGTTCTCCTGCAATATCAATTGGAATGATGATTGCGCGATACAAACGACTACCTTCACCAAATCCAAGTGTTTCAAGATTTACATTCTCTTTTGTAGATAAAATACCAAGGAGTCTTTCATTCAGGTCTGCATCAATGAATCCACCAACCTCATCTGGAATCAGTTCATTTAATGGCTGAACCTCCAAATTCACACTTGTACCAAGCACTTTGCCCTTTTTACTAATTACAAGAATATTGGAATCCAAAATTCCTGTAAGTACGGTACAAATATCATTGAAAACGACCTTCGAACTATTATTGTTATGCAACAACTTATTAATTTTTCTAGTTTTATCTAGTAATTGTACACTCATACATACCCTCTTAATCTATCTGCCCAACAAGTTACGCTTATCATAGCACGATTTTTCAGACAATTCAAATTGTTTTGCAAATATTATTCGACATATCCGCATTTTTCATCTGCACATGCCACTTTATTTCCCTTAGAAACCATGTAGCCACCACATCTAGGACATTTCTTAGCAACTGGTCTTCCCCAACTCATGAAATCACAATCTGGATATGCGATACATCCATAATACTTACGTCCGCGCTTGGTGCTTCGGATTACAACATCCTTTCCACACTTTGGACAAGCAACATCGATTTTCTCAAAATATGGCTTTGTGTTACGGCACTCTGGGAATCCCGGACATGCTAAGAACTTACCGAATGGACCATATTTGATCACCATTCTACGTCCACAGCTGTCACAAATCTCATCACTTTCTTCATCCGCAATCACTACCTTCTCAAGGTCAGCCTCTGCAGCCACAACCGCACTATCCAAATCTGGATAGAAGTTTGCAACAATGGATTTCCAGTTAACGCTTCCTTCGGCAACTCCATCAAGTAAGGTTTCCATATTCGCAGTAAAGCTCTCGTCCACAATGGTAGGGAACTTTTCACGCATCATCTGATTTACAACATCACCCACCTCTGTCACAAACAGGCTCTTACCCTCTTTGGTAAGATAACGTCTTGCAAGAATCGTGGTAATGGTTGGCGAATAGGTACTTGGTCGTCCAATACCCAGTTCTTCCAATACTTTTACAAGGCTCGCCTCTGTATAATGTGCAGGTGGCTGAGTAAAATGCTGCTTTGCATCATAATCCTTTAATGTCAACTTGCTATCAGGGCTCAAGGTATTCAAAAGCAAATTTGCTTTTTCTTTCTCTTCATCCGCCTCTGTATACACAGACATAAAGCCATCAAATACAACGCTTGTAGTAGATACATGGAACACATAGCCATTGGCTTCAATTGAAACCATGGTTGATTCGTGAATTGCACTTGCCATACGGCTTGCAACAAATCGTTTCCAAATCAACTGATATAGTCGCAGCTGATCTCTGGTAAGAGAAGCCGCAAGATCCGATGGAACACGATTAACATTCGAAGGTCTAATCGCTTCATGGGCATCCTGAATCTTCGCACCGTTTGCCTTTGCACTGGTGCCCTCAGAGAGATAACTATCTCCATAAACACTTCCAATAAAGCTTCTTACGCTTGCATCTGCTTCTTCAGAAATACGAGTAGAATCTGTACGAAGATAAGTAATCAAACCTACGGTACCTTCTCCCTTTACATCAACACCTTCATATAACTGCTGTGCAATACGCATGGTCTTTTGAATTGGGAAATTCAAAGCTTTTGATGCTTCCTGCTGAAGAGTTGAGGTGGTAAAAGGCAAAGGTGCCTTCTTTGCACGCTCGGTTTTCTTTACATCAGTAACATGATATTCTGCGCCCTTAAGTTCTTCAAGAATCGCATCCATCTCTGCTTTATTTGTAATTGCAAGCTTATCACCCTTTTTTCCGTATAAATGGGCCTCAATTGGTTTCTTCTCTCCTGCAACTGCAAGATTTGCATCCAGCGACCAATATTCCTCTGGAATAAAATCGTTGATTTCCTGCTCTCGATCACAAACAATACGAAGCGCTACAGATTGTACACGTCCTGCAGATAAACCTCTTTTTACCTTAGCCCAAAGAAGGGGACTGATACGATATCCCACCATACGGTCAAGGATTCTTCTTGCCTGCTGAGCATTTACAAGATCCATATCAATTTCTCTAGGATTTTTTAAGGCTTCCTTTACTGCAGACTGCGTAATCTCGTTAAAGCTAATACGATATACACTTTTTGATTCAAGCTTTAAGGCCTGATATAAGTGCCATGAAATTGCCTCTCCCTCACGGACAGGGTCAGTTGCGAGATAAATCTTATCTGCCTTTTTCACTTCCTTACGAAGTGCTGCAAGCACATCTCCCTTTCCTCTGATGGTAATGTACTTTGGTTCGAAATCTCCGTCAACATCTACCCCAAGCTGACTCTTTGGAAGATCGCGAACATGACCATTAGAGGCCATAACCTCGTAATTTTTCCCCAAAAACTTTTTAATTGTCTTAACCTTGGCTGGAGACTCCACAATCACCAAGCATTTTGCCATAACTTAAAATCTCCTTCTTCTTAACCTTCTTCTTAACAAGTCCGCACATAATAATTGGGAACCGTCTCTCTTACAAAGCCTTTTTGCTCTAATCTTTCCAGAATCATTAGTAGCTCAGATAGGCTAAAATTGGACTTTTCCATCAATTTCCCTAAGTCACACGGACAAAAATCGACTAAACTATACACCAACAATTCGTCTTTTTCAAGTAGATTTTTCGTAAAATTCAACTGAATTGGGTCTTTCGCAAGCGACAAATCCAGTTCTTCCAAAAAAGAATCAATGGAATCCAAGGTCCCTGCACCTTGCCTAATCAAACGATTGCAGCCTTGACTTAAGGGGTCAAAAATACGGCCTGGAACCGCATATACTTCTTTCCCCTGCTCCATTGCATAATCCGCTGTTATGAGAGATCCACTTCTTTCCTTTGCCTCAATAATCACCACATAATCGCATAGTCCTGAAATAATACGATTGCGATTTGGAAACATGAAGGACTGCGGTTTTGTTCCTGGTCGATATTCACTTATAATGCCACCAGTTTTTAAAATCTCGTCGTACAAAAAGCGATTGCTGCTTGGATAACAGATGTCAACGCCACAGCCAAGCACTGCATAGGTATTGCCATTCCCATCCAATGCCCCCTTATGGGCGTCTGCATCAATCCCAAGAGCCAGCCCACTAATGACATCTACATCACGTTCTCCAAGAGCAAGAGCCAGCTGTCTTGCTACTTGCCTGCCATACTCTGATCTTCCTCTTGCCCCAACAATTGCAACTCGTTTTTTTCCTTCCTCAGGAAGTCTGCCCATATAATACAGAGAAAAAGGCGCGTCCAAAAGCCCACGTAAGTTTGCAGGGTAGTTCGCCGCTTCACAATAGGTAAAGCCAATCCCTTTTTCCTGGAACTTGCACCAATCTTCGAAAATACGGTTTTTTCTCTCTTCATTGGATATTGCAGCAATATCTGATTCTAAAAGGCCATGTATCCCTTCATATGCGCTTCTAGGGGCATGAAACATCTCTTCTGCAGACGAGAATCTACTATATAAATATGTAATCTTTGCAGAAGTCATGCCAGGAATGTTTGAAAGCCAGTATCCATATTTCATTTTTCCAGTCCTCCCATCCACGCATCCTTTTCCATGGTACGATAACATACCGCCTCCATGAGATGTGGCATTTGAATCTCTTCTACTCCATCCATATCTGCAATGGTTCTAGCTACACGTAATATTTTATGGTAGGTACGAGCGGTCAACTGTTCTTTTGCAAAAATTTGTTCCATGTACTTTTGTTCCTTATGACCAAGCGAACAATATAATTCAAGCTTTGCAGAAGGAATCTTACTGTTAAAATCAAATGTCTCATTTGCATAACGTTTCTTTTGTATTTCATGACACCGTTCCACACGCTCTCTTATGGTTTTGGAGTTCTCTTCCTCTCCCTTGTCCATGAGTTCTGAAAAAGTAATTGTTTTTGCCTCCACGCACAAATCAATTCGATCCAAAAGTGGTTGTGATATTTTGTCATGATAACGGCGTAAAGTCGTATGAGAACATCGGCACTTTTGCATGTCAGGATAATAACCACAATTGCAAGGATTCATGGCAGCAAGTAGCAAAAAGTCTGATGGATAAGTCACGGAACTATTGTTTCGTACAATGCGCACCTCATGCTCTTCCATGGGTTGACGCAGTATTTCAAGCGTCTGTTTTTGAAACTCTGTGAGCTCATCCAAAAATAATACGCCTTTATGTGCAAGACTAATTTCCCCAGGTTTTGGACTCGCCCCACCACCAAGCAAGCCTGCACTTGTGATGGAATAATGGGGATTTCGGAAAGGCCTTTCCGTTAACAAGCCATCCTTTTCCGAAAGGAGACCACAAATACTATAGATTTTTGATAATTCCAACTGCTCTTTTTCTGTTAAGGATGGCAAAATAGATGGAATACGCGAACTAATCATGGTTTTTCCTGCTCCTGGAGGTCCAACCATGAGCAAATTATGCATACCAGAAGCTGCCACTTCTGCCGCTCGTTTTAAAAACTTTTGACCATGCACCTCCGAAAAATCCAAGGATTTTTCCTTCGACTTTGTTTGCAACGTTGGGACCGACATAGCGCTTTCAAAGTTTTCCTCCTGCAAGAAGGCAATTACTTCTTTCAATGTTGAAAAGCCAAAGGTTTTCGCATTGGTAACAAGTCCTGCCTCTGCCAAATTCTCTTTTGGAATAATAAACATGGTGTTGCCATTTTCCACACCATCTGCAACGACTGGCAAAACACCCTTCACAGGAAGAAGGGCTCCACTAAGACTAAGTTCCCCGATCATAAGGGTATTGTCTGGAAGCTTTGGGATAATACCAAGAGCATGAAGCAGTGCAATTGCAATTGGTAAATCAAATCCTGTACCTGACTTTCGAATATCCGCCGGATATAAATTTACCGTAATATGCTTGGGTGGCATAACAATTCCAGAATTACTAATAGCGGTTTTTACACGCTCTTTTGCTTCTCTTACTTCAGAAGCCAGGTATCCCACCATATCAAAGACAGGCATACCTGTAGAAAGATCCACTTCTACCGTAACAGGCAAGGTATCAATGCCCATAAGTAGCGCAGATTTTGTTGTACTGTACATATTTCTCCTATTCTACTGGGGAAATTCGCATAGACCTATGCAAGAAATAAAAAAGATAATGTATCTTATCATCCTTTTTCTATTTTGTCAAAAATGATATACTTTTGCTTATGAATCGAGATATCAATTATGAAATCACAAAAGAAGGATATACCATCGGGAGTTTTTTGAAGGAACAAGGATTTCCTCACAGCGTGATTGTCACCTTAAAGAAAACAGAAAATGGCATTATGCGTAACGGCATATGGGCTAGAACCTGTGATGTTTTGCATTGCAAAGATACGCTTTTCATCCACTATGTGGAACCTAAGGAAGAAACCAGTATTCTTCCTGCTTCTATTCCATTTAAGGCCGTATACGAGGATGATGATATTTTGGTAGTGGACAAACCGTACGGAATGGCCATTCATCCATCTATCAACCACTATGAGGACACCCTTGCTAATGCAATTCTTGCATACTATAAAGACGCTCCTAGCCATTTTACTTTTCGATGCATCAATCGATTGGACAGAGACACCACTGGACTTACGATCATTGCAAAAAATCGAATCAGTGCCGGCATTTTAAACGATGCAATGAAGGCAAGAGAAATCCACCGTACCTATTATGCGATTGTATCAGGCAACTGTATGGAAAATGGAACCATAAATGCACCAATTGGACGCGCTGCTGACTCAACCGTCCTAAGACAAGTCGATGAGGAACTCGGTGAAAACGCCATCACCCATTATTGGAAAATTGCTTATGAAGCAACGAAGGATCTGTCTTTGATTCGACTTGCACTTGATACCGGACGCACGCACCAAATTCGTGTTCATATGAAGTATATTGGGCATCCACTCATCGGAGATTTTTTATATAATCCTGATTATACTTTTATAAATCGTCAAGCATTACATTCTGGTGAGCTACATTTCACTCATCCTATTACAAAAGAAGAGATGCACCTCTTCTCCCCTCTACCCCTGGAAATGAAGTGCATCTTTACGCAGATCTAATTCTGTTTTTTCATAAGGGACCTTACCTTTTAAAACCTCTTGTTTGATAAAGGCGAAGGTCTCTTTTTCTCCTTTTACTGCAAGCATGGTAAGCAGATACGACAAAAGCGCTTCCGTATCGTCATGAATAATGTAGATTCCCTTACCTTTTGCATAATATTTTATCGGGCTATCATCACGATATGCACCCTTTTGATAATTCTTGGATGCGCTCACACGGTCCACAAACATCTCAACCACATAGTTGATTGGCATTTTCATCCCAGTCATACCATTGTGTCCGGTATCGGTCTCGGAACCTGCATAATCAATCCAATATTCCAAATGATGCTTATTACGGCCCTTATGATGTAGCCAGGCACTGGAATATCCCCTGTCCTTGCGCTCTGCATTATTCGGACTTTGGGTTCCTTGATAATACTTTGCTCCAACCCAAAATTCAGTAAATGTATATTTTGATAAATCATGTAAAAGGCCCTGCTTAATGAGGCCAAGTTCAAAGCACCCCTTCATCACAAGCATTTTGTGATGATTAATGGTGCAAAAATGTTTCCAAGCGTGCATATTCCTTATTTCCCAAGTAAAACACAAATCGATTGTGGTCCCATAGATAAGACATTCTGGTTCTTAATCTCCTCTGGCTCCACCAAAATTGCATCTTCATCACGATTACTATCAATCACAAGATACCATTTTTTCTTCTTTGGAAGCTTAGGCAAAGCAAGACTTGCAACAGAAGAAAAGAAATTGTAGCCAATATACAAATCTTCATGACTCGCTTCGTCATAAGCCCCAGCATACATAAGACCGATACTCATGCGACCAACATCAAGTCCTGACAGCCAAGCATTTTCTCCATGATAAGACAAATCCGGAAAGCCCATATTCTTATAATCGTTAAAATGGAATGGTGTCTCCTGCGCAAGAATCGGATGCTCTCTACGAAACTTTGCAAGACCTGCAACAAAAGAAATACAAGAAGCATTCGTCTTTGCATTTTTCCAATTTAACCATCCAATTGCATTGTCCTGACAATAGGCATTATTATTGCCTTTTTGCGAGTTCTGCATTTCATCGCCCGACCAGATCAAAGGAACACCCTGTGCAAGGAAAAGGCAAAGCATGGCATTTCTCCACTGTCTGTTACGGCTTGCAGTAACAAACTTCTTACGTGTTGGGCCCTCTACTCCATAATTGCTACTAAAATTCCATGGATTTCCATCCTCATTGTTTTCCCCGTTGTCCTCATTATGTCTGTCATTGTACATAAAAATATCCATGAGAGAAAAGCCATTGTTGCTGGCAATAAAATTCACAAATCCATTATGCTCGCCTTGCTTGCGCTGCTGATTCGCAAATTCCACCATATCACCACTGATATGATTTAAGATTTTACGAATTGGATACTGATATTCTTCCTTGTATACATAAAGATTCTCATATCTTCGCTTGCTACTCAAAATGCTAGCATCAAGATCAACAAAAAATAGTTTCGTGCGGCTTAGCATGACATCCTGAGCCAAAGCAATCATTGGAAGGCAATCCCCTAAGAGATGGAAGCCATCTATATGATATTCGCGAACCCAATAGCGAAGACAATCGATAATTAAATTATGATTTACTTTTTCATCAAAGAACATTTCCATAACAATTTCCATGTTCCTCTTATGCGCTTCCTTCACAAGGGTCTTAAATTCAAATGCAGCCTGTCCTGGATTCTTTGCGTAACTTTCCTTCACCGCAAAATAATCCCCTTTTCCATAGCCCCAATAATTCAGCTTACAAGGAACCTCTTCCTGTTCTTTTGTAATCAGGTCCTCTGCCGCTTCTTTCCAGGTAATATACTCTGGAATCTCTTCTTTTACCGGATAAACAATCTCCTCGAATTCATAGCAAGGCATAAGCTCAATGGTAGTAACACCAAGCGCCTTTAAATCGTCTAATTTTTGCACAATGGCACCAAAGGTTCCACAAAGCTTGCCCTTTGCTCCGTGATCCATAGAAAATCCACGCACATGAAGCTTATACATCACCATGCGAGCCTTTGGAATCTCTGGGTAATCGTCCTCTTCCCAATCAAAGGACTGTGTCATAAGTCGATTGGTTATTGCGAAATTCTTTTCCTTTCGGTTCAAATCATTCCATATCTCTCGCCCACCAATGACTTTCGCATAAGGATCTAGTGTCTTTGCCCCATTAATCAAATAATAATAGGAATCAATGTCTGCTCCTGCAATGGTAACAGAGCGCAAAGAACCAAGGCAAAAGCGATTTTCAACGAAAACCTGACTCTCTTCCCCTTTTGCATTCACAAGTACTACATAGCACACATCTTCCTTTTCCCCTGCAAAAGTAAAGGTAACTTCATCCTTTGAAATTGTCGCACCAAGTCTTGCGTAATCGCCCTCACGAATTGTCAAATTACATATCCTCCTGTGGCCTTATGCCTCTTTAAATTATAGTGATTTTCCAAGTCTTTGTATAGTAATTTTTCCCTATGTGCTATATAATAAACGAAACACAACACAAAGGAGGTTCCCATGGCAGAAGAAAAAGTTACTCCTGTAACCGAAGAGGAAGCAGATGATATCCGTGTCACTTTAGATTTAGATGATGGAACTCAAGCAGAATGCCGTATCCTTACCATTTTTGAAGCTGGAGAAAGAGACTACATCGTACTTCTCCCTCTGGATGAAAAAGGCAATGATAACGCAGATGGTGAAGTCCTCATCTATCGTTATGAAGAGGACGAAGAAGGCATCCCTTCTGTATCCAATATTGAGTCTGACGAAGAATATGAAATCGTTGCTGACCGATTCGACGAATGGATGGATGAGCAGTTATTCGACGATATGGACTAATCTTTTTTTGCGAGCCCTTTCGCTTCTCTTATGAAGCGTGAGGGCTCAACTTTTTTGTCATTCATTGCATTGGTCCACAAAATGGATAGACGATTTTTCGCTCTTGTCATGCCTACATAAAATAGTCTACGTTCCTCTTCAATGTCCGCATCTAAAATTGCCTTTTTGTAAGGAATGATCCCCTCATTCACGTCTAAAATATAGACCTCTTCAAACTCAAGGCCCTTTGCTGAGTGTAGGGTCGATATGGTAACGCCATCTGTCACTTCCTTTAGCTTCTTAGCTGCTTCCTTTAGGCCATCCGAATACTCCTTGATATGCTTTTCCCATTCCTCATAGCTTTTATAGCCTTTTGCAGTCTCTTGAAGTTCCTCTAAAGTTTCAAACAAATCCTCTACTTTGATACAGCGATAATCCGCATACTCTTCTAGATATTTGTCATATTCCATCGCTCTACGTATATAATTGATGGCTGCATAAGGGCTCATAGAAGAAAGCATCCGAAGATCTCGCCATAGCTGATGAATGCGGTCCGCAATCCAAGGCTGATTTTTCTCATAATAGGCAGCCCATACATCGAAGGCAATTTCCTGTTCCTGTAAAGAATCCCTTCCGATATATCGATTCGGGCGATTCATAATCTGCAAGAAATCTGCTCTACTTCTACTACCCTTAGCCAAACGAATATAAGTGAAAATATCCTTGGCAATCCAATGCTCATATAAATTGGGAATATGGTCCTTCATAGAAAAAGGGATATTGTATTTGAGAAACAATTCAGACAACAGACGCGGTTGCGTATTGGTACGAAATAGTACCGCAAAATCCTGGTAAGTCATGCCTTTTTTGATTTTCTCTTGGATTTCAGAAATGATATAGACACACTCGTCCTTTGGCTGTTCAAAGGAGCGATATATAACCTCCTGCTTTGCTGCCTTATCGCTTACAATCTGCTTTCCAAAACGTTCCTTGTTATAGCCAATGAGCTGCAAAGAGTCCTTGGTAATATTGGCATCCGAGCGATAATTAACATCCAAAAGGACCTGTACTGCCTCTGGATAGTATTCTTTAAACCGGAGCATAAACTCTGGCTTGGAACCTCGAAATCGATAAATGGACTGGTCATCATCCCCTACCACAAACAAATTGTTTTGTGGCAGAGCCATAAGTCGCATAATATCAAATTGCACACGGTTAATGTCTTGAAATTCATCAATTAATATATACTGATACTTCTGTTGCCACGCGGCCAAAATGTCAGGTCTTTGGGTAAACAAATCATAGGTATACAAAAGCATATCGTCAAAATCAATGAGCCTAGATATCTTTAATTTGTCGTTATACTCTTTGTAAATATTTCGGAATATACTCTCTGCGCATTGTGTTGAATAAAAATGAGACAAATCAAGGCGTTCATTTTTTACTTTTCCAATTTCTCCCAAAATACCAGAAATAAATTCGTTCTCATCCTGGTATTCCAGATGATGATGAGATATGATTTCACGCATAAACTGATACTTCTGCTCTTCAGAAATTACATTACTGCTTTCCATTCCATAAGCAGCCTTCAGTATGGTAAAAAATACCGCATGAAAGGTACCAAAAGAAACCCTTGCATCATTTTGTCCTGCACCTTTCAAAAAACGCCCTTTCATTTCCATGGCAGCAGCCTTTGTAAAGGTGATTACAAGAATTTTACCTGGGTCAATTCCATATTCATCTATGAGTTGTCTTGTTCGTTGGGTGATTACAGCAGTTTTTCCGGAACCGGGTCCTGCTAAGACAAGCATCGGGCCATCCTTATGTTGGATGCCCGCCACTTGAGACTTGTTATAGTTCATTCATTACCTCAGAAATGTAATTACTTAGAAAGTAACTCAATACCCTTACGGATACGAGCCAATGATTCTTCTTTTCCAAGAATCTCCATAAGCTCT
>JAZQQA010000033.1:0-2266 GCA_045628825.1 Agathobacter sp.
CTTGAAACAAAAATCATTCCTATTGCAAATGGTGAAGCTCATATTGGCTATTATGATGGCAGCGACAATTGGGAATTCATTACTTGGAATTGTGAGGAATTAGAGAATATAGTTGTTCTTTCCAATGCAGATTGGGGAAGTACCTATCTTGACGAGCTTTTGGTAATGCTAAATTCTATCCAGTATAACCCAGATAATCAAGAGGGTGGAATTGGGGTTTATGCAGTAAGCAGTGAACTCGGTATTGATGATGGATTCCTTTTGGTATCAGCAAAGCATGTTTCACGTACAAGCGCAACACTGGTATTTATTTATTCTATTTATCGAGCAAATGAGGATGAAAAGCAGGAGGAATTGTATTTTGGCCCCTGTTTGCCTATGGCTAAAAAGGTAGGTGAAAATTGGGTCCCACTTGATTATGTAATCGATGATACACCTTCCTTTGAAGATATTGCATATATAATCAAGGAAAATGAAGAAACTACTTACGAATATGATTGGGAATGGCTATATGGAAGTCTTGAGCCAGGGGAGTATCAGATTGCAATAGAAATAAATTCTGATGCTTATATATATGCACACTTCATTTTGCGGAACTAAAAATCAAATAATGCTAAATAGTGAAATACCCAGAGGTTTACCTCTGGGTATTATTTTTGTGCGTGCTCATGCTAAAGTTTTATGATGAACCTGTCGATAAGGAAAATAGACTAGAATGAATGCCTCTATTTATAAGAGCGAAATGGATTTCGGAATTGTTCTCAAGGATTGAGATGCTTATGGGTATAGTATGATTACTATATCTTTTTTTCTATCTACATTTCATTATGTCGATTCTGACAATGATTCCCAAATCTAATTTCATATGAACATGGTAACTGTGTGCGATAAACGGAATTATCGCTGAATTGGAAAGGAGTCCAGTATGAAGGTACAAAGCAGTTCCATCACTATGGCATCAACCCATCAAGCGTCATCATTTTCATACAAGGAATCGATGACAATGGAGGCGGCAAAATCGAGAGATGTTGCTGGCGCTATTCTTACCATATCGCGGGAAGCAGGTGGTAAGAGCGTGAAGGAGGCCATGGTAGATTTCCAGGAACAAGAAAAGGAAGCACGTAAGAAAAGACAGCAAGAAAGCAATGCTAGGGCTGCTCAAGAAATGGCAGAGCGCATGAAGACGGAAAGGGCTAACAATCAGTACGAGATACCTGACGATATTGACGACAAGGTAAAAATGCTGAAACGGATCCTGGCAATTTTGCGTGGAGAAAAAATCCCAGAGGATTGCGAGATAAAGCCAGATAAAAACAGCAGTGTAACCGATCTTCGGTCTGCTCAATATAAGCAAATGGAAGGCTTTTCTTTTAGCCTGGCTACAGGGACAGCAGTAAGCCTTGGTGCGGTATCGATGGATGGCGTTGGAACAAGTGGAACGGGCACAACCTGGCAAAGAATTACTGCTACAAGTGGTTTTACAACGGAAACTGAGAGTACCACATTTGCAACAAAAGGCATTGTGCAGACAGCAGATGGAAGAAGCATTGATTTCAATGTTGAGGTATCCATGTCTAGATCCTTTATGCAGGAAACCAATATGCTTGAGGTAAAGGAGTATATCAAGACAGATCCACTTATGATCAATCTGGATTCCAATGTTGGCTCTGTTAGTGATCAGAAGTTTTTCTTTGATTTGGATTCCGATGGAAAAGAAGAGGAAATTTCTTTTGCGGGAAAAGGATCAGGATTTTTGGCACTAGATAAAAACGGGGATGGAAAAATCAATGATGGCTCAGAGTTGTTTGGTACAAAAAGCGGGGATGGCTTTGCGGACCTGGCAGCCTACGATGAAGATGGCAATGGATGGATTGATGAAAACGATAGCATTTTTAGCCGTCTAAAGGTATGGACCAAGGATGACTCTGGGAAGGATTATCTCATTGACTTGAAAAAGGCAGATGTTGGTGCTATTTATCTGAGAAGTGCAGATACACAGTTTAGCCTAAAGGATGATGAAAATCGCTTGAATGGTGAACTCAAAAAGACAGGAATTTACCTGCGTGAGAGTACAGGTGAAGTAGGAACAGTCAACCACGTAGACTTGGTATTATAGAGGAGAAAAAATATGGCAATGAATACAAATGCTGTTGCAGCAGCGGCTAATGCACAGAGTTATAGTGCAAGTGGAAAGGCTACGACAAAGACAACAAAGCAATCTGCTGTAGATGAAGTAAGAAAGGCTGCAGACGCGCAGGAAACCAAG
>JAZQQA010000034.1:0-4921 GCA_045628825.1 Agathobacter sp.
CTCGAAGTGATAGAGTCTTACATATGGGTCGTAGATATTGTTAAGACCATTGGCGTTGGCGCGAAGAGCCAGCTCGATGTCCGATCCACAGATGATGAAGTTCTCATCAAAGCCGCCAATCTGATCTAAGGTTGCTCTTGAAAATGCCATACATGCACCTGTTACAGCACTGACGTTTCTTGTAACCACTGGTGATACATATGGCGCACCCCAGTGCTCTGGCTTCATGTTCTTAAATACATGATCTGCCCAGCCACCCATACCGATGACTACGCCTGCATGCTGGATGGTGTTGTCTTCGTAAAGAAGCATACCGCCGACGATACCAACTTCTGGACGTACTGCCTTTTCTACCAATCTGGTCATCCACTCTGGCTCAATGACTTGCATATCGTTGTTCATGCAGATAAAGACATCGCCTGTGGCTTCCTTAATACCGATGTTGTTAAGCTTGCTCCAGTTGAATTCGATTGGAGCATCGATCACTTTGATTTCTACGGTGTGACCTGCTGCGGTAGTCACAGTACCTATTGCTGTCACACCAACTTCTCCTGACTTCTGGTAAGTACCACCTGTCAGCGCGTTGAAATAATCGAAGGTATCCTGCTCTACAGAATTATTATTGATAATGAGAAGTTCAAAGTTCTCATAGGTTGTCTTTTCTAAAATGGAATCCACGCAGTCCTTTAAGAGGTCTACATGATCCTTGGTAGGCATGATAATCGATGCCTTTGGCTTTCCAGCCATCTGGTAGCGCACGTCATAGACAAAGAAATTCTCTGCTTCGTGGGCTGTTGCACCAATAATAGTAGTCGCTGTTAGTGCAGAAACATCGGCATTTCTTCCCTCTGCGGTTTCTGCATTCGCTGCCCCATAGACGCGGTCCAAGTGATCCTGGATGGCGTTTAAGCCTGCTGTTACTGCATATGGCTTCGAATTTGGATTGCTTGCGGTTGAGCTTGGCAAATCTCTCCAGTGATAGAGGATTGCTGCCACATGGGCAATCTTATCTGTTTTCTCTGTCATACGAAGCATAAGGTCATAATCCTGTGCTCCGTTGTACTTGCTGTCCAGTCCACCTACTTCTTCATAGAGGCTTCTCTTAAAACCAAGAAGATGTCCGATGTACATCTGACTCATAAGAAGGTCTGGTGACCAGTCTGGCTTAAGCAGTGGATTTCTTGAGTTGCCATCTGCATCGATGATATCCATATCTGAGTAAAGGATGTCTGGCTCCTCTGCCTTGATACACTTAAAGAACTCATCCAACGCATTGACAACCAGCTCATCGTCATTGTCCATAAGCAGGATGTAGTCACCTGTTGCAAGCGCTGCTGCCGCATTGGTAGCACCAGAGATGCCCTGGTTCTGTTCTAAGTAAGTCACCTTAATCTGGTCGCTCTCTCTGGTCTTTAAGTACTCGCGCACTTCTTCCTTGGTTGAGCAATCATCTGCAATACAGATTTCCCAGTTCTTATAATTTTGTCTTTCGATGGATGCAATGGCTTTTTCCAGCCACTGAATCTCTACGTTGTAGACAGGCATAACAATGGAGAACTTAATCTTGCCACTGTAATCCTTAAGTTTTACACGCTTTACACGAATATATTCTGCATCATTGCTAACATTCATAGAGACTCTGGTCTTAAGTGCTCCAGGGCCTTCATTCACGAGGACACGGATAGCCTTTTTTACCTTGGCTGGATCTTCGATTCCCTTTTTGATTGCTAGCTTGAGTTTTTTCATTTTGCTCATATTACTTACTTCCTCTCGGAATATTTTAGACCACTCGTTGGTCCCTCTACACAGGCTCGTTTCTACGCTCTGCACCCGCCTAGTTATTATCGTTCATCACTTCCACGGTCAGCTTGGTATCCATATCAAAGTATCCGCCTGTAATCTTCTTGGCAAATACTTCAAGCGAGCATACATCATAAAGTCTATGGTGCACTTCCAAATCATCACCATTGTAACCAGTGAGTCCCAATTGAAGCAAATAGGTTCCTTTTTGGAGTGGTAGACTTTGGGTAAAGCTTATTTCCATATCTGTTCCCGCTTCTACTATGCCAAGGTCCTCCCCTTCTATCATTGAGTTGGTTCCTGTTAAATCTGTACCTTTCAAATCACGGAAAGTCAGTGCAAAAATTGGATTCAATACGGAATCATTAAAATGCACCTTCATTTTTACAGAAAATGGTTCAAACTTACTTACTGTGCTAGTAATCTTGCCTTCCTTGTCAAAAATACCAAAATCTACGATTTCAGCTCGCATATCTCCGTACTCTTGCTTGTCAGGATTTACCTCCATGGAATCCTTCCACAGTTCACCTTCAATCACATCTTTCGCTTGCAATTCGCTTGGAATCTCTGCAGCTCTATCTTCTGCCATAACACGCTTATAGAGATCAATCATCTCTTTTGGCTCGCCCTCCGCAAGGAGTGTTCCCTTATTGAGGAGCACCACGCGGTCGCAGTACTTTCCGATACTACCCAGGTCATGGCTTACAAAGAGGATGGTCTTGCCCATCTTCTTGAATTCTTCGAACTTGTGGTAACACTTGGTCTGGAAGAAGACATCTCCAACCGAAAGTGCCTCATCTACGATGAGAATCTCTGGCTCAATATTGATTGCAACTGCAAAAGCAAGTCGCACGAACATACCGCTGGAATAGCTCTTAACTGGCTGATAGATGTAGTCTCCAATATCTGCAAAATCCAGGATGTCCTGAAGCTTGGCATCCACTTCTTCCTTGGTAAAACCAATCATGGTTCCATTGAGATAGATATTCTCAAGGCCCGTATACTCCTGATTGAATCCAGCACCCAATTCTAGAAGTGCTGAGATACGGCCATCCACAACGACTTCGCCCTCGGTAGGGTTTAAGACACCTGTAATAATCTTAAGGATAGTAGACTTACCAGAGCCATTGGTTCCGATAATACCTACGGTCTCACCCTTCTTAACCTCGAAGCTGACTCCCTTTAAGGCGTCATGTGGTTTGCCGCGCTTTTTCTTGCGGCTTCCCAGTGCATCGCGAAGTCTATCCCAATTGCGGGTATAGAGCATATATGTTTTTTTGACATTTCTTACTTCAATCGCGTTATTATTGTTCATTCTTTTCCTTGTTCATCTCACCAGTTCCACCTTCTACCACGCCATCGTGGGAGAGAACTGCTGCAATTGTCTTAAAGAAGCACTTTACATCCATTCCAAATCCAAAATGCTCCACATAATATCCATCAAACTTTGCTTTGACGTCAATTTCTAGCTCATCACGGCCGTTGCACTGTGCCCAGCCTGTCATGCCTGGTACTACATCGTTGGCGCCATATTTATCGCGCTCTTCGATTAAGTCGAACTGATTCCAAAGCGCTGGACGTGGTCCGATGATACTCATCTGTCCTACCCAGATATTAAAAAGCTGTGGAAGCTCATCTAAGCTTGACTTGCGAAGGAACTTACCCACTCTTGTAATGTACTGTTCTGGATTGGACAGCATATGGGTTGGCATATCCTTTGGTGTACTTGTCTTCATGGTACGGAATTTGAGAATGCCAAAATGCTTCTTGTGAATTCCGACACGCTTCTGTATAAAGAAGACTGGGCCTGGATCATCAATCACCACTGCCAGCGCAATCAGAAGAAGCAACCAGCCAAAGAGGATAATTGCAATGGTGGAAAGCAACCAGTCGATGCATCGCTTGATGCCCATATATATTTTTTGTCCAGCGGAAAACTGTACCATATTTCTACCTCACTATTTGTCATACTGCACAATTGCATTTGCTAGCGTTGGCGCTTGCCACAGCCTTTATGCAATCAGTTTTACAATACGTCTGCAAACTGCTTCTTGAGCTTGCGGAAAATGCGAATTCCAAGGAACCAGATGATTGCAGTAACCACCCAGAAATAGATGGTCATCTTCCAGTTTTCCCAGAATCCAATCTTGTTGATAAAGGAATCTCTGTATCCTTCTACGATATAAAGCATTGGGTTCAGTTTCAGAATCGTAAGGGCCCAAGCTGGGAGGTCCAGGTCTGGCGAATTGATGTTCCACATGATTGGCGTCATCCACACACCTACCTGAAGCAGGATTCCGATAATCTGGCTCAAATCCTTAAAGAACACCACAATGGCCGAACTCATATACACAAGTCCAAGTACCAGAACAATCATAGCTAGCGAGTAGTAGATTGCCTGCAATACATACCAGTCTGGCATAAAGCCATAGCACATAAAAAGCACCAGGGTAAAGCACACGAAAAAGATATGCACAAACAGCGCTGATACGATTTTGATAACTGGAAGGATGTCGATATTAAAGACCACCTTCTTGACCAAGTAACTATAAGCATTCATGGTGCTGGTTCCTGCGCTCCAGGCTTCCTGGAAAAAGAACCATGGTACAATACCTGAAGTCAGCCAAAGGACGAATGGCACCTGGATGCCTGACTTTAGGTTTACCCCAGAGGCACGAAGGCCTTTTTCAAATACAAACCAATAGACAAGTACTGTTACAATTGGCTGAATGAATGCCCAAATCACACCAAGGTAAGAACCCGTAAAACGGGACTTAAAATCGTTCTTGGACAACTTCCATATTAACTTACGATTTTTGATAATTTCTCTAATCATGCAATTTCCTATTATCTTCCGTAGCGGTTGTTCTGTTCCTTTAGCAGTGCAACCTCTTGTGTCAGTTTCTTGGTCTCATCCGTAAGCTTTGAAATCTTCTTGGTAAGACTAAAAATGAGTAACAAACAGAAAATCACGCCTGCAGTCAAAAGCAGGTTGAGTGGTACTTCAATGCCCACAAGCTTTGCTGCCCATTTTGCAATGCCTGGCCAGATATCAAGGATTGCCATGCCAAGGATTAATACCATCCATGCCAAAGCAAATCTTAGATTTAATGCATTTTTT
>JAZQQA010000035.1:0-6338 GCA_045628825.1 Agathobacter sp.
CATATACAAATGCTTCTTTATCTAGGTTTATGCCCACTTACCAGCCTTGGATGCTTCCTCGATAGAAACAGCTACAGCTACAGTAGCACCTACCAGTGGGTTGTTACCCATACCGATAAGACCCATCATCTCAACGTGTGCAGGAACTGAAGATGGACCAGCGAACTGAGCATCTGAGTGCATACCTCCAAGAGTATCTGTCATACCATATGAAGCTGGACCAGCAGCCATGTTATCTGGGTGAAGTGTACGTCCTGTACCACCACCTGATGCTACTGAGAAGTACTTCTTACCCTGCTCGGTACATTCCTTCTTGTATGTACCAGCTACTGGATGCTGGAAACGAGTTGGGTTGGTTGAGTTACCAGTGATAGATTCACCAACGTTCTCATGGAACATAACTGCAACACCTTCCTGTACGTCGTCACAACCATAGCACTTAACAGTTGCACGAAGACCATCTGAGTATGGCTTCTCGTATACTACATTGAGCTTTGCAGCCTTGTAGTCATACTTTGTCTCAACATATGTGAATCCATTGATACGTGAAATAATCTGAGCTGCGTCTTTTCCAAGACCGTTAAGGATAACGCGGAGTGGCTTCTGGCGAACCTTATTAGCCTTCTCAGCGATACCGATAGCACCTTCAGCTGCAGCGAATGACTCGTGTCCTGCTAAGAAACAGAAGCACTCTGTCTCCTCTTCAAGAAGCATCTTGCCGAGGTTACCATGTCCAAGACCTACCTTACGGTGGTCAGCAACTGATCCTGGGATACAGAATGCCTGAAGTCCCTCACCGATTGCAGCAGCTGCATCAGCGGCTCTTGAGCATCCCTTCTTAATAGCGATTGCAGCACCTACAGTGTAAGCCCAGCAAGCGTTCTCAAAACAGATAGGCTGGATCTTCTTAACCTGCTCGTAAACATCAAGTCCAGCATCCTTAGTAATCTTTTCAGCTTCTTCGATTGAGCTGATACCATAGCTGTTTAATACAGCGTTAATCTGGTCAATTCTTCTCTCATATGATTCAAATAATGCCATTTGTCTTGTTCTCCTTCCGATTATTCATGACGAGGGTCAATGATCTTAACTGCACCCTGCTCTGGCAATACACGTCCGTAAGAACCCTTTGCCTTCTCCCAAGCGGTGTTAGCGTCATCACCCTTCTTGATGAAGTCTGTCATCTTTCCAAGAGAAACAAACTGGTATCCAATAACTTCATTGTTCTCGTCAAGGGCGATACCTGTTACATAGCCTTCAGCCATCTCAAGGTAACGAACACCCTTTTCCTTAGTTGCGTACATTGTACCAACCTGTGAACGAAGACCCTTTCCAAGGTCCTCAAGACCAGCACCAATTGCAAGTCCATCATCAGAGAATGCAGACTGTGTACGTCCGTATACGATCTGAAGGAATAACTCTCTCATTGCTGTATTGATAGCATCACAAACGAGGTCAGTGTTAAGTGCTTCAAGAATGGTCTTACCCTGAAGAATTTCAGCTGCCATAGCTGCTGAATGGGTCATTCCT
Organism: Agathobacter sp.; assembly: GCA_045628825.1. GTDB lineage: Bacteria > Bacillota > Clostridia > Lachnospirales > Lachnospiraceae > Roseburia. Next base: position 1,531 of record JAZQQA010000035.1, read on the forward strand.
GAACATCCGATGGTCTCAACAAGTGCTTCTTCGATAACGCCGTTCTTAACGTTAAGAGAAAGCTTACAAGCACCCTGCTGTGGAGCACACCAGCCTACGCCGTGTGTAAAGCCTGAAATATCCTCAATTTTCTTAGCATGTACCCACTGTCCCTCTTCTGGGATTGGAGCTGGCTCATGCTTTGCGCCCTTAGCAACTGGACACATGTTCTCAACTTCTTTTGTGTAAATCATTGTATGACTCCTTTCATAAAGAAACTCTTTCTGTGAGGCCACTTACGCAGTCCCACATTCTGTCAGCATTTTCTCACATTTTCTTTCATAAGTCTAGTGCTATCCTGTAAAAAATCGTAGATTTTTTAACAAAGTTTTTGTTCACTATGAATTCTTTTTTACAACGTGTTCCTTATCCTTAAAAATGTGTCCTTCTGGGATAACTCCTCTTACAGAGCTGGTAGGATACACATTGCAATGCTTTCCAATCACAGTGCCTGGATTTAAGACCGAATTGCAACCAACCTCTACATAATCTCCAAGCATTGCACCAAACTTCTTAAGGCCTGTTGCAATCTCTTCCTTCGTATCATAACAATCCTTTACTACCACAAGTTCCTTATCTGACTTCACATTGGAAGTAATGGAACCAGCCCCCATATGAGACTTGTATCCAAGAATGGAGTCACCCACATAGTTGTAATGTGGAACCTGTACACTGTTAAAAATGATAACGTTCTTAAGCTCGGTAGAATTGCCAACAACGGAACCCTTTCCTACGATTGCTGAGCCACGCACAAATGCGCAGTGACGAATCTCTGCATCCTCATCAACAATGAGTGGACCTCCAAGATATGCACTTGGAAATACCTTCGCAGACTTAGCTACCCAAACATCTTCCCCTCTTTGCTCATACTTCTCAGGGTCAAGTGTTGGTCCAAGTTTTTTAATAAAATCACTGATTCCTTTAAGTGCCTCCCAGGGATACTCAAACTGTGATAGATACTCTCCTGCAATGGTTTCCTCTAAGGTGTATAAATTTTTAATTTTTGCGTTTTCCATATCCTATTCCTCCTCGGAATTATTTGTTCTATTTGTATCATTATTTGCTGGCTGTTCCCCAAATATTCCGCTCATCTCTTCCAACGAGATGGATGCAAAATCGATTTTTCCTGCGTCGGACTTTGGTGTGTCACTTCCTGTAGCACCATCCTCTTTTCGTTCAAAATCAAATTTAATCTGGTCTTCCTCGAATTTGAGGAAAGCGTCAAACAATCCATTTTTACCGGTAAAACCAACAATCTTTTCTGCTGTCTTACCATCTGTCAGAAGTTCAGTCATAACTTCGTCAGACAATGCAATCTTGGCAACGGTGTGATTTACCTTAAATCCGCATTCGCATTCATAGCGCCATTCAGACTTCATCATCTTCTTATGGCATTTTGGGCATTCTACATTTGATTCCACTGGCTTTGGCCTCTCCGGGAAATCAAATGCCACACGGCCATCTTCTCCAAGCTTTAATGCCCCGTCAAATTTCATGCCTGTTTTGCCCACAAAACCACTGATTGGCCCAACCTTCTTGGTCAGAAGAAGTTCTGTTACCTGCTTCTTATTTAGCATAACGCTCGCAATCTTTCCAATAAAGAATGGGCATGCTCCTTCCACATCGCGCTTGTTATTTACACAAGAATATCCAAACTTTGAAATAGCAATCTCCCCGTGGCAAAGTGGACAGCTTACATCCTTAAGTGTCTCAGCCTGCACGTCATCGAAATCGAACTTAATTCCAATGAAATCACCATTCTCATCCCTATCAAGAGCAAGTCTTGCATCAAATTTCTTACCGGCCTTGGACTTAAAGCCACGCATGGTCTCGGTTCTTCCGTCCGTAAGAAGTTGGGTAAGATTGGCTGCAGTCAATGCTTTTCCAGCAACTTCACCCACACGAAACTTACAAGAATCAGGATTATTGTAATCGTTATATACACAGGCAAAGCCAAAACGTGTCTTTTGAATATCCCCACCACAAATTGGGCAGATGACATTCTTGACAAGATCTGGCTGCACATCATCAAAATCAAAGACAACACTATAGCGAAGTGGCGCTTCCTCTGCTTCCAGATTCTGGCTGATTTCCATGTTTTCCTCGTTCAACACTGCTCCTGCATCCAATGCAGCACCATCATCTATGGTTCCACTTGACATGGCAAATAATGGTTCCTCGCTGCCAGTCTCTGGCTTGATGCGTTTTATATAAGGTTCCTCCACAAGTTTAAGTCTCGCATCAAACTTCTTTCCAGCCTTTGACTTAAAGCCACGAATGGTATCGGTTATGCCATCTGTTAAGAGTTGCTTTACCTGGCTCGCATTGAGTTTCACACCGCCAATGGAACCAATCGCAAAATAGCAACCCTCTTGCGCCTCAGCAATTCCTTCCTGTGGTCGACGTCTATTTTCACAGACGTAGCCAAAGCTTGTCACAAGCATTTTGCCACCACAGGCAGGACACTTGGCATCATCAACGGATTTTGCTTCCACCTGCTCAAAGTCAAAATTCACATTTGCTCTCTTATGAACAGAACCATCCTCTGCTGTCACATCGGCAATTTCCAGTTTTAGCCTAGCATCAAACTTCTTTCCAGCTTTGGACTTAAAGCCACGAATGACATCCGTTGTACCATCCGTAATCAGTGACTTCAGCGCAGACTGGCTAATCTTTACGCCACAGATTTCTCCTATGTTGAAATAACACGCTGCCGGAGCATCCTCTGGAACGGCCTGTCCTGGTCTTCTACGGTTCTCACAAGCATATCCATATTGCGTAATCGTTATTTTGCCGCCACACATTGGACATGCAACTCCCTCTACTACCTTGGCTTCTACATGTTCAAAATCAAAATTGATATTGATTTTGGTAGGACTTCCTTCAATTCCCTCGAATGGATTAGCCTCTACTGCATCAATTTTCTCCATCGTAAGACAGGCATCAAACACCTTACCAGCCTTTGACTTAAAGCCGCGAATGGTGTCTGTCCTTCCCTCCGAAAGCAGCTTCAGCACCTGTTCTTCAGGGATTGCAACACCACAAATTTCTCCGATGTTAAAATTGCAACCTGTCTTATCCTGCTTATAATTCGAGCATCCATAGCCAAAAGGTGTGGTTATAAGTTCTCCTCCACACATTGGACATGCTGCTCCAATCTTACGTCTGGCTCCAGCGCCTCTTGCATTCTTACCTGCAAAATCGCTGATTCGATCTGCAATTGGACGGAATAAATCCCGCTCAATCATCTTGAGGGTTTCCGTACGAATAAAGTCTTCCAGCTTATTCCGGTAATCCCAGAAATCTACGGTTCCATGGGTAATGCCATCCAATCCTTTTTCCCAGTTTGCCGTCATCTTCGGGTTCAAAAGGGATGGAACTGTCATATAGACAACTTCATATATCATCTCTCCCAAACGCTCCGGACTTAATATCTGGGTCTTCTGATTCAAATTCAAATATCCTATGCGAACAAGCTTCGCAATGATTTCTGCACGAGTCGCTGAAGTACCAATACCTGAGCCCTTAATCTGAGCACGGAGTTCTTCATCCTCAATAAGCTGCCCTGCATTCTCCATGGCAAGTACCATAGAACCTGAAGTATATCGTTTCGGAGGATTGGTCTTTCCAAACTTCATCTCATAACCAGAGCATGAAATCTCATCCCCCACCTTAAGACTATCTGCTATTTCAAGCAAAGCCTTAGGATTAACAACGATTTCTTCCTCGCCATTATTTTCAGTTCCCTCTGCTTCGCCCTCTGTCTTTGCCTCACCACTTGCATTTGCACCTAGAATTCTTGCATTCTCTTCCTCAAAGGATTTCTTCTTTGGCGGTGTTGCAACCTCCAAAAAGCCCTCTGATTTCAACACCTTTGCAGAAGTAAAGAATTGCTCATTTTCCACTCCAACGGTCATTTTAACCGTCTCATACTCTGCTGGTGGATAGAAAATGCTAAGGAAACGTCGCACGATGAGTTCAAACACTGCACGCTGCAAACTATTAAGATTGCCAAGCTCGGTTAATTGTCCCGTTGGAATAATTGCATAGTGGTCGGTAACCTTGCTATCATCCGTATACTGGGTATTTGCAATATTCTTATATAATCCCCTTTCCAAGATATGCTCTACATAAGGCTTTGTCGCATCAAAATTACGAAGCTTATTAAGATTCTTGGAGATTTCTTTCGCAATAGCAGTTGATAGCACACGTGCGTCAGTTCTTGGATATGTAGTCAGCTTCTTCTCATACAAATCCTGTGCAACCTGTAAAGTCTCGTCAGGACTAATCTTAAACTTCTTTGCACACTCCGCCTGAAGCTCTGCAAGATTGAAAAGAAGTGGTGCCTTTTTCTTACTCGTTCCTTTCTCCAGGGAAAGAACACGAGCAGGCTTACCTGTTAGTTCCTCCATCAATGCCTGCGCAGATTCTTCCTTCTTGAATCCATTCTCTTTATAGAGAAGTGGTGATTCAAAGTATTTAGAACCCTCTACTGCCTTCCATTCAGCAGAAATATCAGCATGAGAAAAATGCCCAACAACGCGGTAAAATGGAGTCTCATTAAAGTTACGAATTTCTCGTTCACGTTCCACAACCATGCCAAGTACACAGGTCATAACTCGACCTACAGCAATGGCAGTATAGTTTTTCGTTGCTGCAGCATCATTTAATAAATTGCCGTATTTAATAGACATAACTCTGGAAAAATTGATACCCATTGCATAGTCCTCAATGGTTCTCATAATTCCAGAGTTACCTAAATTTGCATA
>JAZQQA010000036.1:0-2048 GCA_045628825.1 Agathobacter sp.
ATATCCAGCATACATAAGGAGCATAAGCGCACCCTCAAGCTTACTCAGCTGCTTCTTGGTTGCTGCAAAGATCCATACGATCAAGGTAAATACCAAAAGAATTACAATGTCGATTAAGTTGGCCTGGATAAAAGCGATTGGACTGATTGCAGAAGCAATACCAAGTACCATAAGGAAGTTGAATACATTCGAACCAATGGCATTACCAAGCGCCATACCAATCTCATTCTTTCGAGCAGCAACGATAGAGGTTACAAGCTCTGGAAGAGAAGTTCCAATGGATACAATGGTAAGTCCAACCAAGGTCTGGCTCATACCAAAATCACGGGCGATGCGAGAAGCTGAATCTACGGTAAGATCTCCACCAAGCGCAATAGCTGCGCCACCACCGATAATAAAAAGCAATGACTTTGGCATAGAAAGAAGCTTGATATCTTCATCCGAACCACCTTCTACATCCACTTCTTTTCCTTCCTTCACTGCCTTTAAGGTCTTCTTAATCAGCACAAGAAGATATCCAACGAACAAGGCAAGAAGAATCACACCATCAAGATGTCCAAGAATCATGCCATGGGCATCTGCAAGACCAAGGACTCCAAGTCCAAGAAGTGCGACTGCACAAATTGCGGAAAATGGAATGTCATGCTTAATAGTATCTTCCCCTACTGGTACAACACACATAAGGGCACATACACCAATAACAACCATAAGATTAAAGATGTTTGATCCAATAGCATTACTAATGGCAAGCTCATTGTTTCCTGTAATAGAAGCAGTTACACTAACCGCTGTTTCTGGAAGCGAAGTTCCCATCGCTACAACGGTAAGACCGATGATAATTGCTGGAACATGAAAACGCTTTGCTACAGAAGAAGCACCTTCTACAAAGAAGTCTGCGCCTTTGATTAGGAATACAAAGCCAACGACCAGAACCAATGCTACCACTGGAAGTGGAAGGGTGTTAATTAAGTTTTGCATAAAACTCATCCTTTCATAAATGGGTGTGAGAAAATCTTTCTGTGCAATGGCGCAATCATTTTTCCAATAAAAAAACCCATGTATACAGGGAAAACCTGTATACATGAGTCTCATTCTTTAAGATTTGCCAGGTGACCTAATTTCATCACCGGGACTGTTGACAAATCACGCAATCGCGCGAACTACTCCCTCACGGAATATGTTTATTTGTTAAAGTCACAATATCAGACAAAAGTCATGTTAGTCAAGACTAATTATTTAGCAACAACCTTAACAAATTTCTTCTTACCACGCTTGATTACGATTCCATCTCCAGCAAATGCGTCAAGGCTGTACTTGGTTGCAATGTCAGTTACCTTCTCATCTGCAACAGAAACACCGCCCTGCTGTACGTTACGTCTTGCATCTGCACGAGACTCGCAAAGACCTGTCTTAACAAGTACTGCAAGAATGTCCATATCGCCCTCAGCAAAATCAGCTGCAGTGACTTCTACCGTTGGCATATTAGCAAGGTCTCCACCGCCTGCGAAAAGTGCATGGCTGGCTTCCTTTGCCTTTGTTGCCTCTTCCTCACCATGAACAAGAGCGGTAAGCTCGTATGCAAGGATTTCCTTTGCCTCGTTGAGCTGTGCACCTTCCCAGCTTTCCATCTTCTCGATCGCCTCGAGTGGAAGGAAAGTAAGCATCTTAAGACATTTAATTACATCAGCATCATTTACATTTCTCCAGTACTGGAAGAACTCGAATGGAGTGGTCTTATTTGGATCAAGCCATACTGCACCAGAAGCAGTCTTACCCATCTTCTTACCCTCTGAGTTCAGAAGAAGTGTAATGGTCATAGCGTGTGCATCCTTACCAAGCTTACGACGAATAAGCTCAGTACCACCAAGCATATTTGCCCACTGGTCATCACCACCGAACTGCATGTTACATCCGTACTTCTGGAACAACTCGTAGAAGTCGTATGACTGCATAATCATGTAGTTGAACTCGATGAAGGTAAGACCTCTCTCCATACGCTGCTTGTAGCACTCATGGCTAAGCATACGGTTTACAGAGAAATGTGGACC
>JAZQQA010000037.1:0-3912 GCA_045628825.1 Agathobacter sp.
GATATTTTTCTGGCGGCACCAACCGGACGTGCGGCGAAGCGTATGAGTGAGACCACAGGCTTTGAAGCAAGAACCATTCACCGTATGCTTGAGTTAAATGGTGGAACAGAAGGGGATATGGGATTTCAACGCAATGAGACCAATCCTCTGGAAACAGATGTCATTATTGTGGATGAGATGTCTATGGTGGACATTTCACTGATGTATTCCTTGTTAAAGGCCATTGCGCCTGGCACACGGTTGGTTTTGGTTGGCGATATTAACCAGCTTCCAAGTGTTGGACCAGGAAGTGTGCTTAAGGATATCATTGAGTCGAAGAAGTTCCATACAGTTATGTTGACCAAGATTTTCCGTCAGGCATCTACCAGCGATATCATTGTAAATGCCCATAAGATTAATCGTGGAGAAGAGGTAGTGCTGGACAATGACAGCAAGGACTTTTTCTTCCTGCGTCGCTATGATGCAGATACCATCATCAATGTCTGCCTGCAGCTGATTCATCAAAAACTGCCAAAGTATGTAGATGCAACTCCTTTTGATATTCAGGTGTTAACACCGATGCGCAAGGGACTTCTTGGGGTTGAGAATCTCAATCGCATTTTACAGCAGTATATGAATCCGCCTGCAAAGGGCAAAAAGGAAAAAGAATATAATGGCACCATCTTCCGTGAGGGAGATAAGGTGATGCAGGTTAAGAACAACTATCAGATGGAGTGGGAGATTAGGACTCGGTATGGTCTTATGGTGGATTCTGGAACAGGCATTTTCAATGGAGACATGGGAGTCATTGAAAGCATCAATGAATATGCCCAGGAGATGACCATCTCCTTCGATGAAGGTAGAAAGGTTGATTATTCTTTCAAGAACTTAGAAGAGCTGGAGCTTGCCTATGCGATTACCATTCACAAGTCCCAAGGCTCTGAGTATCCAGCGGTTGTTATTCCACTTCTTTCGGGACCACGTATGCTTATGAACCGCAACCTCTTATACACCGCCGTAACCCGCGCAAAAAAGTGTGTTACCCTTGTGGGGGACGAGACAACTTTTGTTGGTATGGTAAGCAATAATATAGAGGCAAAGCGTTATAGTGGACTGGCGGATCGCTTGTCAGAAAATTGACAAAAAAACTTTTTCAAAAAGCATTGAAATGTAGTCCCCTTTATGATAAACTTCTAGCAATTTAGGGTTAAATCGGAAAGGGGACAAATATGAAAGCTTTTTTGATTCTGGAAGATGGTACCGTCTTTGCTGGAAAGAGCATCGGTAGCACAAAAGAAGTAATCAGTGAGATCGTATTTAATACTTCAATGACTGGTTATTTGGAGGTGCTTACAGATCCTTCTTATGCAGGACAGGCAGTCGTTATGACGTATCCACTGATTGGTAATTATGGAATTACTCCTGATATGGAGTCCGGAAAGCCTTGGCCAGATGGCTTTATTGTCCGCGAATTATCTCGTATGCCTTCGAACTTCCGCTGTGAAGGCACAATTCAAGATTTTCTTATTAAGCACGATATTCCAGGTGTTGCTGGAATTGATACCCGTGCTCTCACCAAAATTCTCCGCGAAAAGGGTACCATGAATGGTATGATCACTACCAACGAGAATTACAACTTTGATGAAATACTCCCAAGATTAAAAGCGTATAAGACAGGTGATGTTGTCGACAAGGTAACTTGTGAAGAAAAGCATACCTTAAAGGGAAGTGGAAAGCGTGTAGCACTTCTTGATTTTGGTGCAAAGAATAACATTCCAAAGTCCTTAAATGATCGCGGCTGCGAAGTGACGATTTACCCAGCAAGAACTACAGCAGCAGAAATACTTGCAACCAATCCAGATGGCATTATGCTTTCCAACGGACCTGGAGATCCTAAGGATTGCGGAACCATTATAGATGAAGTAAGAAAGCTTTATGAGAGCGATGTTCCAATCTTTGCAATTTGTCTTGGACATCAGCTTATGGCTCTTGCAACTGGTGCAGATACCTATCGCCTGAAGTATGGTCATAGAGGTGGCAACCACCCAGTGAAGGACCTTGCGACCGGCCGTGTATATATTTCCTCACAGAACCATGGCTATGCCGTAGACGTAGATTCTTTGGATCCTAAGGTTGCAGTTCCAGCGTTCACCAACGTAAATGATGGAACCAACGAGGGACTCGCTTATGTAGGAAAGAACATTTTTACCGTGCAATTCCATCCAGAGGCATGTCCTGGACCACAGGATTCTGGATATTTGTTTGATAGATTTATCGATATGATGGGAGGAGAACAGTAATGCCAAGAAATTTTGACATCAAAAAAGTATTAGTAATCGGTTCTGGCCCTATCGTTATTGGACAGGCAGCAGAGTTTGACTATGCTGGAACCCAGGCTTGTCGTTCCCTGAAGGAAGAGGGCGTTGAGGTATGTCTTGTAAACTCAAACCCTGCAACCATCATGACAGACAAGGAAATCGCAGATCAGGTATATATTGAGCCACTCACACTTGAGGTACTTGAGACCATCATTGCCAAGGAAAGACCAGATAGCATCCTTCCAACCCTTGGAGGACAGGCTGGACTGAACCTTGGTATGGAGCTTGCTGAGAGCGGTATTTTGGATAAGTACAATGTAAAACTGATTGGTACCACAGCCGAGACAATTTTTAAGGCAGAGGACCGTCAGGCTTTCAAGGATACCATGGAAAAGATTGGTGAGCCAATCGCAGCTTCTCAGGTTGTAAACAATGTACAGGATGGTATTAAGTTTACCAATACTATTGGTTACCCAGTTGTACTTCGTCCTGCATTCACCCTTGGTGGATCCGGCGGTGGTATTGCATACAACGAGCAGGAACTTATCGAGATTCTTACCAACGGACTTCGTCTTAGCCGTGTTGGAGAGGTTTTGGTAGAGCGTTGTATTGCAGGATGGAAGGAAATTGAGTACGAAGTAATGCGTGACGCCAACGGCAACTGCATTACCGTATGTAATATGGAAAACCTTGACCCAGTTGGTGTACATACAGGTGACTCTATCGTAGTTGCACCTTCACAGACCTTGGGTGACAAGGAATATCAGATGCTTCGTACATCTGCCCTTAACATCATTGATGAATTACAGATTACAGGTGGATGTAACGTACAGTATGCACTTAAGCCAGATTCCTTTGAATACTGTGTTATCGAGGTGAATCCTCGAGTATCTCGTTCTTCCGCACTTGCTTCTAAGGCAACTGGCTATCCAATTGCTAAGGTAACTGCAAAGATTGCTCTAGGATATACCTTGGACGAGATTAAGAATGCAATTACACAAAAGACCTACGCAAGCTTCGAGCCAATGCTTGACTACTGTGTAGTAAAGATTCCAAGACTTCCATTTGATAAGTTCCTTACTGCAACCAGAAAGCTTACTACACAGATGAAGGCAACTGGTGAAGTTATGTCTATCTGTGACAATTTCGAAGGTGCCCTTATGAAGGCAATTCGTTCTCTGGAGCAGCATGTGGATTGTCTTCAGTCCTATGATTTCACAGAGCTTGACAATGCTGGCCTTGAAAAGCAGCTTGCAGTTGTAGATGACCGCCGTATCTGGGTTATCGCAGAGGCACTGCGTCGCGGCGTTAGCTATGAGAAGATTCATGAGATCACAAAGATTGATCCATGGTTCATTGATAAGATTGCCATCCTTGTAGAGATGGAAAAAGCACTCATTGCTTGTAATCCTGCCGTTGCTATGGCAACTGGAACCCATGCGAGAGACTTCTCGGTAGAGCTTCTTGCAGAGGCAAAGCGTATCGAGTTCCCTGATAATGTCATTGCCCGTCTTGTTGGTAAGACAGAGGCTGAGATTAAGGATATGCGCTACAAGAATGGTATTGTGGCAGCATACAAGATGGTTGATACCTGTGCAGCAGAGTTCGCGGCAGA
>JAZQQA010000038.1:0-12855 GCA_045628825.1 Agathobacter sp.
AGTAGTAATACGCCACAAGAGGCAAGGTGGTAAGCCATACCGAAAGGCTACTTAGGAAGGCCCCTCGCATTTTCTCGAGCATTGTCGGATGCCCAGGCTTTGCCGCGTCCATAGCAAATCCCGTTCCGAATACGCCTATACCAAGGAGTGCTACTACTGAAAACTGAAATCCAGAATACCAAAGCAGCATGGGATTCTCAAAAAGCAGCACAAGAATCATGGCGCCAAGGCCATTTAGCATATCGTAGCCTTGTCCGAGCACCGAGGCCACAAGGGTAAGCACCACCATGCCAAGGGCGCGACTGGTAGATACACTCCCTCCTGTCATAATGGCATAGGTGATGAGCACAAAAAAACTAAGAACAGCCGATCTCATATGGCTTTTTCTTCTTTTCCTCAAATGCTTATATAGGCTTAGACCTACCATAGATACATGCAATCCTGAAATCGCAAGAATATGAGAAATTCCTGCTGCCTGATAGAGATTCTTAACCTCTGTATCCATGTCTGACTGGTCTCCCAAAAGCATGGTGGAAAGGCTTCCTGCCCCATACTGCATACACGTGTCATAGACGCTATGAACGCGTTTTCGGAACTGATACAAGGACTCCCTCACGCCATCCTTTTTGCCATCAGAAAATTGCACACGAAAAACATCCAATGAAAAATCGATTTGCTGACAGCGATAATGCATACGCATGTCAAAGCCACCTTCATTGGTTGCCGTCTTAAACATATTTACTTTTCCATACAACACAAGGGTTTGACCGATGGGATAGGTATCGGTCTCAAGCACGATGCGTACCTTGCGACAAGGTACGTAAGAATGATTTACAAGCGCTGTGCAGTTCTTTAGATAATAAAACTGTTGCATGCTCTTGTATTCTTTTTTATAAATCTCTCCCTGCAGAGTAATAACTTCACCCTCTGCAATCTGTGACTGCTCTCTTTCGTAAAATGCAAGATCGCCCTGCATTCGAAAGAAGGAAATAAGAAAGATGCTTGCAAGAAGAAGCGTTCTTACAAGCAATCTCCTCACTTTCTTTTCCCGTAGCAGTTTTCCAAGCGCATATACCAAAACCACGCCAGCAATTAAGGTATATAAGAAGCTATAGTAGGCTGCTACAATTCCGATCACATAGATGCACGCCGCCAAAAGTAGCGGTCGTTTTCTCATTAATTTTCTGTTTTCTCCGTTTTTAAATCAGAAGAAACTCCTGCTTCCGCCTGAGGTTCTCCTGTGGTGTTATTTTCTGCTGGTGCAGAGCTTTCTTCTGTCTTATCTCCAGCCTTATCGCTTTCTGGCTCTGACTTATCTGGCTTCTTTGCATTGAGCAGATCCAAGTTAGCTTCATACATCGCTGACAAATCGTACTCATAGCGGCACTTTCCTGTGGTATCACCATTGATGGAAATCTGCACCTTGTCTACATCCGGAAGTTCCGTCAATGAGTTTACAATAGAGTAAAGCACTACTGCCTCTGAAATCTCAGGATTCTGATTCTTAAAGTTCTCGCTTAAGCTGACATAACAAATGCCATCTACGGTAGAAACTGTAACAAGTCTCGTTCCAGAAGGAATGATTCCCTGTAATCCACTGGTCTTTGGTCCAGCAAGCAGCTGTTCCACTACCAGCTTATCCATGGAAATATTGGAGCTGTAATGTACGGTTCTCGTCTCTTTTTTGAGCCCAAAACCATCACTACTTGCAAAGTATAAGGTCAAAGTTGTCTGGGCAGTTGAATTGATGGAATCTCCAGGATTCTCCACAAAACTGTCTGCCATCATTATGCCAATTTCGACTCCCGATGCATCTACCAGAGGAGCTCCATCCACCGTAATGCTAACATATGTCACATCCTTAATCTGTGCCATGGTTTTCACGAGAGCAGCTCTTGTGAGCACCTCCTCATATACCCCCAGATTATAGTAATCGCTGTTAAAATCCAAGGTCAGGTAGTTGCCATTTAGCACATAACCATTGAGACCAAAACCAACAATAGTTCTTCTGGCTTCGTCATCCTTAGGCTCCTCCTGCAAATCCTGCAAAAGCTCCTGTACAAGGCCTTCTGTTGTTGTTGCTTCTGTCTTTGCGTGTTCCACAACAAACCTTGTCATCTCCATATTCAGGTAATAAAGCTTGTAGCCATCTTCACTGTTTTTGCCACATCCTGCGAAGAGGCCAAGTAGCATAACAAGTGCAAAAATGATTGCGAATCGTTTCTTCATGCTGCCTCCTAAATAATGTAGCTCAGTGGGATACGCACATCAAAGGTTGTGCCCTCCCCCAGTGCACTGTACGCCTTAATCTGTCCACGGTGCATAAGTATACTGTTACGAGTAATCGCAAGTCCAAGTCCTGTTCCACCAATTTCACGGGAATGGGACTTGTCTACACGATAAAATCTTTCATAAATACGATCTAGGGACTCCTCAGGAATACCAATTCCGTTGTCCTCTACCTTCAAATAGAAATACTGGTGATCTGCATTTAACGACACATGCACCCAACCAGTTCCATCGTTGTTGTTGTACTTAATGCCATTCTCTACCAGATTGGTAATGGCAAGTGTCAGTTTCACTTCATCAACCTCAGCAGAAATTGGACGGAAGGACTCAAGCACGAGCTCAACATTCTGCTTATCTGCGATTGGCTGAAGACGCTTTAAGATTTGTTCAAGCAAATCATTGATATTGACGGTTGCAATATTTAAGTTGGCCGCTGACTTATCCATTTTTACAAGGGACAAAAGGTCATTAATAATCTTGGTCTCTCGCTCAATCTCATTGGTAATATCACCCATGAACTCCTGGTACATCTCAAGCGGTGCATCTGGCATACTATTGATGGTATCGGCAAGCACCTTAATGGAAGTCATTGGAGTCTTAAGCTCATGGGACACATTGGATACAAATTCCTGTCTTGACTCATCCATGACCTTCATTTGCGCAAGCATTTCATTGAACTTATCACAGATATAGAAGGTCTCAGTGTAGTCTCTAACCTCAAGGGATTCTACCCCACCAACACCCATTTCGATATCGGAGATTCCCTGGTAAATCTTCTGCAACGGACGCACAAGACGAATCACAAGCAAAATGCCAAGGAAGCTGACAACCATAAAGGAAGACAACGCAATGATGACAGAAACCATGTGCAAATAACTCTTCGTTGCCACAATGTTATCTGTCGCAACAGAAATAAGGAGTACACCAAGTACATTTTCCTCTGGGTCCTCTGGATTGATGATTGGAATCGTCATCTCAATATAGTGATTCTGTTTGTCGTAATTACTGATAATTTCCCCTGAAAAACTTCGAATGACCTCTTCCAAAACAATGGTCTTATTCATGTCCATGTTATACGTGTCGAAACAAATACGACTCTTATCATTGACAATAATGACACGACCATCATACAAGGTGGTAATCAAGTTCATTTGGGCTTGAAGGGTTGTCGTATCCTTATCCGATTCCACCACATAGTGCGTGGTCGAAATCTGATTGGCAATAATCTTCGCCTGGCTTAAGATTTCACTGGCACGGATGGATACTGCTCTTGCTTCATATGACGCCATAATTCCACCCATCATTGCAATGGTTGGAATCGCAGATGCCAAGAACACCAACACAATGATGCGGAATTTTAAGCTTTTAAGAAAGGGAAGAATTCTTTTCTTCTTCACAATAGTTCCTCACAAAAATCTATCTCTGGTAGTAATAGTAGCCAACACCCCACTTGGTGTGCACATACTTTGGTTCACTCGGATTGCTTTCAATTTTCTCACGCAGACGACGCACATGTACATCCACGGTACGCACATCTCCTGGATAATCACTACCCCAGATGGTGCTAAGAAGACTCTCTCTTGAATAAACCTTATTCTCGTTGCTTACAAGAAGCTCCAAAAGATCAAACTCCTTGGCGGTAAGATTAATCTCATTGCCAAGAATATATAATCTTCTGCTATCAATATCTAAACGTAAATCACCCTTTTCAAGAACGGATGCTGCTGCCTCCTTCTTTGGTGCACTTCCCTGGGTACGACGCATAATGGCTTTGATTCTTGCTTTCACTTCAAGAATGTTAAAAGGCTTTGTGATGTAATCGTCTGCTCCGTATTCCAGACCAAGGATTTTGTCCATGTCATCGCCCTTTGCAGTGAGCATAACAATTGGCATATCAGAGAATTCACGAATGGCCTGACACACTTCAAATCCGTTCATCTTTGGAAGCATAACATCCAGAAGAATCATGTCATAGGTGGTTGCCTGCGCCATGCTTAAGGCTTCCTCCCCATCATAGGCACAATCCACTTCCATTCCATCCTGCTCTAAGCTAAAACGGATGCCCTTTACAATCAATTTTTCGTCATCAACAACAAGAACCTTCTTTGCCATATCCTACCTCAATCTACTGTAATATATTCTTCTATCTTTGCGAATGTTGCACCTTTAATTCCCGAAACCTTAGTAATATCCTCGACCTTCGAAAATGTCCCATGGGTCTGCCTGTAATCCACAATGCTTTTGGCCCTTGTGGCTCCAATCCCAGGAATGGTCATAAGCTTTGCTTCATCTGCGGTATTAATGTTGACCCTGCTATCCGTAGCATCCGTTTTAGCAAGAGTCCCACCGCAAGAGGAGACATCATCAGCCTGCCCTACTGCAAGCAAACCACCTTCCCTGTTCCCTACAACTTCTTCCTTGGAAGGGACATAAACCATCTGACAATCCGAAAGAACCATTGCAAGATTCCAATAATTCTCTTCTGCCGCCTGGGTAAATCCTCCAGCGGATGCAATGGCTTCATAAAGCCTTGTTCCCTCGGAAAAGGTATAGACTCCAGGTTCATTCACTTCCCCACATACATAGACACACAATTCCTGAGGTTGTATCGGTGCTTCTGCAACTTCTTCCTCTTCCTGAAATGCCTCTGCAGTGCTTTCCATGGTCTCAGCCACGGTCAAAAATTCACCATGCTTTTTCCCACAGGCAGTAAAAATGCCCGGTATCGTGAGAACAATCAAAAACATGGTTCCCATCATTCTTTTTTTCATTTTGCTCCTTTCACGGCAAAGCGCGAAAATAGAGCCCTAGTACATGGTCTATTTTACCGATTTCTTACATTTATTACAATAGTATTTCAATCCTATTACATGAAAAAAGACCGCAAAAATGCGATCTCTTCTCTCCTTCTCCTAAAAGGACCTATCAAAACTAGTAAGATTAAAACGAATCCAATGCCTTTGAAAGTTTTTCAATCAATTCATCGACATGTTTTTTCTCAATTACAAGTGGTGGAACCATACGAATCACATCACTGCCTGCAGAAATTACAATAAGCCCATTCTCTAGCGCCTTTGCACTCACTTTTCCTGGTGCAAGTGTTGTCACAAGGCCCTGCATAAAGCCTTTTCCACGGCGGGCTGTAAGGCAATCATACTTTGCCACAAGTGCATCCAATTTTTCCTCCAAGTATGGAGCCACTTCCTGCACATGAGTGAGCAAATCAAGCTTCTCAAACTGCTCAAAAACCGCTGTCACAGCTGCACCTACAAACGGATTACCACCGTAGGTCGTACCATGATCTCCAGGTGCAAGAGACTGATCTGCAACACGCTGGGTCATAAGAAATGCACCAACAGGAACACCACAACCAAGGGCCTTTGCAACAGTCATAATATCTGGCTTGATGCCATAGCCCTGCCAAGCAAACATATCACCAGTTCTACCCATACCGCACTGGATTTCGTCCAAGATAAGAAGAATATCCTTTTCATCGCAAAGTTCGCGCACTGCCTTAAGGAATTCTGGGGTTGCTGGATAAATGCCACCCTCTCCCTGAACGGTTTCCATAATAATTGCACAGGTCTTATCGGTCACCTGCGCTTTTACACTTTCAAAATCATTGAAGTCTGCAAACTTTACACCTGGCATCAGTGGCTCAAATGGCTCTTGATAATGGGCGTTTCCAGTAACAGACAATGCGCCAATGCTTCTTCCATGGAAGGAATGATTCATGGCAATGATTTCATGTCCTGCATGCCCATCTCTGGTAAACGCATACTTTTTCGCAGCCTTAATAGCACCTTCAATTGCCTCAGTACCTGAGTTGGTAAAGAATACACGATCCATCTGGCTTGCCGCAAGCACCTTCTCTGCCGCAGAAATAATTGGTGTGTTGTAATAGAGGTTGGATGTATGAAGGAGGGCATCTACCTGGTCCTTAAGCGCATTCTTATGCGCTTCATTGCTGTAGCCAAGGGCATTTACCGCAATACCAGCCGCAAAGTCCAAATACTCCTTGCCATCTGTATCGTAAAGATACACATCCTTACCATGGTCTAACACCAGGCCAAAACGATTATAAGTATGTAACAAAGTGCCTTCTGCTGCACTTACGAATTCTTCTTTATTCATGGTCAAATTTAGCCTCCTGGTCGCCTAAAATCGCAGTACCAACACCCTTGTTGGTGAAGATTTCAAGAAGTAAGCAATGGGCAAGTCTTCCATCCAAAATATGAACGCGGCTTACACCGTTCTCGATGGCATCAATACAATTATTAAGCTTTGGAAGCATTCCACCACCAATAAAGCCATCTCCAATCAGTGCTCTTGCCTCAGTTACCGTAAGCTCTGAAATCAAGGTATCTGGGTCATCCTTATCCTTGTATACACCTTCAATATCGGTAAGGAATGCAAGCTTTTCAGCCTCTACTGCACGGGCAATGGCACAAGCCGCATCATCTGCATTGATATTGTAGCTATTGAACTGATCGTCCATTCCAATTGGGCATACGATTGGAAGGAAATCTCTCTCCAACATATCATAAAGAATCTTAGGATTTACTTCGGTAATCTCTCCAACAAATCCAATGTCCTCTCCACCAGAAAGCTTCTTTTCTACCTTCAGAAGATTGCCATCCTTACCACTGATACCAATGGCATGCACGCCAAGCTCTTCCACCATAGCAACCAGAGACTTGTTTACCTTATTAAGGACCATCTCAGCCACTTCCATGGTTGCTTCATCTGTCTTACGAAGGCCATTGACAAAGACTGGTTCCATACCAACCTTCTCAACCCAACGGCTAATCTCCTTTCCACCACCATGTACGATGATTGGCTTAAATCCAACCAGCTTAAGCAAGGTAACATCCTGGATTACCTGACGCTTTAATTCCTCATCTACCATTGCTGATCCACCGTACTTTACAACGATAATCTTACGGTTAAATCTTTGAATATAAGGAAGTGCTTCAATCAGCACCTGTGCTTTTGCTAATACTTCATCCATGTTCTGCTCTGCCATCGTTTTTCTCCTTACTGATTAAATCTTGTAATGTTATCTTCGTTCAATGTGAAATCATAGTAGTTCAGGTCTTCGCGATAGGTCCAACCTTCTCCCTGCCAAAACTGATTGCCTACGGCGTTGGTTTTGAATGCAATAATATTTACTTTATTTATGCCTTCCGCCTGTAATGCTCGCATGCAATATACTGCCATACTTTTTCCAATACCGTGCTTGCGGTAGTTTTCAGCAACACATACATGATACAAACATCCACGTCTTCCATCATGGCCGCATAAAATTGCACCAACAATTTTCCCATCCGAAACGGCCACTACACTGGTGGATGGATTTCTTTTTAAGAAACGATCCACACCTTCAAAGGAATCATCAATAGAACGAATACCAAATCCATGAATACTCATCCAAAGATCGTAAACATCCTTATAATCCTCGATAGTCATAGGGCGAATCTCGTATTTTATCTCAGCCATCATTCCCTCATCTTCTTCCATACGGCCACTGGCATATATCCTGCCACCGTATCTTTCTGGTTCTAATATATTACAACAATATGCATGAGTAAATAGTCAAAATGCATAAAGATTTGAATATTTATACATTTTATTGTATATTTTTGCGCTTGCAATGTATATTCGATTGGTATATAGTTATGCTAACGCAAATAAATGCGCGATGCGCAAACTATATATAAGAAAGGACAAATGCTATGAAGGAAAAAGTTGTATTAGCATACTCTGGTGGTCTTGATACTACCGCAATCATTCCTTGGTTAAAGGAAATGTATGATTATGAAGTTGTCTGCTGTTGTGTAAACTGTGGACAGGGCGAAGAATTGGATGGTCTTGAGGAAAGAGCAAAATTGTCTGGTGCTTCTAAATTATATATCGAAGATATCGTTGATGATTTCTGTGACAACTTCATCGTTCCATGTGTTCAGGCCGGTTCTGTATATGAGAACAAGTACTTACTTGGAACTTCTATGGCACGTCCAGCAATCGTTAAGAAATTAGTAGAAATCGCACGTAAGGAAAATGCAGTTGCAATTTGCCACGGTGCTACTGGTAAGGGAAATGATCAGATTCGTTTCGAGCTTGGAATTAAGGCCCTTGCTCCAGACATCAAGGTAATCGCTCCATGGAGACTTGATACCTGGCAGATGGATTCACGTGAAGCAGAGATTGAGTATTGTAAGGCACACGGAATCGACCTTCCATTCTCAACGGATTCAAGCTACAGCCGTGACCGTAACTTATGGCACATCAGCCACGAAGGTCTTGAGCTTGAAGATCCATCTCTTGAGCCAAACTACGATCACATGCTTGTACTTGGTGTTCGTCCAGAGAAGGCTCCAGATGAGGGTGAATATGTAACCATGACATTTGAAAAGGGTATCCCTACTTCTGTAAACGGAAAGCAGATGAAGGTATCTGATATCATCCGCGAGCTCAACAGACTTGGTGGAAAGCATGGTATCGGTATCGTAGATATCGTTGAGAACCGTGTAGTTGGTATGAAGAGCCGTGGCGTATATGAGACTCCTGGTGGAACTATCCTTATGGAAGCTCATATGCAGCTTGAAGAGCTTTGCTTAGACAGAGCTACTATGGAAGTAAAGAAGGATCTTGCAAATAAGTTTGCTCAGGTTGTATACGAAGGAAAGTGGTTCACTCCTCTTTCAGATGCCCTTCAGGCATTCATCAAGTCTACTCAGGAATATGTAACAGGTGAAGTTAAGTTCAAGCTTTACAAGGGTAACATCATCAAGGCTGGTACCACTTCTCCATACTCACTTTACAGTGATTCACTTGCAAGCTTCACAACTGGTGATCAGTACGACCACCACGATGCAGATGGATTCATTACCTTATTTGGTCTTCCACTTAAGGTAAGAGCACAGATGCTTCAGAACAATAATAAGAAGACAAACTAGTCAAAAAATGGCCTACACCTCAGAATGGTGTAGGCCTATTTTTTATTCCTCTTCCGTCCCCAACTTCACAACCATATAATCATGATCGATAGCTTCTAAGTATTTGCCGAATACATCTGCAGTTTTAAGACGCAGGCTTGAGGTATTGATACATGGGTGACAGCCAAAATACTCTGCTGCTAGGACATCTTCATCTACCAGAAGCTGTACATGCTTTTCCTTGTCATTCATAAGTCCAAGAACACTGACAGAGCCAGGTGTAATGTCTAAGTATTCTTCCATAAAGTCAGGTGTGGCAAAGGATAATCTTGAACTATTAATCTGGTGGGATATCTCCTTGGTTTTAAACTTCTTATCTCCACGAATTGCAAGTAAATAGAACTTGGTTTTTTGCGTGTTGCATAAAAACAGATTCTTACAAATTACTGCTGGTGCTAGCACGCGGTCCACCTTTTCGCATGCCTCCATGGTCTCTGCCGGCTCATGGTCAATACGCTCATACAAAATTCCAAGCTGATCCAACAAGTCATAGGTACGTATTTCTTTTTCCAATCGACCAGTTTCGTCCACTGGTCTTCCTTTTACTAATTCCATATATGTTTTCCCTCTAGATATTCTTGTATATGTAGTTCAAACCACCTTGAACTGCTTCTGCCATTCTACGAATACTTTCCGTTGCTATCTTGGTATTCGCATTTTGGTTGATATGCAATGCTGCCGATTCATAAAATTCCTTAGCAGACATTAAGTCCTGCAATTCCAAATACACCATGCCCATATGAAGATCTACATATATGATACTTTCAAATATTTCTTGTGCAATTGGACTTGACTCCATATAACCTGCATTAATCAATTTCTGCAAGCAAGTACCAGCCTTATTGTAATAGTATCTTGCATCTTCATACTCCTTATCCTTATAGTATAAATCTGCCAGTTGTACACAATCTGGATATGTCATGGCCCACATATCTGTTCCAGGAATGCTTTGGTCTATCTGGTAACGATAGTCGATAAGTGACTCTAAACAGCCCTTAGCTTCTCTGCGCTTTCCCATCGCTAAAAATGCTTTTACAATAATGTCATAGCACAGAAAAATCAGTTGAGCATGTGGCCCACTGCTCTGTCCCGCTTTAAGATATATGGCATTTTCCTCCTGTAGTGGATCTAGCGCTTTTACAGCCCAAGATACAGCTTCACCATAGCGCTCTAGCCCCATCAGCATCTGCGCCATACGCACTTCAATAGCTGGCAAATACTTCTCCGCTCTGCGATCTCCAGACTTTTTTACATAGTCGGTAATCATCTGAAACATGTGATGGTTTACCATAAATCCATCATCATAAAGTTCTGCTTCCCCACACAGTTCTGTAAGGATTTTCACCTCAGCATTTATATCACTGATGCTTTGGAGTGATACCTCTACGTCTGACATGCGGTATATATATTCTTTTTGCACGCGAATAGCAGATCCTAGATCCTTCGGTCCACACAACCCATATCGATAGATTTCAACAAGACGTTCTGTTGCTGGTCCATCTCCTGCCCTTGCTGCTTCTTGAAAAAGAGATAATGCACGATTCTTATCCTGCTCCACTTTGTATCCCAACAAATAACACTCCGCCAGATTTCGTTTTTGCTCAGTAGACAGATTAGGCAATGTTTTCCACGACTGTCCCTTTTGCTCTTTGCCGACAGCAATCGCCTTATTTACAGCTGAAAAAAGCGGATTCACTTCCTTCCGCACATCAATTATTTCTGGTAACCCCTCATATGCCTGACGAATCTCATCTAACTCTGTTTCTACGACTTGTATTGCCACAATCGGCTTATGTAAACGCTGCGCCATCTCATATTCAACGGTTTTCACATAATTTCCCTTTTCCAAGATGGATGGGGTAACCATAAGCAGAACCGCATCAGATTCCTCCATCTGTTTTGCAATTTCCGCTTCAAAGCCCTCTCCAACTGGAAGAAATTCATCGTACCAAACAGATACACTTTCCATAGCTGTTAATCCATGCATATACTGCATTAGGGCATTTGCATAAAGGCGATCCTTTTTGCGATAACTCAAAAAAAGCCGTGCATCAAATGACTGGTCGAGTTGACTCATAATGTTAGTTGGCATAAAAATCTTTTGTAGCATGAAATGAACCTTCTGATCCATATTCATTTCAGTCTCATCCTGCGCTCCCGGAACCAAGGCTTGTAATCCATCAGCGAACTCATTAAAATCATTCTCAAGTCCTGCTTCCATAAGAAATGGAAGCACCGGAATACCATATTTCTGTGCCATGACAAATTCAAAATCTCTTGCCCTATTTGGTTCATACAAGAATCTCTTGGTAACTAAAAGCACCATAAGTCGCATCTGCTTAATCGCATTACCAAGCTCTACTTCTTCCTGAGCAGAAAGATCGTTAGAAGAATTTCGATAGGTCCATAAGACATATGTTGCACCTCTGCTTAAGATTTGCTCCTGTGCCAATCCATACACCTGTCCCAGTTGTTCCGGATGACCGCATACGTATACATGCTTTGACAGCACATGTGTCGCCTGACCTCTCGTCTCGCTTGTGAACCCTTCAAGATTCGTCTTTATCATAATCGTTTTCCGCCCCATTGTTATTGATTTGGTATTTTCTAATATTTATTATTCTCTCACAACTCTGCCAAGAATACTATTGCAACTTCGCGAAAATGATGATATACTCGCCTCCTAGCAAGACTTTTCAATATCAGGTTGCACACGCAACACTGTCAAGAATCACGTCTATCAATTCTGATGAAAATCTCTGCTAACCAAAATTACATATCAAGAAGGTATTCGTATGCTATTTCATAAACAAATTGCATATGCTATACTAGAAAGGAGCAAATGGAAAAAACACCATTAGGCGACGCTGTATCTGGCGAGACCAAGTTAGATACACACGTCAAAAACATTTTGGCATTTAAGCCAGTATTATCTCGCATCTTCAAGGAAACGGTCATCGAATGCAAAGACATGTCCTACGAAGAAATCGAGCAATGCATCGAGGGAGAAATCCAAATTGATATTGTAGGATTAACCCCAGGTACAACAACTCCAAGAAAAATTCGCGGAAATTCACAGGAGGATGCCGTTGAGGGCGAAGGCAAAATCACCTTCGACATTCGTACCTTTATACGCATTCCAGCCACTAACGAAACTGTCGGTGTAAAGCTTCTTGTAGATGTAGAAGCGCAAAAGGATGATTCTCCAGGATATGACATCGTAACAAGAGCCATCTACTATTGTAGTAGAATGATTTCTTCCCAACTGTCTGTTGAGTTTACCAATGCCTCTTCTGACAACATCAAGTATGGAAACTTAAAGAAAGTATACTCCATCTGGATTTGTACCGAAGCCGCGCAAAAGCGTGCAAACACGATTGAACGTTACAATATCCATCGCAGTGTCTTTCCAAAAGAAAAGACGCCAGAAGTTCCATACTACGATTTGATGGAAGCCATCATCGTAAATATCAGCAAGAACCATGACGATGAAGATTCGCCAAGCAAACTCATCCGTATGTTAACGGAACTTTTTAACGAAGAAGAAGATACAACTAAGAAACTACAG
>JAZQQA010000039.1:0-4039 GCA_045628825.1 Agathobacter sp.
TGTTCATATGCTTTTCCATAAGCTCTGCTGCAGAAATCGTTGCACGCTCCGTAATCTCAAGCATAATCATTTCTCTTGGAACCTGATACTTATCGATAATCGCCAAAATGATCTCATCCATATTTGGCTGCATACACTCAAGCACGGATACATTGATTTGTACCGTCTCAATATATAGCTGGTCCTTTCTTGGAAGCAATTCCTCTGCGATAAACTGACAGCATTTTTCCAAAATCATAAGATCCAAAGGAATAATCATTCCATTGTTCTCTGCCGCCTCAATAAATTCATCTGGTGGAATAAAACCTAGCTCGTCAACAATGAGCCTTGCCAGTGCCTCAAGAGAGGTAAACTGCTTAGCCTCATTGTTGTAGATTGGCTGGAAATACACCTGAATGCTCTTGCTTTCCAAGGCTCTGCGAAGGGCCGTCTCCACCTGTTCAGAGCGAATGTAGCGCTCGCGAATCTCTGCGTTCAGCACACGATAGTTGTGAATTGGATCCTGACGCATGATATTCTTCATAAACTCGCCAAGTCCATAGAATTCCTTCACGGATTTTACATCCTCTGGACAACGCAAAAGTGCAAGCTTTGCAGAAATCAAAATATCAATTCCTTCGATGGTCCATGGCTTGTCAAAGCGGTTGATAATCTCATGCTTTAGTGGATTCACATCCATTGTCGCATCTAGCGTAATGGCAAATACATTCTCATTAAAGATAAATACATTCTTACCGCCTAAGCCGGTAAGATAATCTCCAATCTCAGCGATTAACATCTGCCCCTTGAAATAGCCGTACTGAATATTAAGCTGTGTATTCTGATGAACATCTACAATCAGTATCTGGAAGGCCTTATCCTGGTTTAATGCATTCTCAAAGTACAGGAAAAATGCGCGCTCGTTTTTCACATCGGATACATGGTCACGGAGCTCATTGGAATTCTGTACGATAATGAAGAATACGCCAAGTACCAGCGTATTGGAAAATCCAGTCAACAAAATCGAGCGGAAATTGAACTGAATCATAATGCCAAAAATGGAAACTACGCATCCAAGAATTACCGCATAACGATTTCTACCACGAATGGTGCTCTTTGCAAAAGCTGCAACGGCAAGTCCTGCAAAAATATAAAGTGCAATATAGAAATAGCCAAACCAAGCCAAATTGCCTTGGCGGAAGGCATTGTTCTCCATAATATAGATGGTGTGGAACCATGGGTTTGTAAAAATGAGGCCCAGGAAAAATGCACACGGAATCAAAGACAGACGGATATAGCGGTCTCTTCTCTCTTTTGCAGCAACACAGATATTCACCACATAGCGGAAGAAATAGACGGACGCAAGCGCCTCCGATATAAAGAAGAAAAAGCAGATGACATCATTGGCAAAATTCGATACCACATCTGTTCGCACAAGGCCCACGCAGGACGCAATGTTGAGCAGACTTTCTATGATGCATATTACCAAAAAGGCAAAATAGCATCGGCTTTTTGCTAATGAAAAATCATGATACAGCAGATGCACAAATGCCAAAAAAGACATGATAATCACTGCTGCAATTTCAAAACTGTAATTAAATTGCATCTTTATCCCACCCCTAATACCTATAATAGATCCAATATAGGAATATTATACCACTTTTTTTGACTTATAGAAGAAAAATGTGTAATCTACTATATAGGAAGTCAAAATCGTACAAAAAGGAGTTCTCTTTCTATGGCGAAGGATTTGTTACTCATCATTGATATGCAAAACATCTATACAAAAGGCGCAGATTGGGCTTGTCTGGATACAGAAGGAGCTGCTGATCGATTGAACCAGATTATTTCTGCCTACGAAGCTATGGAAAGTGAAAATGCCGTACTGTTCACCCGCTATCTTGCTGCCACCGATCCTGTGGGACGTTGGAAGGATTATAACGTACAGTATGCAGACATTAATGCCAATGACTGGGGAAACGAAATGCTCCCTCAGTTTGCTTCTGCTCTTGAAAAATATCCGCTCTACACCAAGAGTGTATATTCCAGCCTTGCCATTCCAGAGGTTCTAGCAGCTTGCAAAAAGGCGGACCGCGTTGTGGTTGGCGGTGTGGTGGCAGAATGCTGCGTGATTGCAACCGTTTGGGCCTTGATTGACGCAGGAATTCCCGTTGTTTACCTCACGGATGGAGTCTCTGGCTTTGATCAGGCCAAGGAGGATGCTACCACATTGACTCTGTCAGGTCTTTGTCCACTTCATGCGGAAATGATGACCGTTTCCGAATACCTGGAGGCTCTCCATGGCTAATTTTGTCCGTTCCATCCCTTTTCCTCCCTGCGCTTTTCATTCACTGACTGGCTACTATTGTCCTGGATGTGGGGGCACGAGAAGTCTCATTGCACTTTTGGAAGGAAAAGTGATGCTTTCTCTCGTCTACCACCCACTGGTGCTCTATGCAATTCTTTTTGGTGGTTGGTTCCTCCTCAGTAACGCAATACAATTTGTAAGTCGAAAACGCATAAAAATCGGCATGCCATTTCGCCCAATTTACTTTTATATTGCCCTTTTTCTTGCCCTTGGACACGCATTTCTTCTAGATTATTTCTTATTTTTTCAAAATGTCGATATTTTTGCGAAATTTTAACGAAATATGCTTTGATTTCGCAAGCAATTGCTTATAATCAGAAGTAAGGGGATTTTTATTTAAGAGAAGGGAGAAATATTCAACATGTCCAAGAAAAAAAGAAAGAGATACTCTGGTTTTTTTGTCACCGTAATTCGTGCAACCTTAGTAGCCATTGTGGTTACCGGTTTATTATGTGCCTTTACATCCTTTGTGGTCTTCATTACCGGAACAAATCGTGACTATGAGTTAGTTGCTCGCACTTCAAGCAGTGCCTTAGCCAACGCTATGGACACCTTTTACCCAGGTGACTATGCCTACGATGAAGCCACGGGTACTTTCTCTAAAGGAGGCGTCGTAATTACCGACGAAGTCTTCCATACCATTCACGCGGACGATTCTGACATTCAGCATACTATTTTTTGGGGAACCAATCGTATCCTTAGTGATATCACAGATCCAGATGGCAAGTCTGTTGTGGGTACACCACTCACAGATATGACTATTTGGAATGCAGTATCAAAGGGAGAGATTTACACAGACAACAATGTTGTTCTTTTCGGCAGTCGCTATAGTGTATGCTATTACCCACTTTACAATGGTAGTGATATGGTAGGTATCATGTTTACCGGTATCAACCAGGATGCAGCCAACAAGAATGTACTCAATTCGACCATGATTATGCTTGGCATTGTTTTAGTTCTTGCACTTGTCATTATTGCAATCATTGTAAACCTCTTGGCGAAACGTTCAAGACGTTTCATGAATCACTTAACTGACGCAGGTTCGATTGCTAATGATCGTAAGGCTACTGTTTCTGATTTAGGTGAGACCACAGTGAAAAACATGGAGCAGATTGTAACCGCCATCGACGAGATTTCAGAAGCCGTTACTTCACAGGCCAACCATACCGAAGAAATCATGGGTTCCATGGAAGAATTTGGTACTACCATTGATAACATCATGGAACAGATGAGAAGCACTGCTGCCGTTTCTTCAGAGAGTGCACACACCATTGACGAGATGAGTACTCAGCTTGAGACACTTGCTACTGTTTCAACAGAAAACAGTGATGAGATTGCCTCTATCGCAAAACAGATAGCAGAAGACAATGAAGCCGTTGCCAACATTCGTAAAGTCATTGATGTCATTAACGATATCGCTTTCCAGATTACCATCTTAAGCTTTAACGCTTCCGTTGAGGCAGCAAGAGCAGGTGAGGCAGGTAAGGGATTTGCAGTTGTAGCAGACAGCATCAAGGAATTAAGTGATAAGACAAAAGCAAGTCTTCTTGATATCACTTCTATTATCGAAGAAATCACAGAGAAGATGTCAGATACCAGCAAGGCATCCAATGCTTTGATTGTGAAAAACGATCAAGTAATTTCTTCCCTTGCAGATACCAAGTCGCAGATGGTAAGTGTCAACGAAGCCTT
>JAZQQA010000040.1:0-5219 GCA_045628825.1 Agathobacter sp.
CATCTAATCGTGGACTTGCAGGCGGTTACAATAGTAATATTGTAAAGCTGATTACAGGCGGAGATTTTAACAAGGATGAGTTAGATATATATGCTGTCGGAGGAAAAGGTGAAGAAGCATTATCTTCCAAGGGCTATAATATCGTGGCAAGTGCTCCAGAAATCATGGAGAACCCAACATATGAAGATGCGGCAGCTTTATGCAATAAAGTTCTTGATGCATTTACAAATGGTGAGGTTGGAGAGATTTATCTAGCATATACGCATTTTAAGAATACAGTTACACAGGTTCCTCAGCTGATTAAATTACTTCCAGTAGAGATTGATCCTGAAGAGTTAGAGGAAGAGGATCAGACCATAATGATGAATTATGAGCCAAATGAAGAGGAAGCGCTTAATCAGATTATTCCTAAGTATGTAACAAGTTTATTCTATGGTGCATTGGTAGAAGCACATGCCAGTGAAAACGGAGCCAGAATGCAGGCAATGGATTCGGCTACAAGTAACGCAGAAGAAATGATCAGTGATCTGACACTGAAATACAATAGAGCTCGTCAGGGTTCAATTACGCAGGAATTAACTGAGATTATTGCTGGTGCTAATGCAATATCGTAATTAACTGACAGCAAAGACTAAGTGAGAATATAAGGAGATATAGAAAATGGCAGATAAAAATGTTGGTAAAATCACCCAGATTATCAGTGCTGTTTTGGACATCAAGTTCACAGAGGGTAATCTGCCTGAGATCAACGATGCGATTGAGATTCCACTTAAAGATGGTGGAAAGCTTGTCGTTGAGGTTGCTCAGCACTTAGGTGATGATACTGTTAGATGTATCGCCATGGGACCAACCGATGGATTGGTTCGTGGAATGGATGCCATCGCTACAGGAGCTCCTATTTCAGTTCCAGTTGGTGAGAATACCCTTGGTAGAATGTTCAACGTTCTCGGTGACCCAATTGATGAAGTAGAAGCACCTCAGACAGAAGAACATTGGCCAATCCATAGACTTGCTCCAGCTTTCGAAGAGCAGGCAACCTCTCAGGAGATGCTTGAGACGGGTATTAAGGTCGTTGACCTCCTCTGCCCATATCAGAAGGGTGGAAAAATTGGTCTTTTCGGTGGTGCCGGTGTAGGTAAAACCGTATTGATTCAGGAGTTGATTCACAACATCGCTACCGAGCACGGTGGATACTCAGTATTCACAGGTGTAGGAGAGCGTACCCGTGAAGGAAACGACTTGTATTATGAAATGAAGGAATCTGGCGTTATCGATAAGACCACCATGGTATTCGGACAGATGAACGAGCCACCAGGAGCAAGAATGAGAGTTGCTCTTACCGGTCTTACTATGGCAGAGTACTTCCGTGATCGCGGTGGTAAGGACGTATTGTTATTCGTAGATAACATCTTCCGTTTTACCCAGGCAGGATCTGAGGTATCTGCACTTCTTGGACGTATGCCATCAGCCGTAGGTTACCAGCCAACTCTTCAGACAGAGATGGGTGCTCTTCAGGAGCGAATCACCTCTACGAAGAATGGTTCTATTACCTCTGTACAGGCTGTATACGTACCACCGGATGACTTAACTGACCCAGCGCCAGCTACTACATTCGCACACTTGGATGCTACCACCGTTCTTGAGCGTTCTATCGCCGAGCTTGGTATCTATCCTGCAGTAGACCCACTTGCATCTACCTCTCGTATCCTTGACCCACGTATCGTAGGTGAGGAGCACTTTAAGGTAGCTCGTGGTGTTCAGGAAATCCTTCAGAAGTATAAGGAATTACAGGATATCATCGCTATTCTTGGTATGGACGAACTTGGTGGAGAAGATAAGCTTGTTGTAAGCCGTGCTCGTAAGGTACAGAGATTCCTTTCTCAGCCATTCAACGTAGCTACACAGTTCACAGGCTTAGACGGAAAGTACGTTCCAATTGCTGAGACCATCCGTGGATTCAAGGAAATCCTTGAAGGAAAGCATGACGATGTGCCAGAAGCATATTTCCTTAACGCAGGAAGCATTGACGAAGTACGTGCAAAGATGCAGTAAGGAGTAAATTATGGCAGAAGCAAATCGTGAATTCACAGTCGAGATTATTACGCCAGAGCGTGTCTTCTACCGTGGAGAAGCGGATTTCATCGAATTTACCACATCGGAGGGTGAGATTGGTGTGTATAAGAACCATATCCCACTGACTACCGTGCTTGCTCCAGGAATCGTTAAGATTCATTCTGGAGAAGAGGTAAAGCAGGCTGCACTTCATGCAGGATTCGTGGAGATTCTTGGCGACAAGGTCACACTTCTTGTAGAGATTGCAGAGTGGCCAGATGAAATTGATGTTGATCGTGCCAAGGCTGCAAAGGCCAGAGCAGAAGAACGTCTGGATAATCGCACCGGAGATACGGATGTTGCTCGTGCAGAATATGCACTTAAGAAAGCACTCCTTCGTATCGGCGCTGCAGACTTAAAATAGTAAAAAGCTCCTTGGGCATGTGCCCAGGGAGCTTTTTTCATGCACCGGGGACGGTCCTTTTGCCACGCACATGTGTACTTTGGCAACCTTGCTACAATCTTAAGATACCCTTAAAAGACGCTACAGGTACTTGCCAGAGCAAAATAGAATGACTATGCTATAGATAGTTACGAAAATGACTACAGAAAAAGGAGAGAATTTATGTATTCAAGTGCTATGTATGATTGGTTAGAAGAACTCCAGGAGTTCGGTAGTGTAGGTGTTACCTACAATTATTTTTCTTATGCTTTGGCAATTTTATTGATTGTCGCAAGATGGTTCATCTATGTAAAGGCTGGAGAGGAAGGATGGGCATCTCTTATTCCTTTCTATAACCACTATGTACTTTACAAGGTATCTGGAAGAAAGAAATTATTCCTTCCATGGATTCTTTGTGCAATCGCTTGCTACATTGCAGGCATTGTAGCTGTTGTTGGTTTTGTTTTGGCAATTGCAGGTGCGCTTGGCGGTATTAGCGGCGCTAGTTCTGCTTTAGCAGATACTGGTGCAGCCATGGCAGCAGTTGCAGGACTCATTGCAGCAGCAACTGGTATTGCTGTTTTGGTATTTGATATTTTACAGTGCGTTGGATTGTCACAGAAGTTCAACCTTTCTGCAGGTTGGGCAGTTGGATTTATTTTCCTTCCACATATCTTCTATAGTATTGTTGCATTCAGCAAGAAGTATCAGCATGTAGATGGCGGAGTGAAGGCAGATGTGCAGGCTCCTGTATACGGACAGGCAGTTCCACCAACAGAGAATCCTTACGCACAGCCAGTAAACCCATACGCAGTTCCAACAATGGATTACCCACAGGGAGGACAAAGTGATGGAGCAGAAACTGAAGACAACTCTGGATCAGATAGCGAACAATAGAAATATTTTTAAGAGCCTGATGACTTGGGAAACCGCATCCAGCTATACAGCGATTATGGCGGCTTTCCTTGCAACAGGAGAGAAGAAGCCAGTAGATGCGGTACGTTACCGTGAGGCAAAACAGATACTAAAGCGCAATGCTGGCGCCTTTTCACAGTTTCGTGGATTGGGTCGCACCGTAGTGCTCACGAAGATGTCTATGGTGGATAACCCAGAAGAATATTTGCAGGGAGCCATGGCAGTATATCGTAAGCTTCGAGAGATCCACAAGCTGACCTCAAGCCCATATATGCTTCTTGCAGCCCTTACCATTTACGAGAATGGTGGACTTGCTCTTTCTGATGGCAACATTGAAAAGCTTGAGACCTTATATAAGGAGCTGCACGCACAGCATCCATTTTTGATTACGGACCAGGACCGTGGTTATCTTGCGATGCTTGTGACATACGGCGGCAATCTTATGTCTATGTCTACGGAGATTGAGAACTGCTATACAGCAGCCAAGGGACTTAGCTACAGCAAGGATGCAGTGAACTCTTTGGCACAGGTTATGGCATTGTCAGCGAAGACCTGTTCTGAGAAGACACAGATGGTAGAAGGCCTTATGAAGGCACTTAAGTTCCGTGGTGTGAAGCTGGATAAATCCTATGGTTTTGCTTCTCTTGGAACCTTGACCATGCTTGATCTTCCAACAGAGGAGCTAGCAGATGAGGTGGCTGAGGCGAGAGAGTACCTTCGTAAAAAGAAGGGCTTTAGCGCTTGGTATATTAGCCCAAGATATCTTACCAGTTATGCCTGCCTTGCAGTCTTTATGAGTCATGCAGAGGAGACACATATTGGTTTTGCAGAGAACATTACAACCACCCTTGCCATGAACATTGTAGAGCAGATTGTCATGATGATTTGTGTGATGACAACAACTACAGCAGCAGTAGCGGCATCTAGCGCATCCTCATAACTCCCCGTTGACAAAAGGGATAGGAAGCGACTATAATACCATGTAATTGAAGCACATATCAGCGATGACAGGAAGAAGTACAATGCAGCATGCTTACAGAGAGTGGCCGGTTGGTGAGAGGCGCAAGATACACTGGATTGGAATACATCCTCGAGCTTTGCACCGAACGCTATCATTTTTTCGTCAGTAGGCTGCAACGGATTGGCCCACGTTATAGGTGCTGGAGTGTTGTCGGACACTCACGGAGGCTTGCAGTGTGAACTGTAGGCGAATTAAGGTGGTAACACGAGTTTTGGCTCGTCCTTATGTAACAATAGGGACGAGCTTTTTTTGTCCCTTAATCATAGTTTGAAAGGAGAATTTATCATGCAACTTTATGATGAATTAGTTGCCCGTGGCCTCATTGCCCAGGTAACAGATGAGAATGAAATCAAAGAATTAATTAACAACGGAAAAGCAACCTTCTACATTGGATTCGACCCAACTGCAGACAGCTTGCATGTAGGACACTTCATGGCACTTTGCCTTATGAAGCGTCTTCAGATGGCTGGCAACAAGCCAATCGCTTTGATCGGTGGCGGTACTGCCATGATCGGAGATCCATCAGGACGTACCGATATGCGTCAGATGATGACTGTTGAGACCATTCAGCATAACTGTGAGTGCTTCAAGAAGCAGATGAGCCGTTTCATCGAGTTCGGTGATGACAAGGCTATGATGGTGAACAATGCAGATTGGTTACTTGATTTGAACTACGTAGAAGTTCTTCGTGAGGTTGGGCCACACTTCTCTGTAAACCGTATGCTTAGCCATGAGTGCTACAAGCAGCGTATGGAAAGAGGTCTTACCTTCATCGAGTTCAACTACATG
>JAZQQA010000041.1:0-15317 GCA_045628825.1 Agathobacter sp.
TTTGTCAGCAATGCCTGACCTTAAGACCGATGATGACAGACTCTATATGATTCCTGGCTCACCACCGAACTTAATTCGTGAGATTCAGGGTGATGCATTCGCACCTCGTAACCAGTTTGCACTTGCTATCGATGACAAACTTGAGCCACCAATGTTCCAGATTTCTGAGACACATTATGCGGCTACCTGGTTATTGGATGAGCGTGCACCTAAGGTTGAGATGCCAGCAGAGCTCAGACATCGTCTAGATCGTATGAAGAAGGAGGCAGAAGAACATGGCAGCAAATTATAATGTAGAGCCTCTTTTAAAGGTAGAAGGATTAAAGCAGCATTTTCAGGTGTCAAAGAGTTTTACCGTAAAGGCTGTTGAAGGTGTTTCCTTTGAAATTTATCCAGGGGAGACCTATGGCTTGGTAGGAGAGTCTGGCTCTGGTAAGTCTACCATTGGACGTAGTGTTATCCGCCTTTATGATCCAACAGAAGGTAAGATTACCTTTGATGGAATTGATATTTCAGGAAAAATGTCAAAGGCAGATACGAAGAAGCTTCGTACACAGATGCAGATGATTTTCCAGGATCCAATGGCATCCTTAAATCCTCGTAAGAAGGTCGAGGATATCATTGGTGAGGGTCTTGATATTAACCATATGTACGCGACAAGAGAAGAGCGTCAGGAGAAAATCAAGAATATCCTTGCGCGTGTTGGTCTTGCTCCAGAGCATGCAAGCCGCTATCCGCACCAGTTTTCTGGTGGACAAAGACAGCGTGTTGGTATTGCAAGAGCCCTTATCATGAATCCAAAGCTGATTATTGCGGATGAATGTATTTCCGCACTTGACGTATCCATTCAGGCACAGGTTGTAAACCTTATGAAGGATATTCAGGAGGAAACTCAGTCGGCTTACCTCTTTATTGCGCATGACCTTTCTATGGTTAAGTATATTTCAGATCGTATTGGTGTATTGCATCTGGGCCATCTTCTTGAGACTGGTACCACAGCAGAGATTTTCGAGCATCCAATTCATCCATATACCAAGAGCCTTTTGTCAGCCATTCCTGAGCCGAATCCAATTCTGGAGAAGAGCAGAGTTGCAGAGTCTTACGACTATGCAAGCAGTGGAATTGACTACAATACAGGCACCAGTCATTTGGTGGAAGGAACACACTTTGTAAAGTGTACCGATGAAGAGTTTGCACGTTGGACAAAATAAGATAATTATTGGTAAAAACACTCAAAACAAATGCTGTTTTGAGTGTTTTTTTGTGTACATTCATGGGTCAATATGGTACAATAGTATGAAAAATAGGGGCATCTGTTGCATTTTTGCATATTATTTAGTGGGGATAGGTGTATATGGCAGGAAATATTGTGAAAACTGGGGAAAAGATAAAGCGGACAAGAATTGTTCCTGTTCTTATCTTATTCGCTATAATGACTGCAATTGTTCTGGCGAATCAATTAAGTATCAAGGAAGTCGTAAATACATATATTGTAAATGCGAAGGTTCGAGAGGGCCATTTGGCTGCAGACCGTATTTATGCACAGTTAGATGATATTGATCTTACTGATGAAAGCAAGCTTGATTTGTATTGCGACATGATAATGGATCATGATTTGCAGGTGGGAACCCTATGCGTGATGGATGGGGAAAACGTGCTGTATTGTCGCGGAAAACTGATGCCTGATGGCGTTATGAGAGTCAAAGACAAAAAGTATGCCATTGTGGAAACCAAGGAAGAGGTTCTTTTGTCAACAGAAGAGAACAATGCCCTTGTGCGTGGTATTCGAAAGAAGTTTGACTTGTTCTTTGGCCTCAAGCCTTGGAAGGAGAATACCTATCAGGTGGATGAGCGAGGTCACAATATTCCAGCAGCCGATGATTATCAGGATATCTGGTATACCGAGGAAGTTGATGGGCTTCAGGTTACTGTAGGATACTGTGTTCCAATTACCTATACTGATTATCAGCTTTGCGTTGTATTTTCTCTGTTCTTTGCAGCTGCAGGATTTTTACTCTTTGCACTTACCATTACAATTATTTGCAATGTGCTCAATTCTCAGAGAAAACTCATTGCATCCTTTTATAAGGATCATGAGACAGGTGGATACAATTGGCATTATTTTACTTCCTATGTGAATCGTAAGCTTGCAAGAATGAAGCGCCATGGCGGAAGTGATAAGTATGCGGTTATGAAGGTAGACTTCATCAAGTACAAAAGCTATTGTTCCTGCAATGGGGAAGAGGCTGGCCTTGAACTGCTTCGTGATATGTATGCGACAACCGTGGACTTTGTACCAAAGCAGGCAGTTGTAGCACGTTATGAGGGTGCAGAGTTTGCCATTTTCTATCCATACAAGGATGAGGAAAAATTAGTAGAAACAGTCAATGCTGGACTGGAGGCGCTTCGACATATACGAAGTGATGTGGCTTTGTCCTTTAAGGCTGGTATTTATCTTGCCAATACAGATGATGTTGTTGATGCTTCAGCGGCCTATATGCGTGCAGCCATTGCTTGCAAAGAGGCGGAAAATAGTGTAGACGAGAATGCCCTGATCTTTGATGAAGAGATGCATGGACAGCTTCAGTGGAACAGTAAGATGGAAAACGATTTGGAGCGTGGACTTGAGAACCATGAGTTTGAGGTCTTCTTGCAGCCAAAGTATTCCTGCGAAACCGAAAAACTTGCCGCAGCGGAGGCCTTGGTGCGCTGGAACCATCCAACAGAAGGATTCTTAACACCGTATCGCTTTATTCCAGTCTTTGAGAGTACAGGTCTTATCGTGAAGCTGGACGATTATATGCTAAGAAATGTAGCACGTATTCAAGCGGAATACCTGGAAAAGGGATATCCAGTGGTTCCTATTTCGGTGAACCTGTCCCGTACCAATTTTATTCGTAAGCATCTTGCAAGACACATTGCAGATATCGTAGATGAATATCATGTACCACACGAGCTGATTGAAATCGAGCTTACAGAGAGCAGCTTCTTTGATGATCAGGCTTTGATTATTAAGACAGCGAGCCAGTTGCGTGAGCTTGGATTTGAAGTATCCTTGGACGATTTTGGCTCTGGATATTCCTCTCTTAATTCGCTACGCAATATTCCAATTGATATTGTGAAGCTGGATGCGGGCTTCTTCCGCGGTCAGGACCATGATGGCAAGGGTGACATTATTGTTTCCGAAGTCATTCAGCTTGCAAAGCAGTTGGATATTAAGATTGTAGCGGAAGGTATCGAAGAAAAGAGTCAGGTAGACTTCTTAAGGGAAGCTGGCTGTGACTTGATTCAGGGTTATTATTACGCGAAGCCAATGTCCCTTGAAGATTATGAGGGCAAATACTTATAAAGCCAAATGGCGGAGGTTTTAGCATGGAAAACAAAGAAGCGCTGATTAAGGATTTGGCATTAGCATTTCGTTCAACCAATCGATTTGATATTTCGCTGGAGAAGGATGAATATCAGAGACTCATTTTTGGGCTGCAGGGATTTGTGGTAGTAAAAATGGCAGGGCATAAGATTGGAGATACGGTATGCTTCCATGAATATGACAACTTAAGAGAGACTGGCAATTACATGTTAAAAACCATTTGCTATGTCTGCGACTCTCATCCAGGACTTACGGATGGATACGGAATTATTAGCTGGAATTAGGAGAATTGTGATATGTCTTTTTATTCTTACGATGAAGAACTCTTCTTCGTAAATGGGAAAGAAAACTTTACAGAGCAGCATCAGGCTGCAATCATACAGGTCCTGGGACAAAATAGCGCAGTAGGCGTTGTTTCTGGCTATTATGATGAACAGCTACCAATTCATTTTGTAAGTAAGTTCTTCTTGGATAGTATGTCTATGTCCTATGAGCAGTTTATGGAGCAGACGAAGGGGTATTTTTTGAATCTGGTGCATGAAAAGGACAGAGGAAAATTCGAGCTGCGTACCTTCCTTGGTGCAGAGGGCGTAAGACGATATCGCCTTATTGACGGTAACGGCAATGCTGTCTGGGTCAATGAGATTAAGGTGGACGCATCAGATGAGGAAGGAACTCCAATTTGGGTTCTTTCTGCACGTGTGGAGGATCAGGTGAGTGGGGTAGCAGCCCTTTCACAGATGAATAAGCAGACGGTTTGGAAGCTTAATTATGATGAGAAAGGACATGTGTCTGGAGTCACTTATTCTAGCGTTTTCCAGGAATTACTGGAAGAGGAAGGCGTAGAAGAGTTCCCAGATGCGATAAAGACCTTTGTGCACTGCTTCCCAGAGGAAGATGGTGCCCTTTTAGAGAAGGCACTGCATGGTGCTTCTTTTGCAGGGGGAGGAGACGGTGCTCAGAATGATTTTGCAGAAGCAGAGCGCCGTTATCAGGATTTTATTACACTGCTTAGTAAGAACAATATTAGTGAATACTATATTGATTTTGAAAAGGATACCTATTTTGCCTTTAAGCGCGCACAGTATCTGGAAGCCATTGTGCCAAAGACTGGAAAATGGTCATGGCTGCGTCAGATGTACGTCAATCAGTTTGTAGACAATGCCTACAAAAATGAAGTTATGGCACAGATGGAAAATGATACACTACAGGACCACTTAAAGGCGGATGAGGAAGTCCATATCAAGTATCAGGTGACCAGAGTTGGTCAAGCAAGGTGGATGCGCTTTACCTTCCTGCTTGCAGGATGTGATGAGGACGGAATGCCACAGCGCGCAATCTTTTTGTGCCGGGATATTACGGATATGGTTTCTGCGGAGGAAGAGGAGAAGGAGCGACTCATTCGTACCAACGAAGAGCTTCGTT
Organism: Agathobacter sp.; assembly: GCA_045628825.1. GTDB lineage: Bacteria > Bacillota > Clostridia > Lachnospirales > Lachnospiraceae > Roseburia. The sequence continues at coordinate 4,796 of JAZQQA010000041.1, forward strand.
TGGCCTATGAAAATGCAGAGCAAGCAAACCACGCAAAGACGGATTTCTTATCCCAGATGAGTCATGATATTCGTACACCAATGAATGCCATCCTTGGTATGGCAGCCATTGCGCAGATGCATCTGGATTCTCCGGATAAGGTGAAGGATTGCTTGGAGCAAATCAAAGAAAATTCGCAAGACTTACTTAAGATTATGAATAATATTCTTGATATGAGTAAGATTGAGACAGGAGCCATGAAGCTTTCGGAAGAAGACCTTGATTTGCATGAATTTTTGGATGACATGCTTGAAGAGGCAATGCCAGAGGTTAAAAGACATGGACATCTTATCAAGGTAGTAGACTTGAGTCTGATTCATACGAAGGTAGTGTGTGATCCATACCGTATGAAGCAGGGCTTTATGAATCTATTAAGCAATGCCGTTCGTTATACCAAGGATGGAGGAATCATCAAGCTTTCTGCAATTGAAGAGCCATCTGATAACAGCAAAATTGGAAATTATACTTTTATCATCGAGGATAATGGTATTGGTATGACGGAAGAACAGATTGCTCATGTATATGATGCTTATGCGCGTGTCGAGGATGAGCGTATCAGTAAGCTCAGTGGTGCAGGTCTTGGCATTCCAATTCTTAAGAGCCTTGTACAGATGATGGGTGGTACCATTGAAGTGGAGAGTAAGGTTGACCAAGGTACCAAGTTCACCATACATATCCCAATGAAGTTTCAGGATGTGCAGGAGGATGTGACCACATGTCCAGTTGGAATTCATATGGCTACCGAAAGCGATGAAGACAAAATCGATGTCTATAAGACCACCGATTTTTCTGGAAAGCGTATTCTACTGGTTGAGGACAATGAAATCAATCGTGAGATTGCGGTGGAAATTCTGGAAGTCACAGGTCTTGCGATTGAGGCTGCAGATGACGGTGATACTGCGGTGGAAATGGTATTAAGCGCAGACAAGGGCTATTATGACCTGGTTCTTATGGATATTCAGATGCCTCGCATGAATGGATATGAAGCAACGGAGAATATCAGATCCATCGAATCAAACCCAGAGGATCACCTTCCAATTGTTGCAATGACGGCCAATGCTAATGCAGAGGATATTGCGGCAGCAAAGAAGGCAGGTATGGATGGACACTTGGCAAAACCATTGGATTTTGGAAAATTGCTTGGGGTACTCAATAAGTTCTTAGGCGCATAAATGCAGGCTTTTATGGCATGAGGTTATGCCTATTATAACATCAGATTATAGCATGGTGCAAATTGTATAATCCGTGATTATTTTTCTGGTGATATTTGGATAATGTTAATATTGTTCAAGAAATGTTGATTTAATATAATATTTCTAAAGAATAAAGGCGTTCTGTAGGGGGCGCCTTTTCTGTATTTTTAAGAGCTTCATAAGAGGAGGACAAAAACATGAAAAAGAAGTTACTTTCGGCTGTTCTTGTAGCAGCTATGGCACTCACATGTATGGCTGGTTGTGGTAGCCAGGCATCAGCACCAAGTGCAACACAGGCACAGGGTGGCGAGGAAAAGGCACCTGTAGAGAGCGGTGCTACATTTAAAATTGGTGGTATTGGACCTACTACTGGTGGTGCAGCACTTTACGGATCACATGTAATGACAGCTGGACAGATTGCAGTAGATGAAATCAATGCAGCTGGTGGTATCAACGGATATCAGATCGAGTACAAGTTCGAAGACGATACACATGATGCTGAGAAGTCAGTAAATGCTTACAACTCACTGAAGGACTGGGGTATGCAGATCCTTATGGGAACTGTAACCACAACTCCATGTATCGCAGTTGCTGATATGACAGCAGCTGATGGAATGTTCCAGATCACTCCATCTGCTTCTTCTGTAGATGTAATTTACAATGACAACGTATTCCAGGTATGCTTTACTGATCCTAACCAGGGAACTGCTTCCGCACAGTACATCGCAGCTAAGGGACTTGGTACCAAGATTGGTATTCTTTACGATAGCTCTGATGTATATTCATCAGGTATTGAAGCTACCTTCGTAAAGGAAGCTAAGGCACAGGGACTTGAAATCGTAGCAACAGAAGCATTTACCGCTGACTCTAAGACAGACTTCTCTACACAGTTACAGAAGTGCCAGTGCGCTGGTGCAGACCTTATGTTCCTTCCATTCTACTATCAGGAAGCATCCATCGTTTTGAACCAGGCAAATCAGATGGGCTATAAGCCAGTATTCTTCGGTGTAGACGGTATGGACGGTATCCTTTCAGTAGAGAACTTTGATACTTCTCTTGCAGAGGATGTTATCCTTCTTACTCCATTCGCAGCTGATGCTAAGGACGATGCAACACAGTCATTTGTTTCTAAGTTCCAGGCAGCTTATGGCGATACTCCTAACCAGTTCGCAGCGGATGCATATGATGCAATCTACATCATTAAGGCAGTACTTGAGTCAATCGATGCTACTCCTGATATGAGCGTAGAAGAGCTCGGCACAGCTATGAAGGATGCAATCACCAAGGTTTCTGTAAACGGACTGACTGGTGAGAACATGACTTGGGATGCAGAAGGTGCTGTAGCAAAGGCTCCAAAGGCAGTTGTAATTAAAGACGGCGCTTACGTTTCTATGGACTAATCATTAGAAGAAATGTTTGGGTTACGTGGTGACTGGCAACGATGCCAGTTGCTGCGTAGCCTTTCTTTGTTTTTCTAAGGAAATGGAAAAGAAATTGCATTTTTTTAGAAAAACAGGGAAGATAAAATAAGAGGAAATCATAAGGAGAGAGTTTATGGAATTTTTATCGTACTTAATCAACGGAATAAGTCTCGGTAGTGTCTATGCCATTATCGCTCTTGGATATACCATGGTATATGGTATTGCCAAGATGCTTAACTTCGCTCACGGCGATGTTATTATGGTAGGTTGCTACGTGGTATTCGTGACCATGAGTGGACAGGGATGGCCACCACTTGTAGCAATCACAGCTTCCATTGTATGCTGTACAGCCCTTGGCGTGCTGATTGAAAAAATCGCTTATAAGCCACTTCGTAAGGCTACAAGCCTTGCGGTACTCATTACAGCCATTGGTGTGAGCTACTTCCTTCAGAATATGGCGCTATTGATTTTTGGTGCCAATACCAAGACCTTTACCAATGTGGTAACCCTTCCTGCACTTAGGCTTGCAGGCGGAAAGCTTGTTATTTCTGGAACCACCATGGTAACGGTTCTTGTATGTATCGTCATTATGCTTGTGCTTTCTTGGTTCGTTAAGAACACCAAGGCTGGTCAGGCTATGAGAGCAGTATCTGAGGATAAGGATGCCGCTTCTCTTATGGGAATCAATGTAAACGGAACCATTTCTCTTACCTTTGCCATTGGTTCAGGTCTTGCGGCAGTGGCAGGTGTGCTTTTCTGCTCTGCATATCCTACCTTGACTCCATATACAGGATCTATGCCTGGTATTAAGGCATTTACCGCTGCGGTATTTGGTGGTATTGGTTCGATTCCAGGTGCCTTCATCGGTGGAATCTTACTTGGCGTGATTGAGATCCTTGGAAGAGCCTATATTTCTTCACAGCTTTCTGATGCGATCGTTTTTGCAGTCTTAATCGTTGTGTTATTAGTGAAGCCTACCGGTATTCTTGGTAAGAAGCTTCATGAGAAAGTGTAGGTGATTCAGATGGCAAAAATGAGTATGAAGAAAATGAACAAAAGAACAAGAGACCAGCTCATCACCTTTGCAATGGTCATTTTGATTTACGTGTTGATGCAGGTATTGATTTCCGGTGGCGCTGTTTCTTCTTTGATGAAGGGACTTTTGGTTCCAATCTGTACCTATTCCTTGGTGGCCATTGGTCTGAACCTTTGTGTTGGTTACCTTGGTGAGTTGTCTTTGGGCCATGCAGGCTTTATGTGTCTTGGGGCTTTTTCCGGTGCTTTTACCACCAAGCTTTTGGAAGACAAAATTGATGCGCCAGTGTTGTTATTTGTAATTGCACTTGTAGTTGGTATTGTTGTTGCAGCGCTCTTTGGATTTTTGATTGCGATTCCAGTACTTCGTCTGCGCGGCGACTATCTTGCAATCGTAACCCTGGCATTTGGTGAGATTATTAAGAATATTGTCAATGTTCTCTATGTAGCAAAGGATGGCAATGGTTTCCATTTTGCACTTTCGGATGCTAATGATATGGAGCTTTTGGATGATGGCAAATTCATCATCGATGGTGCAAAGGGTATTGCCCATATTCCACATCTTTCAACCTTTACCATTGGTGTGGTACTCATTATTCTTGCACTGCTTGTAGTATTTAACTTAGTGAATTCTAGAACGGGTCGTGCAGTTATGGCCATTCGTGACAACCGTATTGCGGCAGAAGCAACCGGTATCAATGTAACCAAGTTTAAGATTTTGGCCTTCACCATTTCCGCAGCCATTGCAGGAGCAGGTGGTGTGCTTTATGCCCATAACCTTTCTACGGTTACTGCAACACCTACCAACTTTGGATACAACATGTCCATTATGATTCTGGTGTTTGTCGTACTTGGTGGAATTGGTTCCTTCCGCGGTTCCATTATTGCGGCTGCAATCTTAACTCTGCTTCCAGAGCTTCTTCGTGGTCTTTCTGATTATCGAATGCTCATCTATGCAATTGTCTTAATTGCCATGATGCTCTTCAACTGGGCACCAAAGGCCATTGAGTGGAGACAGAAGATGGTGGCAAAGTTCACTGCAAAGAAAGCAAAGGAGGTACAGTAAAATGGCATTACTTGAAGTAAACAATTTGGGTATCTCATTTGGTGGTCTTCGTGCAGTAGATGGTTTTTCCATCTCCATTGAAAAAGGACAGTTATACGGCCTTATCGGACCAAATGGTGCTGGTAAGACAACTGTATTTAACTTGCTCACAGGTGTCTATACCCCTGATTTTGGAACCATCGCTTTGGATGGAGTTGATATCACCGGCAAAAAGACCATAGATATCAATAAGGCAGGTATTGCCCGTACCTTCCAGAACATTCGTCTTTTCCACGGTATGAGCGTTCTTGACAATGTAAAAGTCGGACTGCATAACCAGATGGAATATTCGACCATCTCTGGTATTCTTCGTCTTCCAAAGTATCACAAAGTGGAGAAGGAGATGAATGCAAAAGCCATGGAGCTTCTTAAGGTCTTTGGGCTGGAAGATAAGGCTGACTATTTATCAAGCAATCTTCCATATGGCGACCAGCGTAAGCTTGAGATTGCAAGAGCCCTTGCGACCAATCCAAAGCTGCTTCTTTTGGATGAGCCAGCTGCAGGTATGAACCCAAATGAAACCAAGGAACTTATGGAAACCATCCGTTTTGTAAGAGATGAGTTTGATATGACCATTCTTCTGATTGAGCATGATATGAAGCTGGTATCAGGTATCTGTGAGGAGCTTACCGTACTGAACTTTGGTCAGGTGCTTGCGCATGGAAAGACATCAGAGGTTCTCAATGATCCACGCGTAATCAAGGCTTATTTGGGTGATGAATAGGAGCGTATAACTATGGCAATGTTAGAAATCAAAGACCTGGAAGTATACTATGGTGTCATCCAGGCTTTAAAGGGTATTTCTTTTGAAGTAAATCAGGGCGAGGTCATTGCCCTTATCGGCGCCAATGGTGCTGGAAAGACCACAACCTTGCAGACCATTACAGGAATGCTTAAGCCTTCCAAGGGAGAAATCCTTTTTGAGGGACAGGATATTGCAAAGGTGCCTGGACACAAGATTGTGTCTATGGGTATGGCGCATGTACCAGAGGGAAGACGTGTTTTTGCAGAACTTACGGTTCTTGAGAATTTGCGTATGGGAGCGTATACTAGAAAGGACAAGAAGGAGATTGAGGAAAGTCTTGCCCGTGTATACAAGAGCTTCCCACGTCTGGAAGAGCGTAAGAATCAGTTGGCTGGTACCTTAAGTGGTGGCGAACAGCAGATGCTTGCTATGGGACGTGCCCTTATGTCAAAGCCTTCCATCATTTTGATGGATGAGCCTTCTATGGGACTTTCTCCAATTTTTGTAGAAGAGATCTTTAAGATTATCCGTGAGATTTCTGCTTCTGGAACTACCGTTCTTTTGGTAGAGCAGAATGCGAAAAAGGCCCTTGCAATCGCAGATCGTGCATACGTACTTGAGACAGGTAAGATTGTACTTTCTGGAGATGCCAAGGAGCTTATGAATGATGATTCTGTAAAGAAGGCATATTTGGGAGAATAATGTATTTCATTCTTGAATGGGAGGACTGACATGGCAAATACAGTAATTACAATTGCAAGAAGCTACGGTAGTGGCGGTAGAACCATGGCCAAGATGCTGGCAGAGAAGATGGGCATCGAGTGCTACGATAGAGAGATTCTTCGTATGGCCAGCGATGAAAGTGGAATCAATGAGGCCCTGTTTGGACAGGCAGATGAAAAGCTTCGTAAGTCTACCTTGCTATCCATTTTACGTAGCAATCCATATACAGGCAAACTATTGGGACCTGAGAATGCTGACTTTGTGTCGGATGACAATCTCTTCAACTACCAGGCAAAAATCATGAAGGAACTGGCAGAGAAAGAATCCTGTGTCATCATCGGACGTGCGGCAGATTATGTACTGCGCGATTACGACAATGTCATTCGTATTTTTTGCTATGCACCAAAGAATGACTGCATCAAGCGTGTTATGGAGACAGACGGCCTTTCTGCTAAGGAAGCAGAGAAGCGTATTGAGAAAATTGATAAATATCGTGCAGATTATTACCACTATTACACAGGTGGCGAGTGGAATGATGCGAGAAACTATGACCTTTGCATCGATACTACTTCTATGAGCTACGAAGACCTTGTAACCATGGTGGAGGAAATGCTGAAATACTATAAGAAATAGCATTTCTTAAAGAAATCTTAATCGGTTGACTCATTGGATTTTAAGAAAAGAATCGTTACAATGTGATTATGATATATCACAGGTAACGGTTCTTTTTTTATACCTTCGGAGGAATTTATGTATAACATTTTAGTTTGCGATGATGAAAAGGATATTGTATCGGCTTTAAAAATCTACCTAAAGAGCGACGGCCACAATGTGGTGGAAGCCTATAACGGAAGAGAGGCCGTAGACATTATAAAGAGTCAGGAGATTCATCTGGTGCTTATGGATATTATGATGCCGATAATGGATGGAATTGCAGCCATGTCAGCCATCCGTGAGTTCTCCAATGTACCTGTCATCCTTCTCACTGCAAAGAGTGAGGATATGGACAAGGTTCTTGGACTTACCATTGGGGCAGATGACTATGTGACAAAGCCATTTAACCCAGTGGAGCTGCAGGCAAGAGTGAAATCACAGCTGCGCCGCTATATGCAGCTTGGTGGTGGAAAGACCATGGCAGACCGTATTGGTGTTGGCGGCATTGAACTGGATGACAAGGCGAAGGTGTGTTATCTGGACGGTGAACCAGTGAATTTGACCAAGACAGAGTACGATATCCTAAAGCTACTAATGGAGCACAAAGGCGAGGTCTTTTCTCCGGCGCAGATCTATGAGAGCGTCTGGCAGGAGTCTTCTTTCGGAAGTGAGAATACAGTAGCAGTTCATATCAGACATCTTCGCGAGAAAATCGAGTACGATCCTGCAGAACCAAGATACCTTAAGGTCATCTGGGGTAGGGGATACATGATGAATGAGTAGTCCGAAATAGAGGATGGAGGAAGTAGAATGAAGAAATTATTAGGATCCAATGTGGCAAAATGGATAGCCCTTTTTCTGACCACGATAATGGCAATCCTTTTTGGCTTAAGCCTTGCGACCATTGTGGTGCAGACGGAACTGGAACGAGAATTCCACAACGAGGAAGCAGTGAAGGAACGCATCTATCAGAATATGTGCTACAACTATTCCCTGGCTCTTACAGACAATATGACTCATGGGGGAGCGCTGGATTTGTATTCTGGTGGAAACCTTTTGTACAGTGTCTACAAGGATGATTTGCTTTTATATACCACAGATGTAAATGTGGCAAAGGCGGATTATCCATATTCCTACGAGTATCAGGAGGGCGGTGAGTTCTATTACAATGTCAACAGTCTGTTTGGCGTAATCTCAAAAAGCGATGGCTATTATGAGCAGGTTTATAAAACCTATACCGCCGCAGTTTTTGGAATTATTTATGATGACGCCAGTGGCTTATTCTATTGGAATACGACAGAAGGCTTATATCCAATGACAGGCTTTTATTCCGTGGATTGGGATTATTATACACTGAATTCTGCGAACACAGCCTATGTCTGTGAGGAGCGGGCAGATCGCTTTGATTATGCTAAGGCAAAGGCGGAAGGGACAACGATTTTTGTAGCTGGAGATGTGGCACTTAATCTTGCGGACGAAGAGAATGGATACTATCCATTTTTACATGCAGAGGACGCACTGGGTGCAGATGGTTATTTGCTTGCGGAGCGAGTACTTGAGGGAAAAGATGACTACTGGCTCCTAAATCGCAACGAGATTGCTTATCGTGTAGGGCAGAAGGATGCTAGTACCTATACCATTCTTATGAAGGTCGTAGATAATCCTGCGCCTTCAGCACGCTTTTCTTGTGGAAGCAATGACTATTTTTATACAGTTGGCGTATTGATTTCTGCCTTTTACACGTGGGGAAACGTAGCACTGACCCTTGAAATTGTGTCAGGACTTTTCCTACTTCTTGGATTTGTCTTTCTAATGGCTGCGGCAGGACATCGGAAAAATGATGATGAGATTCATACGCGCCTTATGGACCGATGCCCGCTGCTTATCTATTTTGCTGCGATTTGCACCATATGCGGATGTGGTATCGGTGGCAACATTGTGATGATGGAATACTTTGACTGGTTCCGTCTGGGCACCTTTGTGGCGCTGGAATTGGAATGCCTGTTGCTTTGGATTCTGTGTGGACTGGCCTTTTGCATGAGCATTGCGGTACGAATTAAGAGCCATACCTTCTGGCGCTATACCCTTTGTTACTACCTGCTTCTTCCATTCATCTCTTTCCATAAGTGGGTACACAATGTGGATACGGTGGGACCAGATGGAAGACGCTTTAAGTGGACCATCTATGGCATCTGGGGTGGTCTCACGTTGCTTGAGGGCATTGTCGTTGCCGGATTTTCCGAGGCAGAGGCGGTAGTAATGTTTGTGTTATTTAAGTGTCTGGTTGCGGTGTTCCTATGGTTTGTTTTGCCACAGTTCATCCGTGTCTATACAGGAGGAGAGCGAGTCGCAAACGGTGATTATACAAGGCCTATTGAGACCAGACATATGCTGCCTTTCCTTGAGGCCCATGCCAAGCATATCAACGCTGTGCAGGATGGTATTGCGGTGGCGGTAGAGGAGCGTATGAAGAGCGAGCGCTTTAAGACCGAACTTATTACCAATGTGAGTCATGATATTAAGACACCACTGACCTCTATCATTAATTATGTGGACCTTCTGCAGAAGGAGAACATTACGAATCCTACCTGTGTGGAGTATCTAGAGGTCTTAGACCGCCAGTCTGCAAGGTTGAAAAAACTGATTGAGGATCTCATGGAGGCATCCAAGGCATCCACAGGGAATCTTGAAGTGCACAAAGAGCGTATTCATGTGGGCATGATTGCGGGACAGCTGGTAGGAGAATACGAGGAAAAGGCAAAGGCTGCGGACCTAGAACTGATTCTAAGTAAGCCAGAGGAAGATATTTACGCACAATTAGATGGAAGACACATCTTCCGCGTCCTTGACAATATTATGAACAACGCCATGAAGTATGCACAGCCAGGAACCAGAGTCTATGTGAACCTGGAGGCAGACCATGGCCTGGCGCGTTTATCCTTCCGCAATACATCAAAGTATCCGCTTAATATTTCTGCAGAGGAGCTGATGGAGCGCTTTACCAGAGGGGATAGCTCCCGTCATACCGAGGGCAGTGGTCTTGGACTTAATATCGCAAAGTCTTTGACAGAACTTATGGATGGGACTTTTTTCCTATATGTGGATGGCGATTTGTTCAAAGTTGTGGTAGAATTTCCTATAGATACATTGGGTGAGTGATTGTTAATGTGACGGGAAGGCAACCATATGCAGAATTTCTGGGAAACAGACAAAATCGAATTACAAATACATGAGGGAGTCGCTGTCAGTGAAGACAGCGACTTTCGCATACTCTTTGATATATGGGACAAGGATGAGAACTGTGTGGGATCCGTCTTTGTAGATAAGATGGATGCCAGAGTTGGAAGATGTGAGCTATCGATTTTTGTTGAGGTGCCATATCGAAGACGTGGTTATGGAAGGGATGCTGCTAGGCTTGTGATGGACTATCTGTTTTTGCAGAAGCGCTATCACAGAGTGTGGAGCGAAGTGACAGAGGATACTCTGGCAGGCCTGGACCAGGTGGCAGAAGCATTCCTATGTAGCCTCGGCTTACAAAAGGAATGCACCTGGAAGGAGCAGTGTAAGGGCAAGGATGTGCTGGTATACTCTCTGCTTTCGGAGGAAT
>JAZQQA010000042.1:0-10166 GCA_045628825.1 Agathobacter sp.
TTCGTACATTAGAGAACATGGGACCTTCGCCAGAGCCAAATATCACAGTATTATACTCATCAGCACTTCCAGAGAACTTTAAGAAGTATGCTGCATATATTTCAATCACAACATCTTCAATCCAGTACGAGAATGACGATGTTATGAAGCCAGTATGGGGCGATGATTACGCTATCTGCTGTTGTGTATCTGCTACACAGACAGGTAAAGAGATGCAGTTCTTCGGAGCTAGAGCAAACCTTGCTAAGTGTCTTCTTTATGCTATCAACGGTGGTATGGATGAGAAGAATAAGGTTCAGGTTGGACCTAAGTATCAGCCAATTACTTCTGAGTACCTTGATTTCGATGAGGTTATGGACAAGTATGATGCAATGATGGATTGGCTTGCTGATGTATATGTAAATACTTTGAATGCAATTCAGTATATGCATGACAAGTACTACTATGAAGCTGCACAGCTTGCACTGATCGATACCGATGTACGTCGTACCTTTGCTACTGGTATCGCTGGATTCTCACATGTAATCGATTCCCTTTCTGCAATCAAGTATGCAAAGGTTAAGGCTGTTCGTGATGAGAACGGACTTGCAGTTGATTACATTACTGAGGGAGATTTCCCTAAGTATGGTAACGATGATGACCGTGCAGATGAGATTGGTGTATGGCTCCTTAGAACCTTCCTTGAGAAGATTAAGAAGCATCATACCTACCGTCGTTCAGAGGCTACAACCTCTATCCTTACCATTACTTCTAACGTTGTATACGGTAAGGCTACTGGAGCACTTCCAGATGGACGTAAGGCAGGAGAACCACTTTCACCAGGAGCATCTCCATCCTACGGCGCAGAGCAGAGCGGTCTTCTTGCATCTCTTAACTCTGTAGCTAAGATTCCTTACGAGTGGGCGCTTGATGGTATTTCGAATACACAGACCATCAACCCAGAAGCTCTTGGACATAGCAAAGAGGAGCAGGTGAACAACCTTGTTCAGGCTATGGACGGATACTTTGATCAGGGTGCACATCACCTCAATGTCAATGTATTTGGTATCGAGAAGCTTAAGGACGCTATGGAGCATCCTGAGAAGGAAGAGTATGCGAACTTTACTATCCGTGTATCTGGATACGCTGTTAAGTTCATCGACCTCACACGTGAGCAGCAGATGGACGTTATTGCAAGAACCTGCCACGGAACTTTATAAAGAGGGCCTGATATGGTATAATTATGGGTGCGGCTATTTGGCCGCACCTTTTTGATTTTGAAAGGATGTATGCACATGGATGCAAAAGGATATATAAGCAAATTGGAAACCTTCGGACTCGTGGATGGTCCGGGAATAAGATTCGTCATTTTCTTGCAGGGATGCAAGATGCGATGCAAATACTGTCACAACCCAGAGACTTGGGCTATGGAGGGCGGACAGGAGTGGACCGCGCAGGATTTATTCAACCGCGCTTATCGCTATAAGAATTACTGGAAGGACAATGGGGGCATTACCATTAGTGGTGGGGAAGCCCTGCTTCAGATGGAGTTTGTCACGGAGCTTTTTGCTCTTGCCAAGGAAAAGGGTGTACAGACCTGTCTGGATACCAGCGGCAATCCTTTTTCCAGGGATCCAGAGTATCTGGAGAAATTCGACAAGCTTATGGAGCTTACGGACATCTTCATGCTAGATATTAAGGAGATGGACGGGGAGAAGCACAAGGCGCTGACGGGGCATGACAATGCCAATATCTTGGATCTGGCGCGCTATCTGTCTGAGCATGGAAAAGAGATGTGGATTCGCCATGTCCTAGTGCCTGGACTTACAGATGATGAGGCAGATCTTAAGGCACTGGATGCCTTTGTCGCAACCTTAGACAGTGTGACGAAGGTGGAGATTCTCCCATACCACACCTTGGCACTTGGAAAATGGATGGAGCTTGGCATTCCTTATCCGCTGGACGGGGTTCCGACACCGACGGAAGAGGAAGTGCAGCGTGCAGAGGCTCTTCTGCACATTGAAAAGTAGGATAGATTACATTTTATGGATTTGAGAAAACAGTTTGCCCGCTACGTGTCTCAGAATATTTTTGGCATGGTAGGGGTATCCTTTTATATCATCGTTGATACATTTTTTATTGCCCTGGCGGCAGGAGCAGACGGCATTACGGTTCTAAACCTTGCTTTGCCAATCTATGGTGTAATGTTTGCCATTGGCGCCTTAATCGGCGTTGGAGCTGCGACACGTTTTGCCATTGCAAAGGCAAGGGGAGACAAAGATCAGGATTTCTTTTTCTCCAACGCAGTGATGTGGGATGTGCTTTTTGCAATCCCTTTTTCTATCGTGGGATTTCTGGCACCAGATGCTATTTTGCGTCTCATGGGTGGAGATGCGGGCATTGTGGCCTTGGGCAAGAACTACGTGCAGATTTTTATGTGTTTTGCACCTGCCTTTATGCTCAACAATACTTTTTCCAGCTTCGTGCGCAATGACGGGGAGCCAACCCGTGCCATGATTGCCACCTTGTCTGGAAGCATCGCCAACGTGGTGTTTGATTACATCTTTATGTTCGTGATGGGCATGGGGCTTGCAGGGGCAGCCGTTGCTACTGTAACATCTCCGATGCTTGCAATTCTAATCAACAGTCTGCATTTTCGTAGTGCAAAGAACACCATGCGTTTTGTGTGGCAGTGGCCATCGGTGAAAAGGCTTGTGCTGTCCTGCCAGCTTGGCGTTGCGGCCCTGATCGGAGAGCTTTCCAGTGCCGTCACCACTATGGTGTTCAATTTCCTGATCCTTGGTCTGGTGGGCAATATAGGGGTTGCAGCCTACGGCATTATCGCAAATCTTGCCCTTGTGGTTGTTGCGATTTTCAATGGTATCGCCCAGGGTGCACAGCCGCTTATGAGTGAGGCCTATGGGCAAAATGATAGGGCACAGTTGCGCAGCTATCTTCGCATGGGACTTGTGACTGCAGGGGCATTTTCACTGGCAGTCATCGGCCTTGCGTTCTTATGTACCGATGGGCTCATTGCAGTTTTTAACAGTGAAGGACAGGCCCTTCTTCATGATTATGCCTTTGTAGGGCTTCGTCTATATTTCCTTGGCTATATTTTTGCTGGAATCAATGTGGTGCTAACGGGATACTTTGGTGCAGTAGCGCGTCCTGTGGAGGCCTTTGTGGGATCCATTATGCGAGGCGTGGTTGCCATAGTGCTTTGCGCAGTCGTGATGGCACATTTCTTTGGAATGAACGGCGTTTGGTTGTCCTTTGTGGCAGCAGAGGGCATTACCTTTGTACTTTGTCTTATTATGCTTAGAAAAAAGAGGAACAAGTAGTGGAACAAAAGGGTTTTACGGAATTACCAAAGCAATTTGAAGCGCGTATGCAAGCCTTCCTGGGGGAGGAATACGAAGCATTTTTGCATTGCTACAACAACGATAAATATCAGGCCCTTCGCATGAATCCCTTGAAGGCAGGTCTTGGGGAGACGCAGTATGCAGAAGTCTACGCCCTTGCCACCGCAATGCCTGATGTAGAGGCGAATGCGACAGATGGAACGCAGTCTTCCGTTGGGCAAAATGATGGTATGGTCCCAGTTCCATGGGCACCAAACGGATATTACTACGGCGAGTCACGTCCGGGAAAGCATGCTTATCATGAGATGGGGCTTTACTATATTCAAGAGCCAAGTGCCATGTCCGCAGCAGCAGTCCTTGCGCCATTGCCTGGCATGAAGGTATTGGACCTTTGCGCGGCGCCTGGAGGAAAGACGACGCAGCTTGCAAGTTATCTGGGCAATCAGGGACTCCTTGTGGCCAATGAAATCAATGCAGGCCGTGCCAAGATTCTGTCTTCCAATGTGGAGCGTATGGGCATTACCAATGCTATCGTAACCAACGAGGACAGTGGAAAGCTAAGAGACTTTTTCCCATCCTTTTTTGATGCCATTCTGGTGGATAGTCCGTGCTCAGGAGAGGGCATGTTCCGTAAGAATCCAGAGGCCATCACAGAGTGGAGTGAGGACAATGTGAAGCTTTGCGCCAGCCGTTCCGCGGAGATTTTGGACAATGCAGCAGCTATGCTTAGTCCTGGAGGTAAATTGGTGTATTCCACCTGTACCTTCGCGCCAGAGGAGAATGAGCAGGAAATTGTCGATTTCTTAGCACGTCATGAAGAGTTTTCATTGCTTCACCCAGACCTTCCATGGTTTGCTGAAGGGCAAAGAGAATTCCTGAGGGAGGAACAGAAAGGCCAGCGGATTCTTACAGAACTGTCGGATGAAGCAGATGGCTCACTTGTGACACAAGAAATCTCTTCAGAGGAAGCAGCGCAAATGACCTATCGCCTGTGGCCACATAAGCTGCACGGAGAGGGACACTTTGTTGCGGTGCTTATGAAGCGTGGAGAGAATGCAACGTGGGAAAGTGCAGATGCTTCTCCAGCATTCCAGTGGGAGAAACCATGGAAGATTGTGGACACTGGAGCGGGGGCTGTTGGGACGCTGGCAGAAGAGAGCACAGATAAGAAGAGTAAGAAAAATAAAGGAAATAAGGACAAGGGAAAGGCAGGAAAAGCAGGTGCTGGCAAGTATGGACTGAGTCAGGATGCAGCAGCCGCTTTGGATGAGTTCTTGCCTTGCCTTAAGAAGGAATTGGCGGACTGGATCATCGCAGGCAAGCTTGTGCTGTTTGGAGACCAGCTCTATCGCCTTCCAGATACCTATGTGGGACTATCGGGCCTTCGTGTGCTTCGTGCAGGTCTTCACATCGGAGAGTGTAAGAAGAACCGCTTGGATCCAAGCCATGCGCTGGCACTTGCCATGGAAAAAGAGGATGCCGTAACCTATGCGAATCTGTCCTTGGAGGATGCAAGAGTACGATCATTTTTCCGTGGAGAATCCTTCTATGTCGAAGGAGAAGAACTGGTTGGAAGTGGAAAAGGCTGGGGTCTTGTGTGCGTGGACGGCTACTCCGCTGGCTGGGGCAAATTCGCGGGAGGCCAGGTGAAGAACCACTATCCAAAGGGGCTTCGCAGGGAATTATAAATATTTGAGGGGATTGTATGAAGAAAGTGATGAAGGGGATTTTGAAAGGGCTAGGAGCCTTTGTACTAGCGATTTTGGTGCTGTGTTTAGGGGCGACTTGTCTTACTTTTTTTGAAAACAATACAAAGGGGGCAAAAGGGAATAACACCTACCCGGTGGACTGGATGGGGCAGTTGTCCGATGAACTGTTGGTTTCGGAAATCAATATTCCAGGAACTCATGATAGTGCAACCAAGTATGTGCAGCTATCCTTTTTCTCCAAGTGTCAGGGCAAGGATATCTATCATCAGCTGCGGGATGGCTACCGCTATCTGGACATTCGTCTGGGGGATGACGAGCAGTATTGCGAGGACGCCTTCGCCATGGTGCATGGATTCACCAACTGTAAGACAGGTGCATTTCCTTGGAGCCAGACCTTATATCTGGACCGTGTCCTGAGTGAGTGCTACATGTTCTTAGAGGAGCATCCAAGTGAGACCATCCTTTTTGTGGTAAAGCACGAGCATGGGGACTGGGAAATTGCGCAGGTACAGGAGTTACTAGATTCTTATATCGCAGAAAATCCAGACAGATGGCTACTTACAGACACCATCCCGACCTTGGGAGAGGCCAGAGGAAAAATGATTCTGGTGCGCCGCTATGAGGATGAGGCTGGGCTCGGCAGCGAGGCAGGACTGGAAGCAGATTGGGGCAAGCAAAATGGACATGCGGATGTGTCACTTGCTTCTGAGCCATGGGAGAATGAAGAGCTTACAACCTATGTGCAGGACCGCTACGAATATGGTGCCAAGGACAAGTGGACAGCCTTTGAAAAGGGCATAAAGGAGACGCAGGGACTAGACCCACAGGAAACTCTGTGCATCAATTTCTTAAGCACCAAGGGAACTCTGCCTTATGGACATCCATATACCTTTGCCCGCAAACTCAATAAGCAGTTACTTCTTAGCGACTGGGATTCGGAAACGCACCTGGGGTGTGTGGTGATGGATTTTGGAAACGCTGCTTTGGCTTACAAGATATATGAGACGAATTTCCAGTAAAAACAGGAGGTTCTTCCTTTTTGCAGGCGTAGATGATATAATAAGACTATGGAAATTATTGCGAGAATACACACGGAATTCCCTGATAAATTCGGGATTCCAAGACAAAGTGGACTTGTAAAGAATCTAAGAGGAGAAATTGTATTTGAGCCGGCTTATCGGAATCCAGATGCAATCAAGGGCATTGAGGAATTTTCCTATCTCTGGTTGATATGGGAGTTCTCCAAAGCCAAAAGGGAGCATGTCTCCCTTACGGTGACACCACCTCGCCTAGGAGGAAAGGAGAAGCGTGGTGTATTTGCTACCAGATCTCCATTTCGCCCGAATTCCCTGGGGCTTTCTTCTGTGGAACTGCTTGAGGTTCGTATGGATGAGAAGCTAGGGCCAATTCTCGTGGTGAGTGGCGCAGATCTATTAGATGGCACACCGATTTATGATATCAAACCGTATTTACCTTATGCAGATGCGCATCCAGATGCCAGGGGGGGATTTGGAGAGGCACATAAGGAGGATGGAATCGAAGTGATTTTTCCAGAAGACCTGCTCGTAAGGCTTCCGGAGGAAAAGCGACAAGCGGCATGGGAGGTGCTGGCACAGGATCCAAGAGCTGCCTATAACAAGCAGGAGGATTACGTGTATGGTATGGCCTTTGCTGGGTATGATATTCGTTTTACGGTAAAAGAGGGAGTCCTTACGGTGGAGGATGTTGTTGTTATAGAAGGAGACTATCGTAAGGTAAAGTAGCTATATGGGGGAACTATGGCAAGACGAGAAAGAGGCGAACGTAAGAAAATTAAATGGTCATCCCTGGTAAAGTCGTTATGCGCTTTGCTTGTTGTTTTTGCGCTTGCATTTCCAATCTATCATTTTACTGGACCTGAGTATTCTACGGAAACTTTGATCATGGTGGATGATGGATGGACGGTGACCGCTAAGGATGAGGTCTTTGAAGATATATCCATGGGAAGCACGCTTTTTGGCATGCAAAATCGCGGAGATGTGCTTACGATGACCCATCAGATGACAGAGGACCTTTATATTCCTAACGCTGTGCTTGAGTGCTATTCGGTGCATTCGGTAGTGGATGCATATGTGGATGACGTATTAGTATATAGTTATGGCCATGAGATGTACGAGAAGAATCAGCTACTGGGCTATGGATATAACTATATTAAGCTTCCAGACAATTATGTGGGGAAGCAGCTGACCATTCAGTTTTTAGTCACAGAGGATAATGCCTTTGAGGGCCTGCCAGCCATGAAGCTTCGCGACGGAACCAATATGATTCAGGCGGAAGCAAGCCACAATCGAATCAATCTGGCGATTATTCTGTTTTTGATTATGTTTGGAATCCTTGGTACGTTGGTATCGGTATTTATGATGTACAGGGACCGTGCATTCTTTAAGGTATTTTGCGTGTCAGCATTTTCTATTTGCGTTGGCGCATGGACCTTATGTAATAGTGATTTGATTTCTCTTTTTGCAACGGATCTTCGCGTGAAGGTGTATATGGAGTATATCTCCTTCTTCTTAATCATTCCGCCGTTCCTTGCATATTTTAGGGACACCATTGTGAGTGAGGATACGCCGAAGTGGATGCGTTATTATTATCACATCGTATGTGGAATTAACGTGGTTCAGGTTGTTACCATTTTCGTGTGTCATACCACAAATATTGCGCACTTCCCACGCTTTGTTACTTCTGAGCATGTGATGATTGTACTCGCACTCGTCCTTGCACTATTTGTTGCATATGTAGAAATCAAGAAAAAGAAAGCAATCAGCAGTATTGCAGTTGGTTTTTCTATTGCATTTTTGGCAGCCTTTTTGGAAGTCATCCGCTTCAATCTGGCAAAGTATCTGGTTGGCTTTAGCGGCAATCATTATGAGAGTACCATTGAGTTTGCGGCACTTATTATCGTTGTGACGTTGTTTGTGGATTTTTGCCAGCAGATTCGTCTGGACCTGGTACAGGTAGCACAGCAGGAATTGTTGCAGCGCCTTGCCTATATGGATGAGCTCACCGAGCTTGCCAACCGTCGTAAGTGTGATGAGGTTATGGACCAGCTCACAACGGATTATGTAATTGTGAGCCTTGATATGAATGGGCTTAAGCAAATCAATGATAATTATGGCCACGAGGTGGGAGACCGTGCACTCGTAGCCTTCGCGAAGATTCTTGGAAAGGCTTTTCCTAATAGTGCCACAGTCGGCCGTATGGGTGGAGATGAGTTTATTGCCATTCTCCCAGAGACCGAGGAACTGAAGGTCATGAAGTATGTGGATGATATGTGCCACCAGGTGGAACAGTTTAATGACACATCAGGAGAGCCATTTGTGCTTGGTGGAGCCTGGGGAATTGCATCAGGACTTGCCAAGGACAACCCGCATGAGGTATACTCGATTGCGGACTCAAAAATGTATGAGCGTAAGCGTCAGATGAAGGCGCTGTGATAAAGTGATATAAGAAAAGAGGACAATAATTATGAAGACAGTAGCAGATTATATTAGAACCATTCCTGATTTTCCAGAACCAGGCATCATGTTCCGTGATGTAACCAGTGTTGTTCAGGACGCTGAGGGACTTAAGCTTGCAATCGATGAGATGGTAAAGCTTCTTGATGGCGTTGAGTGCGACGTAATCGCAGGTGCTGAGTCTAGAGGATTCATCTTTGGTATGCCAATTGCTTACCTTCTTAACAAGCCATTCGTACTGATCCGTAAGGCTGGAAAGCTTCCATGTGAGACTGTATCAGAGACCTATGATCTTGAGTATGGCACAGCAACCATCGAAATCCATAAGGATGCAATCAAGCCAGGACAGAAGGTTGTTCTTGTAGATGACCTTATTGCAACAGGTGGTACTATGAAGGCAGCAGCTCACTTAGTAGAGCAGCTTGGCGGTGAAGTAGCTAAGATGATTTTCTTAATCGAGCTTTCAGGACTTAACGGACGTGAAGTTCTTAAGGACTACGCTGTTGGATCTGTTGTAGCTTACGAAGGAAAGTAAATATTGTACGCGACAATCCCTGGGACATTGTCCCGGGGATTTTTTTGTTGTATAATGAACTTTGTTCAAAACGAATCGTGGGGACCGTCCCCGTGGCAAAAGGACCGTCCCCGTGGCAGAAGGACCGTCCCCGAAGGAGAAGAAGATGAATCATCGTGTATCATCGAAAGAAGCAATACTAGATAAGACCATGGAGATTGCGCTAGCGGAAGGCGTAGACAAGGTTAGTATCCGCAAAATCGCCAGTGCCTGTGGCATCGCCATAGGATCTGTATATAACTATTATGGCAATAAGGACGCCGTGATTGCAGCGGCAGCAGAGCGTTTCTGGGACAATGCCTTGTGCGACCAGGAGAAGCTGGTGCGACCAGGCATGGGATTTACCATGTTCCTTGAGCAGTATTACAGTTTCTTATACGGAAGACTTGCTAAGCAGGACAAGAGCTGGCTTATGGAGATGAGTGGAAGGAGCTCGGAAGCAACCTCCTTACGCATGCTTAAGACGGTACTCATGGCAGACCCTAGAGTGAATCGTTCCATCTGGAATATGGAACTCAATGAAGATGCCTTTTGTAGCTATGTACTTACCAACCTTATGGCGCTGCTTCGCGCGGGAGAGAGTAACTGTCGATTTTTCCTGTTCCTGTTGGAACACTTGTTGTATGAGGACTAATTATGAACCGATTTGATGAACCAAGCCGCTATGCGGATCGAATGGAATATATAGGAGACACGCCTTGGCTACAGAAGGTCCTTGCGATTTCAAGCAAGGCCAGTACATGGCTTGTGGTGATTGTATATGGCGCACTCCTTTGTTATAGCTTTATGATGCGCGATTACATGCTTGTGCCACAGGTAGTGATCCCCCTGGCAGGGTTTGTAGTACTATCTATTTTCCGTGCAGCCGTAAATAAGCCAAGACCTTACGAACTCTACGGCGTGGGGCCAGGAATCCCAAAGGACACCAAGGGCAGATCCTTCCCAAGCCGTCATGTGTATTCTGCGACAGTCATCGGAATGACCTTGATGTTCGGAAGTGACTTCTTGCAAGCGGGAATTCTTATGGTTATCGTGATGCTTGTGATTG
>JAZQQA010000043.1:0-3303 GCA_045628825.1 Agathobacter sp.
TCGATATGCTTAATCACCTCTGCTGCCATATCATCGAAACCGTTATCATCAATGAGAATTACTGGGCAGATGCCAACAATACCAAATACACGCTGCAAAGTCGCAACGGTCTCATCGTAATCATATTCTCCAATGGTATCTACATAGATACGCCCCTGCTCCTTGCGCACATTAAATTCGCCGTCGACTCTCTTAAGCTGATACACAATATTGGATACAAGCTTGTCCTCGAAGATATATCTGTTTTTTCCTTTAATTGCAATCTCTGCATACTTAATTAAAAATGAGCTGTACATGTAATCTCCTCTCGTACTAATGTCTGGTATATTTCTGAAGCATTGGAATCACCTCGCGCATAACCGAAAGTGCATAATCCACTTCCTCTTTGGTGGTGCGTACAGAAAAACTGAAACGCACGGTGGAATCCAAAAGGTTACTCTTAAGTCCAATGCCCTTTAAGGTCTTACTAACCGCTGGCTTGTTGCTTGAGCAGGCACTTCCTGCAGACACATAGATTTCCTTGTCCTCTAAGGTATGAAGCATAACCTCAGCTCTTACGCCCTCAATGCTCACACTTGCAATGTGTGGTGCCGTCACACGCATTGCCTTTCCATTCTCATCACGGCCACTTGCCTTTCCATTGACGGTTACCCCATCTAGCTTTGTTACTTCCTCTACAAAGTACTGACGAAGCTCATATAAGGCATCCATTTTTGCATCAAAGTCCGTATAGATTTCTTCTGCTGCAACTCCAAGGCCTGCAATAGCTGGTACATTTTCTGTACCGGAACGCATGCCTTTTTGCTGGCCACCGCCTAAAATAATCGGCTTAATCTTGGTCTTGTCCTTGATGAAAAGGAATCCACTTCCCTTTGGTCCATGAATTTTATGACCACTGACTGACAACAGGTCAATATTCGCCTTCTTTGGAATCACTTCCATTTTTCCATAAGACTGAATGGCATCTACATGGAAAAGTATTGCCGGATTCATTGATTTAATCAGCTTTCCTGCTTCCTCAATTGGCTGAATGCTGCCAATCTCATTGTTGACCTGCATCAGGCTTACCAAGATGGTATCTGGTCGAATGGCTGCCTTAAGATCATCCAGGGAAATCACGCCATCATGGTCAACCGGAAGATAGGTTACTTCAAAGCCCTGCTCCTCCAGATAGGCCATGGTACTGCTGACAGATGCGTGCTCAATACTAGTTGTAATCACATGCATGCCTGCACGCTTATTGGCCATGGCAGAACCAATGATTGCAAGATTGTTGGACTCTGTTCCACCAGAGGTAAAAACGATTTCCTTTTCCTGACACTTTAAGGTCTTTGCAATTTGTTTCTTGGCTGTGTTAATCACATTCTCTGCATCCACACCCATCATGTGTAAAGAGGATGGATTTCCAAATTCTGCTGTTAAAAGCTCCACCATACGCTCCGTTGCAGCCTGACTGCAAGGCGTCGTTGCGGAGTTATCTAAATATGCTTTCATATCAGTTCCTACTTACCTTCACTATCTATCGCTTTATTCTCATCCACATAGCCTTCTGGAGATGCTATCTGGACATACTTATCAAATTCGCCATTGTCATCAAAATAATATTGATACCAAGTATCCGCTTCCAAGGTGATGCGGCACATCTTCTTATCAAGGCGCTCAACCGTCATAATCCACATCTCTTGATGCACAGAAAAAGAAAAGGTAACTGAATCCTGTACCGTAAGATTCTTATCCTTCACTCTGTATTTCTGGCGCATTGGGATGGTTCCAAGTGCAACGGCATTGTCCTCTGACACACGCACCTTCTGCCCATGGTATTCTGCAAGTCTTGCCTTTGACTCATTGGCAAACACCCATACCGTACTTTCAAAATGACGATTCTGCACCGAGCAGTGCATCATCCATACAACCCAAACAATTCCGACCAGGAAAAATACCACTACCCCAGCAATCATCAGATTGTAGGCGAGTCCTCTTTCCTTCTTTTCTTTCTTCTTCATTCTGCTTTATTCATCCAGTTCATACACCAGCATGGACAAGGTTGCAAGGCCTGCCGTCTCGGTACGAAGAATTCTTCTTCCCAAAGACACACGATGCATATTGTCTTCTACTGCTGCTATTTCTTCATTTGCGAAGCCACCCTCTGGTCCAATCATAATACCAATGGACTGACCTGGCTTTACGCTTCTTATAATTTCTCTTGTTGCCTCCATGCCGCGCTCATTTTCGTATGGCACGAGCACAATATCAAGATCCTTTGCCATAGCAAGGGCATTTTTCCAAGTAACCGGCATGGTGACCTCAGGAATCACCGTACGCTTCGACTGCTTGGCTGCCGCCTCCGCAATGGTCTGCCATCTCTTAATCTTGCTGTCAGCCTTCTTCTCATCCAGCTTCATGACACAATTCTTCATGGCGACGGGGATAATCTCATATACCCCAAGCTCTGTGGCCTTTTGGATAATGAGCTCCATCTTATCACTTTTTGGAAGGCCCTGAAATAAATAAATCTTACAAGACAATTCGGTTCCCTTTTCGTCCACTTCATCGATGGCCACAGTTACCTGCTCTGCCTGAATCTCCTCAATATGACAAAAATAGGCTTTCCCACTGGCATCACTGACACGAATCTTCTCCCCAGGCTTCATACGAAGCACATGACCGATGTGATTCACATCACTTCCAGTAATGACTATGCTTTTTTCCGTTACCTGCTCATCTTCTACGAAAAACTGATACATATCCTTAATTCTTACGGGCGGTTACATTCACCCACTCACCCTGGTGGTTTACTTCAACAACTTCAAGTCCTGCTGCGGTAATGGCATCCACTACTTCCTGCTCCTTAAAATCAATGATTCCAGAAGTAATAAAGTATCCGCCCTTTTTCATATGCTGTGGCACTACTGGCGCCATGCCAATGATGACTGGTGCAAGAATATTGGCAACTACGATTTCGTATTCTTCCATACCAACCTGTGCCTGTAAATCCTTATCCTCAGTCAGGTTGCCTACCAGGAAGGTTCCAAGACTTGGATCCAAATGGTTGATTTCCATATTGTCTCTGGTACTAATCATGCAGTCTGGATCAAGGTCAGTTCCAACAACATGTCCAGCCCCAAGCTTTAAGGCTGCAATGGAAAGAATTCCACTTCCACAACCAAGATCAAGAACAGCTGGCGCACTCCAGCTTGGTGTAAAGTCTGCATTGCCACGAATGTACTTGTTCAGCTGGCGCATGCAAAGCTGTGTGGTCTCATGCTTTCCTGTACCAAAGGAAATGCCTGGATCGATTTCGAT